>NZ_JBIAIV010000051.1:24229-53255 GCF_042871645.1 Streptomyces sp. NPDC005774 | reverse complement strand
GACCGCCGGCTTCTCCACGGACTCCTGCTCGACAACGGTCTCGGTCATCTCTGGCGTCTCCTTGATCATCAGATCCGCCGTTGATTAGACACTCCTCATTGTTGTGTCAGGAGTCCATACTCCGGCGGAGAGGAAGTGGAACCGATGCAGCTGTGCGGACACTTGTTGCTGTGGACTTCCTCTTGCATGAACGGGTCCGGTCCGGCGATCGGGCGGCGTTCGCCGAGATCTTCGACGAGCATGCGCGCGTCGTCTATGCCCATGCGATCCGGACGACGGGTGACTGGGCCCTCGCCGAGGACGTCATGTCACTCACCTTTCTGGAGGCCTGGCGGCTACGCGACAAGCTGCGCGAGGAAGTCAGGAGCGTCCGGGCGTGGCTCTTGGGCATCGCGACCAACGTGATGCGCAACACCGCCCGGGCGGCACGTCGGCATCGGGAGGCGATGTCCCGTTTACCGCCGCCGGAAGCGGTGCCTGACTTTTCGGACGAGGTGGTCGGGCAGATGGCCGACGCTCAGCGTCTGGCCGCCGCGGCCCGAGCACTGCACCGTCTGAAGCGGACCGAGCGCGAGGTCTTCGCTCTGGTCGTCTGGTCCGATCTGGGGTACGCGGCGGCCGCTGAGGCGTTGGGGATTCCTGTGGGCACCGTACGTTCCCGACTCTCACGAGCGAGAGAGAAACTGCGCGGGCTCGTCGAGGAGGAGCTTGGAGCAGATCCGCATGGTGCGGAACCGCGGACCGGCGGCGGACACATACCGCAGAGCGGGGTGGCCGCAGCCCGCGCTTCCCACAGGAGGAGTACACGATGAGTCCGGAGCAGCGGGAACAGTCCGAGCGTGAGCAGGCGAGCCGGATGCTGCCTCCGACTCCCTACCCGGAGCCGGCACCCGGACGAGTGGAAGCTCGCCGTGCGCACTTCTTGAGCGAGGTCGATCGACAAGCGCGGTCCCGCTCTCCCCGTCCGGCACTGCGGCCGAGAGGGCGTTGGAGGCTGGTGCTGGGCACGGCAGTGGCCGCTGGAGCGACCGCCGTCGTTCTCGGTCTCGGCTCCGGACCCATCGACGCTCCGCGTAACGTGCCACCGGCCTCGGCGGCGTCGGTCCAACTACTGGAGAGAGCGGCTCTGGCCGCCGCTACGACACCGCAGACGAAGGTGCGCGCCGGGCAGTACTCGTACGTCAAGACGGTCGGCCATACGTCGGTGTTGTCCGAGACCAAGGCCGGCACGATGGACCTCTTGCGCGAGGACGAGGGTATGGAGCAGTGGACCTCGGTGGACGGCAGTGAGCGGACCCTGCAGCGCAAGGGCGGCAGCGACGATCTACTGCCGGGCGCTCCGGGCCGAGGCAATCTGAACTCGCCGACCTACGACTTCCTGGCTGCCCTGCCGACCGATCCCGACATCCTGTTGAAGCGGATCCGCGACGACGCCGAGGAGAATCACGGGGCCGGTTCCGACTCCACGACGGGACCGGACCAGGAAGCCTTCGTCACGATCGGCGACCTTCTGCGCAACGGGGCGACTCCCTCCGAGACCACCGCGGCTCTCTACCGGGCCGCTGCCCTCATCCCCGGAGTCGACGTCGTCTCCGACGCCGTGGACGCGGCAGGCCGACACGGGGTCGCCGTCGCCCGAACACACGAGGGCGAACGCACCGAGTGGATTTTCGACAAGAGCACGGCCCAACTCCTGGGCGAGCGCACGGTCCTCGTGGAGGACAACGCGTGGGGGAAGGCCGGCACCGTCGTCACCTCCGTCGCCCTCATCGACAGCGGCATCGTCGACGAGGCCGGACAGACTCCCTGAGGGCCTGTCCGGAAGTTCTTCGGGGGTTGACACGACGGTTGGTTGCGCGGCCCGAGGCGCTCAAGTGTGCAGGCCACCGCAGGGATGCGATCACTATCGTCTCAGCGGGGTAGCCCCAGCTCACCCGCACGCAGCCCGGCCTGGAAGCGGGAGTTGGCCTCCAGCTTGACCATCAGTTCGGCCACACGCCGCCGGTAGGTGCGTAGCGAAAGGCCGATCTGTCTGGCCGCCGATTCGTCGGTGAGTCCCGAACCGAGGGCTTTGAGGATCACGCGGCCGTCATTATCGAGATGGGGGATGTTCTTCCGCAGATAGGTATCGGGATCGACGGCGGTGTCCCAGATCGCCTGGAACAGCGAGTGGACGCCGTCGACCAGGATCTGCGACGTCGTCACGGGGTATTCGCGGCCGGTAGGGGTCTCTGCGCCGGCCAGGATCATCACCCGCCGGGCTTCCGGGGAGACCGGACGTCGTAGCCCGGAACCGTGCTGGGCGGCCGTGACCCCTCTCGGCGCCGACCACGGTTCGCTCGATCCCCGGGGCCGGACGCGAGCGGTACAGCGATGACCGGGCCCCCTACGGCCGGTGCCCCTCGTCAGTGGTTCTCGCACTCCGTCAGGTCCGGTCGGCCCGGCGGGGCCTTGTCGTCCATCAGGTCGGACAGGTTCTTCACGTACATCTCATCCCAGGTCTTGCCCGCCAGGACGGTCCGGAGCGCCGAGCACACCTCGCGCTTCAGGAGCTTGTTCTCCGGCCGCATCGCCACGCCGTAGCCCTCCGCGCCCTGGATGTTCTCCAGCAGCCGCACCTTGCCCGGGTTCGCCTTCAGGTACCCGGCGAGAATGATGTCGTCCGAGGCCACCGCGTAGACGTCGGACTTCTCGTCCAGCAGCTTGTCCAGGCAGTCCTGGTAGGTGTTGGGCTGCGACTTCGCCATGGTGAAGCCCTGTTCGGGCAGCGTCTTCTCGTAGGTCGAATCCCGCGCGGTGCACACCGCGACGCCGAGGTCCTTCAGATCGCTGGAGTCCTTGATCTTGTACCGGGTCGACTTCTCGCGGACCAGGAAGCTCCGGCTCGCCTCGTAGTACGGGCCCGCGAAGGCGACGCTGTACTCGCCGGGCGCGGCGTTCTTCCGCTCGTCCGTGATGCTGTACGACGCGATGATCAGGTCCACCTTCTTGGTCTTCAGCGCGGTGCTCCGGTAGTCGGTGGGCACCTGGGTGAACCGGGGCTTGGCGTAGCCCATGCTCTCGGCGATGGCGTAGGCCAGGTCGATGTCGTAACCCTCGTACGTCTTGGTCTTCTCGTCGTACAGGCTCAGTCCGGGTTGGTCGCCCTTGACACCGATTTTCAGGATGGTGTGCGTGTCCTTCCACCGCTGCTGCGTGCCGCTCTCACCCGAGTCCTGCGCCTGCCCCGAACCGGCCCGGTCGCCGGACTTGTCGTCGGGGGGGCCGCCGTTCGAAACGATCCAGCCCACGCCGGCCAGCAGCGCGACGCACACCGCCGCCGCCGTCGCCGCCTTCCAGCCCGGGGACCGGACGCGCTTCCCGCTCGCCGACGGAGGAGCGGGGACGGGCTCGGCAGGCACGGGCTCGGCAGGCACAGACGCGGCAGGCACGGGCGCCGGGGCGGGGCCCTCGATCACCTCCCGGAGCATCGCCTCCGCCGAGGCCGCGTCCAGGCGCTGTCGCGGGTCCGTGATCAGCAGTCCCCGGATGACCGGGGAGAGAGGTCCGGCGTACTGGAGAGACGGTTCGGGGGACTGCCTGATGTTCTCCTGAACCTCCCAGGGCTTGTTGCCGTCGAAGGGGACGTGGCCCTCGACCATCTCGTACAGCGTGATCCCCAGCGCCCACAGGTCCGATGCGGGCGTGGGGCCCGGGGACGCGGGTGCGAAGAGCTCGGGCGCCTGGTACAGGAACGTGCCGATGACGTTTCCGGTGCGGGTCACCCGGGGCGCGCCGTCGAACGTGGCGATGCCGAAGTCCACCAGGATCGCGAGCCCGTCGTCCCGGACGACGACGTTGCCCGGCTTCACGTCACGGTGGACGACCGATGCGCCGTGGACCGCCCGCAGACCTTGGAGGATCTGGAGACCGATGTCTGCCGCCCGGGGCACGGCAAGGACCCGTTCGCTGCTCAAGAGCTTCGCCAGGGACCTCGCTTCGAACAGCTTCATCACGATCCAGACTTGGTCGTCGGTCTCGACCTGGTCGTGGACCGTCACCACGTTCCGGTGCTCGATCTTGGCGATGGCCTCCGCCTCGCGCCGTGCCCGCCGCATCGCCTCCGTCCGGGTGCCCGCGGTCATGGCCTTCCGGTCGAGCAGCCCCTTCACGGCGACGAAACGGTGCAGTCGCCGGTCGTAGGCCTTCCAGACCTCACCCATCCCGCCTTCACCGATCCGCACCAGCAGCTCGTAGCGTCCGTCGATCACGGTGGGGGAGAAGGGCTGATCGCCGTGCGGCGGCGTCCCCGGCCACTCCTGCGGCGCACCCGTGTCCGCGCGCTGGAGGCCGTCGTCCGCCCAACGGCCGTCGGAACCCCCGGCAGCCCCGTCGTCCGCCCCACGGTCGTCGGAAGGCCCGGCAACCCCGCCGTCCGCTCCATCTGCCCTGTCTTCGCTGTGCATACGGACCCCCCGTGCTATATGAACCTTGCCACAGTAGACGGCTCGTCACGTTCAGTCATGCTGACTTGACATGTCGGTTCGCGCTCGGCTGCCCGGGTCCACGTCTTCCGCTGCCTCGAGGTCGAGTACAACCGCAGCCGACTCCGCAGGCATCCCGAGTGCGGGTGCGTCACCCCGCTCGAAACCGGCCGGTGGGGTCGCCGATCGGTCGGCCGCTGCGGTGCATCGGGTGGGCGATGCGGCCGTGCCGGTCGATGCGCGGGAACAGCGGGCCGGCGGGCGGGCGGCTGTGCTCGAGCAGGCACTGGCGCCAGGCGCGGAGGGCGCGGAGGGCGCGGACCGGGCAGGTGGCCGGATGGGAGCCGTGGGAACCCCGAGCAGGCCGGTGCGGTCGACCTGCGGTCGCCAGAGCTCGACGGCCAGGCTCTAGGGTCGGGGGGCATGACGACACCCCTTGCCGGCAGTGCCTTCGACTCGCTCCGCCTCGACGCCGTGCCCGACCGGGAGGCACTGCGCCGGGCGTACGGCCTCCCCAGCGACGCGGCCGTGCGCAAGCAGATGAACGAACTCACCGAGCAGACCCGGCGGTTGATCGGGTGCTCATCGCTGGTTCTGGTCGCCAGCGCGGACGCCGAGGGCAACTGCGACGTTTCCCCGCGCGGCGGTCCCGCCGGGTTCGTCGCCGTCCTGGACGCACGGACGGTGGCGATACCGGACGCGACCGGCAACAAGCGTCTGGACACCCTGCAGAACGTCATCGCCACCGGGCGGGCCGGGCTGCTGTTCGTCATCCCGGGGCGCACCACGACGCTCAGGGTGAACGGCCGGGCCTGCGTCTCCACCCGCCCGGAGCTGCTGTCGCAGCTGACCGCCGTGGGCAAGCCGCCGGCCAGTGCGCTGGTGCTGGGGATCGAGGAGGTCTACCCGCACTGCCCCAAGTCGCTCCTGCGCAGCGGGGCCTGGAAGCCGGAGCAGTGGCTGCCGGCGGACGCCCAGCCGACCTCGGCCGAGGTGACGCTGGCCCAGCTGCGGATGCCGGAGCTGACGATCGCCGACATCGAGCAGACGGAGGCGGATTCGCTGAAGTACCGGTACGAGTAACGGGCCGCCTGGTCGCGGACCGGCTCGACGCGTGGGGCCATCCCCACACCTCCACCACCAACGAGACGCTGACCCTCATCACGGCCGAGCTGACCGCCAACGCCGTACGCCACGGCCACGTGCCCGGACGGGACTTCGAGGTGCGTCTCACCGGCACCGGTGGAGCCCTGCGCGTAGAAGTGTCCGACACCCGAACGGAACGCGTACCGCTACCGCCCCACGACGCACCACCCGCCGACGCCGAGTCCGGCCGAGGCCTGGTACTGGTCGCGGCGCTGGCCGACGAGTGGGGCACCACACCACGCGTGAACGCCCCCGGGAAGACGGTGTGGGCGATGCTCGGGCTTCTCTGACTTGGTGACTCCTCCACCCCGTAAACGGGGGTGTCTTCTCGCTATGCCGATTGGGCTTCGCGACGGACCAGCCCGGCTCATGGCATCCACGGTGCAGGACGCGGTTCCCGACTTCACCGGATTCAGCCATGTCCGTCAAAGCGGATCAAGCCCAGTTTCCGTCGGGCCGAGCCGGGTGGACAGCGACCACGGCCTCCTCACCGGCCTCTGCCGTGCCTGCCTGCAGACAACCGCCGGCAGGACCGCCACGGCTTTGGCATCACGGGTTTCCGTAGTCCTCCACCAGATTGCCGATGAGCGAGAGCAGGGCGTCGACGCGGTGTCGGTCCTCGCTCTGGGCGCGCAGGGCCTGATGGACCTCCCGGAGCCGGGCCAGGGCGGCCGGGTTCCGTTCCCTCACCTCGTCGAGCAGCGGCGTGGTGATGACGTCCAGGCATTCGGTGAACACGAGCCGGGTGGCCGGGACGGGGGGAGCCGGGTCGGGGGCGGCGAAGCCGGCGGTCAGATACCGGACGGGATCCGTGAGGCTCCAGCCGACGACGGTGCCGTGCTGGATCAGGAGCGCCACGTCGGCGGCGATGCCGACGCGGGCCTCCAGAGGCTCGTCGAGGACGTCGAGGTCGCGCAGGCAGGTCAGCACGGTGTCCCCGGGGGAGCGGCAGAGCTCAGAGGTCACCTCCAAGCGGAAGTCCCGGGCCTCGTCCGCGCGAAGACCGCCCGGGTGAAGGAGGGGTGTGGCGGGAACGCGGGCAGAGTCCTCGGCATCGGCAGCCTCAACGCCGGGGATCTGAAACTCGGCGCCGACCAGTTCCCGGCCGGCCCGGTCGAACCGGAGCTCGTCAGGCGTGTCCCACAGCCACGGCTGACTGCCGAAGGTGTCCAGAAGGAACCGCCCGCGTTCCTCGACATTCGCGTACGTCGCGATGCGCACACGGAAGTCCCGAAAATCGAAACGTGGGGTGATGTGCAGCGGATCGCCCGTCACCGTCGCGGTCCAGTCGTCGTCGATGGTGATTCTCATGGTGAATGCCACCTCATCTGACCTGCTCTGCGGGAGCCATGTAGCCGTTCTTGGCTGGAATCCTGCCCTCCACCACGTCCGCATGCGTAATCGGTTTACCGGCATCGGTGGGCAAGCCGCCCAGCGCCTCGGCCCCGGAAGGCCCCTTGATGCCGGACGAACCGTATGCCGTGATGACATTGCCTGCCCCGGTACGGTCAGCCCGGGCCACCACGATGTCCTCCCCTTGACGGAAGATCAGGTTTCCGCTGCCCGCCGTCGAGTGGTACACCGCGTCCGGCTTCTTGAGGATCTCCATGACCATGTCCTCAGTAAAGCCGTGGTCATGCGCGTGGTAGTTGCCGGCCTTCTTCATCTTGTCGCCCTGCGCCCTCTCGATGACCTCGTCCATGGCCTTGAGGGCGTCCTGCCTGACCTTCTGTGCCTTCTCCTCCTTCGTGTACTTGGGCATCAGGCCCAGCGGGTCGCACGCGGTGTGCGGGTTGTCCACGTAGCCGACGGGGTTCGGTGCGGGAGCGAGCCCCAGTGGGTCCGGGGAGGTGTAGCGGCCGGTCTCGGGGTCGTAGTGGCGGAAGAGGTTGTAGTGGAGGCCGGTCTCGGGGTCGTAGTACTGGCCGGGGAAGCGCAGCGGGGTGTAGGCGCTGCTGTCCCTGGCCCAGGCGGTGGTGCCCCAGAGCGTGCTCCGGGTGCGCCAGGCGATGTCGCCGGTCTCTTCGATGAGTTCGGTCGGCGTGCCGACGAGATCGGTGGCGATGGCGAAGAACCGGCGGTCGATCTCCTCCTGACCGCTGTCGGCCGTGAGGATGCGTTCGGTCTGGGTCAGGGGTACGACGTCCCGGTGGTCCCAGGTGAGGACGACCGTGTGCAGGTCGTCGGGCCGGTGGCTGGTCTGCTCGCACAGGGTGAGGCCGTCCCAGGTGAAGCGGACCTCCTCGACCACGCTCTCGCCGTCGGCCGCCAGGCGCTGTTTGGCGGTGCGGCGGCCCAGCGGGTCGTAGCGGTAGCGCCACCGGGTGCCGTCGGGGGTGGTGACGGAGGTGAGGCGGTTCTCCGTGTCCCATGCGTAGCGCCAGGTGTCGGGCTTGCGGGACAGACGGATCTTCTGGCGCAGGACGACCCGGCCGAGGGCGTCGTGCTCGAAATGGACTCTTCCGGCGCGGGTGATGCGGGTGCCGCTGTAGGTCCGCTCCCCGGTCGCCTCACCGCCCGGATGCCGGTCCGGCCAGGTCGCCGAGGTCTGGTTGCCCGCGTCGTCGTACGCGTACCGCTCCGTCCAGCCTTGTGCGTGGACGGCGGTGACCCGGCCCGCGCGGTCGAGATCGAAGGTGCGGGTGCCCGACAGCCGGTCCGCGACGGAGACCAGGTGGCCGTCGGCACGGTAGGCGTAGGCGCGGCTGGTGACGGCGCGGGCCCCGGCGGTGGTGTGCTGTTCGGCGAGCCGTCCGGCCTCGTCCCAGGCCGACGTCATGGTGATCGCGTCCGCGAAGACGCGGGCCAGTTCGCGGCCGGCGGCGTCGTGGGTGAAGTCGATCCGCCGGCCCCCCGTGGTGAGCCGCCGGGGAAGTCCGTCGGAGTCGTAGGCGTAGGACGTGACATGACCGGTGGGGGTGGTCCGGCGGATGCGCCGCCCCAGGCCGTCGTAGGAGTGGACGAGCGGGCGGCCGTCCACCAGTTCCGTCTTGACCTGCCCGCGGCGGTCGTACTGGTAGCGGAGTTCGCCCTCCGCTCCGATCGCCTCCAGGAGGCGGCCCGCCTTGTCGTACGTGTAGGTCGCCGCCCGCCCGTCGACGTTCTTGCGGAGCACCTGGCCGAGTCGGTCGCGCTCGAAGGAGATGGTTCCGCCGAGGGCGTCGATCCGTTCGGCGAGCTGTCCCGCGGCGTCCATGCGGTAGGTCAGGGCGCGTCCGTCGAAGTCGGTCTCGGACACGATGTTGCCGACCGCGTCGTACTCGTAGGTCCAGGTCAGACCCTGCGGGTTGATGACTCGGGTGAGCCGCAGGTCGCTGTCGTGCTCGAACCGGTAGTGGCCCCCGTCGGGTCGGGTGACGGCGAGCGGGAGGTCGAAGTGGGTGTACGCGTAGCGCGAGACGCCGCCCGCGGCGTCGGTGTGGGTCAGGCAGTTGCCCTCGCCGTCGTAGGCCCATGACTCGGTGGCACCGTCCGGGGCGGTACGGCGGGCGAGTTGTCCGTCCGCGTTCCAGGTGAGCCGTGTGCCCCCGCCCGTCGGGCCGGTGACGTGGACCGGGCGGCCCAGCCCGTCCCGTTCGGTGCGGGTGGTGGCGCCGGACGGGTCGGTCACCGCCACGACCAGCCCCGCCGCGTCGCACGCCACGCGGGTGGTGTCCCCGAGGGCGTCGGTGACGGAGGCGAGCCGGCCGGCGTCGTCGTAGGTGGAGCGGGTGGTGTGACCGCCCGGGTCGGTGGCCGCGATCCGGTTGCCGCGCTCGTCGTACGCGTACGTCGTGCGGGCGCCGTCCGGTCCCACGACCTCCGTCGGCAGCCCGAACGAGCCGCGTACGATGCGCAGTTCGGAGCCGTCCGGGCGGACCGCGGAGACCAGTAGGCCGTTCTCGTCGTAGGTGAAGGCGGTGGTGCGGCCCAGTGGGTCGGTGTGGGTGAGCAGGTTGCCGCGGGTGTCGTGGCTGTAGCGGGTGGTGTGGCCGAGGGGGTCGGTGGTGGCGATCACCCGGCAGCGGTGGTCGATGCGGTGGCGGGTGGTGCGGCCGTCGGCGGTGGTCAGCGTGGTGGTGCGGTGGCCGGTGGCGGGGTCGGGCTCGGTGTAGGCGAGGGTGATCTGGACGTGGCCGGCCTCGCCGCCTTCGGCGATGACGCGGTCGCGGTCGTCGTAGGCGTAGTCGTAGCGGCTGTCGTTGGAGTCGATCCAGGCGGTGACGCGGCGGCGGTCGTCGTAGACGAAGGCGGTGGTGGCGCCGGAGGGCTTGGTGACGGTGGTGAGGTCGCCGTCCTGGTGGCCGTATGCCATCAGTGGCAGGTCGGCGCCGTCCTCACCCGCGCCGGCCAGGGCGAGGGCGGTGATCAGGCCGTCGGCGGTGGTCAGCTTCAGTCGGGGGCCGGCCGAGTGGACCAGGGCCGTCGGCAGGCCGTCCTCGGTGCGGTCGACGGTGACGGTGTGGCTGTTGCGTTCGGTGACGGATATCAGCCAGGCATCGCCGTCACCGCCGGGTTCGCCGCCGGGCGGGGCGGCGAAGTGGCGGACCAGACCGGTGTCGAGGTCGGTGATGGTGTAGTCGCCGTCCGCTTCGCGGGCCAGCAGGGTGCTGGCGGTGCCGGACTCGGGGCGGGTGGGGATGCCGGGCACGGGGTGCGGATAGGGGATCAGCAGACCGTCGGCGGTGACGTGGACGGCGCCGACCGGGTCGATCTCCAGCCGCTCGTCGACGGTGGAGGTCCAGGACGGCCCCAGGAAGCGGCCGGCCGTGCAGCCCGACTCGGTGCGCCGGGAGAAGACCAGCGGCAGGATGCCGGGAATCTCCACGTCGGTCTGGGGCAGGAACATGCGGCCGGAGGCGAGGTCGACGGGGTCGGTGCCGTCGGTGGTGCGGTCGCCGTCGGGGCGGTTGTGGGTGCCGTCGGGAGCGTCGTCGACCAGTCTGCGGACCCGCGCGGCGTCGGCCGCGTCCGCGGCGATGCGCACGCCCTTGACCGCGGCGCCGCCCCCGCCGGTGGCCACGGTCAGCGCGGCGTCGGGCAGCAGCCGGCCGAACCCCTCGTAGGGGTCCTTCATGAAGTCGCCGACCATCTGCTTGCCGGTGCCCACCGGATCGTTGGCGGCCAGCACCAGGCCGGCGGCCAGGTTGTTGAGGTTCGTGGCGTACTCGGCGGGGTGGGTGAGGTTGTACGGGTCCAGCAGGTTGATGCTCCGCACGAAGTTGAGCAGTCCGGCGGTGCCCTTGATCAGCCCGCCGCCGACGTGGTCGCCCATGATCTGCAACTCCTGCAGACCCTGGCCCGCCTGCTGCGCGTACGACGGCTTCTCCGGCGCCAGGTCCCGCGCCGCGCGGACCGCGCTGCGGGCGGTCTCCGCGGCGGTGTTCCGCTGCTTGCGGGCCTCGGCGAGGATGTCCTGCGCCTCCTGCATCAGCTTCTTGCCCGGGTCGTCGAACGTCGGGGCCGGACACGGCGGGAGCGTGGACGGGTCACGCCGGTCGGCGGGCTGGGCGTTGTAGCGGTCGACGGCCTTGTTGTAGCCGTCGACCTTCTTGCGGTGGGCGTCGGCGGCGTCCTCGGACGCCTTGACCCCGTCCTTCCACTTCTCGATCGCCGTCTGCGCCTGCCCCTGCGCCCAGCTCACGGTGCCCGCGAACGACTCCAGCGCGCCGACCGTCTTCTCACACGCGTCCGCACCCGTGAACCACTTCGGCGGCTGGGTGCTCACCGCCTTGCGCAGCGCCTCGGCGGCCTCACCCTTGAGCTGCGAGGAGTCCAGACCCTTCAGCCCCTCGCCGGCGTCGTCGAACGCCTTCTGGAAGGCGCGGAGTTTCTCAGCCGTGGCACGGATCTTCACCGGACTGCCGTGGACCAGCTTGGTCCTGTCCTCGGTCTGCCCGAGGTCCATCTCGTCGACCTCGGCGCCCATCCGGTTCGCGACCGAACGCGACTGCTCGCGCACCCAGTCCGCACCCGACTCCCAGCCGGCGTCGTCCAGCCGGTCCGCGGTCCAGTTCCCCGCGCCCTCGACCCGGTCGCCGAGCCACTCGACACCGTCCTCGACCGCGCCCTCCACCGAGTCCGGTGTGATGTCCTTGATGAAGTCGCCGATACCCACGCTCAGTTACCCCCGTCGCCGCCCTGATCACCCTGCTGCTGAGCCTGCTGGGCGCGTTCCTCGGGCGACGGGCCGAACGTCTCGTCCAGCGCCCGGTTCCACTCGCCCTCGTCGATGCCCAGCTGCTCGTTGAGCCGCTCCGACTGCCGGCCACCCTGCCCCTCCGTGAGCAGCGTGCGGCCGGTGTCCTTCCAGGTCTGCTCGCTCTCCTCGCCGGCCCGCTCGAACGACTCGGAGCTCCAGTCCGGGTTCAGTGAGTCCGGCGTGAACACCTCACCCCAGTCCTGCTGGGTGATCTCCTCCTCGGAGGCGTGCGGGTTGCCGCCCATCAGGGCGTTGACCCCCACCTTCAGCGAGCCCGCGACGTACTGGTCGTGCTCCCACAGCGTGCCCGCCGCCAGCCCGAGACGGTTCGCGATCTGGCCGGCGTCGTTCACCAGGGCGCGCACGCCCCACTCCCAGCGCTCGCAGAAGTCCTCGAAGTCGACCGACAGGCCGTGGTGCCCGGCCTCCATCCCGGTCATCGACAACTGGGCGAACCCCTTGCCCATCACCGAACCGGTGGCGCCGCCCAGGTCGCCCAGCCCGTCGATGGTGGCGCCCACGCCCTTGGTGAACTTCGCGACCGACGCCTTGTCGAAGTTCAGATCCGTCCCGTCACCGCCCACGGCCGTGCCCCTCCTCCGCCGCGTCGGTGTCGACGGCGACACCGACGGGAACGATCCCGGTGACCGGCGGGAAGAACATCGACCCGTCCTCGTCGGCGATGTCCACCGCCAGACCGGCGGGCTCGCCCAGAGACGGCACGATCTCGTCCACGATGCGGGCACCCAGCAGCGCGGCATAGTTCAACGGCCGGTCGTTCATACCGCGTTGCTCCGCGAACCGGGCCAGCGCCGTCTCGTCCGTGAAGGCGCACACCCACCGCACCCCACCCGAATGCGCGCTCCACAGGCGGCCGTCGACGGACGGGACCAGAAGAACCGACCGCCGCATCTCACCGACCAGCGCCCGAGGATCGCCAACCCCCGCCCTCTGCTCGGCGATCCGCTCGGCGAGCACCGTTCTTGCTTGCTCCATGACTCCCCCGTCCTCGTGCCCGTTCCCTGGAGCCTGTCGGAACCCTAGAGGAGGACGCGCGGGGCCGGGGAGACGGTTCTCGTGCGGGAACGGTGCACGCGCGAGCGGGCCGGCGGCCGCCCCGGCACCGGGCCCGTCGCGCGGACGAACGGCGAGGCCCGCGCCGCCACGTGGGTCGGGCGTGGGCCTCGTGCCGGCTCCCGGGGCGGGTCCTCGGGGCTCAGCCCTTGGACGCCTTCTCCGCCTCGGCCTCGTCGACCCCGCGGCGTCCCTCCGACACCTCCCAGGGCCTCCGCTTCCGACGGCCACCACCTCCGGCGCCCGACCCGCTCGGTGAGCGACCCCGACGACCCCGACCTCCTGGAACCGCTCACTCGGACGGCCTGATGGCCCACATCACGCTCCTGAAGCCGCATCAGGAACGGCGTCGACCGAGCGTCAAGGTTCCGCGGCCGACCCCGTCGGGTATCACCTCGCCCCAGAGGCGCGCCGGACTTCCGACGAAGACGCAACCGGAGGTTGTCGGCCCCTTCGGAAGAACGGCGGTGCGCTTCCGGATCCCACGTGGTGATGATCCGCAAACACGTCGAAGTGGATCACCACACGACGAAAAAGCGCAGGCCAGATACCCTTTGAGGCTGGTTCGAGAATCACCACGCACTCCACGTGATGGGTCATCGGGAACACGTCACAGAAAGCGGTCGGTGAGAAACACCAGGTCAGATGGTTTTTCTCGCCTTCTGGGTGTGCCGTGGGGATCTCAGAGCGTCGAACGAGCGTCACCAGTGAGGCGAGCCGACCGCTCGACCGCGTCCTCGAGCCGGAGTACGCCTGCACCCTCGTCGACCCACTGGCCGCAACGGTGCGGCTACCCACACTCGCGGGGATGCCCGAGTATCTGCCCTCACTCGTCACCCGCGTCCTCGGCTCGATGCGGGGCCCCGAGCGCGGGACCACGTTCTCCTCCGAGGCGCTGCAGCTGCTGATGCGCTGGTCCTGGCCCGGCAACACCGCGGAACTTCGCTGGAACATCGAATTCCCCGCCCACCGGATGCCCGGCAGGACCGTGGGAGCCGGTGCCCTGCCGCCCCGGATGCGGCAACCCGCTTCACGGCGCCGGCTGACCATGATGCAGGCCGCCGAATGCGACTCCGTCCTCACTGCTCTGCGTCAATCGGGAGACAACCGGTCCCAGGCAGCGTCCGCGCCGGGCATCGACCGAACCACGCTCTCCCGCAAGATGCGGTCCCACCGCCTCGATCGGCGACGGCGTCCCCGCCCCTCTGCCATGAAAACCTACTTCGCCTGGACGCCCAGGGCCTTACGGGCAGCGAGGATCTGGCCCTCGGTATCGCCCTCCAGGTCCGTTCCCCAGTGCCCGCGAATTGCGGCGGCCCGGTCGGCGGGGCCGGCTTGGTGGGCGTCGAGGCTGGTCACGGCGTAGACACTCTCACGGGTCTCGCGTGTGCCGGCCTGCTTGCGGCGGCGGTGGACGCGGGTGGCCAGGAGGGCGTGGGGAAAGGCGATTCCGCCGAGTTCGTCGGCGATGGAGCAGGTTTTGATCGAGCGGGACTCGCGGCGTCCGTGTCCAGTCCCGGAGGTGGTGTGCTGGACGGGGATGGCCCGCCATGGCAGGGCCGCGAGCTGACGGTGGGCGGTGGGCTGGTTGGTCTTGATCACGGCGATGCAGTGGGCCTTCTTGGTCTCGACCAGCCATGAGATGTTCGCCTTGACCGAGTGCAGGGCGTCGAAGGTGACGACGGTGCCGGCAGCGGACGGAAGTGTGTGGTTTCTTTCGTCTTCGCGCCGACCTCCACCTGGGCGAGGGTCACGACGGTGCCGTGAGTGACCGCGGAGAGCAGATGCCGGCGCGTCGCGGTGAGACGGGCTGATCCCTCGAGTGCTTTGCCGTCGACAGCGATCACGCGCGGCCGCCCGGACGCGGAGGGTGGCGGTGCGTGGGCGGGCTCGGTGGCGGCGTGGTGCCGGTCGGCCGGGTAGGCGCCCACCGCCCGGTCCAGGGCGTCACCGTCAACAGCCCCCAGCACACGGCCGATCGTGGCCGGCGACGGAGTGCGCCGCCATCTGAGCAGGTGGCGCCGGATCCCGATCACTGTCAGGAGTGCGTTCGGGGCACGCTGGCCCACTCGGCGAGTTCGTCGATGCTCCTCGCTCCCGAGACGACCGCGCAGGCACACACCAGCAGGATCGCTGTCAGCGAGTACCACCGGCCCCGCCGTGCGCGCGGGTCGGGCACCGAGTCGAAGTAGGGGCGCAGGTCGGCGATCCGGCCGGTGTCCAGCGGACCCAGCTTCACCAGCACGGTGGGGATGGGAGCGGATGCAGCAGCAGGCACGGGCCACCTCATGATCATCTGGCTTGGACACCACAATGATCAAGAAGCCCGTGCCTGCCTTGTTATGCGCCCCAACCGGTCACAACCCGACCAGCCGCACGACCCCGGAACTTACAACCGCCCTGCGCGCCGACGTGTGCGCGGGCACGGGGAATCCACCCCACGACCGTACGCGAACGCAAAGCACGGGGTGGAACGGGAATGGGTTCTCAAGGAATTCGCCCTCGCGGAAAATCCCGGACTTTCGGTCGAATGAATTCCCGGGGTACGGCAAGCGGCTCTTCGCCCCGCCCCTTCACCGCATCGTGCGACGCGCGGATTTCCCCGATTCCGGTCCCGGACCCGGAGGTCGGGCGGGGACCGGACGGTCGCGCCGGGCGGAGGTCACACAGGCGGGAAGGGTACGGCCGCGGTCGCGCGGCCGTACCGGAGCACGGCTGAACACAGCGCCCCGAGGCTCAGCACGCACAGCACGGTCCGGACGACGTTCACCGGCACCCACACCGACTTGAAGTCCTCGATCACCGCCGAGAGGTCCTCGGCGGTGGCCGTGCTCCCGAGCGCCGCCAGCTCCGCGTTGAGCGGGAGGCTGACCGTGACGGTGATCACGAGTACCACCAGGTAGCAGACGGCCGCGACAACCAGCGGCACGGCGACCGTGAGCCGTTTCTTCCGGAAGGCCAGGACCGCGGAAGCGACCGTGAGACCCAGCGCGGCGAGGAAAACCATGCCGAACAGCGCGCTGCCGTCGATCACCGCGTTGAAGCGCTGCATGGCCGCCGCGTACGTGCGGTCGTCCAGCTCCGCGAGGCCCGGCATGACGGAGATGTCGTAGGAGAAGAACAGCCCGGCCATCAAGCCGGTGCAGAGGACGGAGGCCACCAGGAGCGGCCCGGTGAAACGGTCGCGGCCGGGCGGTGCGGCCGGCCGGAAGGGAGGCGCCGCCCATGGTGAGGGGCTGGGCGGAGGGTGATGGCTCACATTGCCGTCCTGTCGATCGGGTGGTCTCTCCCGGCTGCTGACGGACGGTGCGCGAGCGAGAGCGCACCGTCCGCACTACTCGAAGGACCATCCCAGCAGGCGGAGGGATGCGCGGTCCATGCTTCACACGCTCGGACGCATACGCGGTCGTCACCGGACGGGGGCCGGCACGGTCGTCAGGCACTCCTCCAGGAACGCCAGCGCGCACAAGTGGTAGCGGGGGGCGGCCAGTCCGAGACTGAGGTTGTGGCCCGCCTCAGGAACGCGTTCGATCAGGGGCCGACGTGTCCTGGTGAAGCAGGCGGCCACGGCCGCCAGTTCGTCGCGGTCGAGGCACCACCAGCCCTCGTACTCCCCGAAGGTGAGCCGCACGGGGCAGCGCACCCGGGCCGCGACGCCCGGGAAGCGTGCGGGCCAGAGGGCCGTATCGGCCTCCTCGGCGGCCGGGACGTCGCGGAGCAGGACGCGGCCGGCGCGGAAGGTACCGCCCGGATAGAGCCGCAGCGGACCCCAGTTGAGCCGGCCCGCGCCGCCCCCCAAGGTGTCGGGGAAGTGGGCGGCGGCCGGAGAGTAGTGCCAGCCGCAGCCGTTGAGGTCGAGTCCGAGCAGGCGCTCGGCCGGGGCCTCGCCCCACGACTCGCCCGCCAGGTACAGGGCGGTCTTGCCGCCGTCGGAGTGACCGAGGAGGAAGAACCCGGCCCCGACCGGGTGGAGTTCGGCGTAGTCGGCGAGCGCCTGGCGCAGCAGGCGGGCCTGGTCGGCCAGGGGGAGCCCGAGCGGGAGCGACGAGCGGGAGAGGCCGTAGCCGGGCCGCTCGACCGCGAGGACGGTGTGGCCGAGGGAGGAGGCGAGGGCGAGCAGGGAGGTGTGCGGGGCGACCGGTCCGGCGAAGTAGCCCGGGGACATCGCCCGGCCGTGGATCGCGACGAGTACGGACCGGGGGCTGCCGGTGGCGGAGGCGGCCTGCCAAGCACCGAGCCGGTGGCGGCCGCGTCCCAGCACGATCCGCTCCACGCCGCCGGTGGTGACGGTCTCCATGGGTGCGGTGCTCACACGGGTGCTCCTTCCGCCTCGGCGACGGGACCGGCCGGAAGCGGCGGCTCGGCGGGGGTCGCGGGCGCCGAGGGGGATACGGAGGCGGTCGTCGGAACCGGAATCGCCCCCGGCACGACGGCCCCGGCGCGGCAGGCGTCGAACTCACGCAGCCACTCCTCCACGCTGGGCGCGCGGAGGAGTGCCGTCCCGACGAGCAGGGCGGCGTACCCCTCCGCCAGTAGCCCGGCAGCGACCTGTGGATTGCCCACCGCGCTTGCGCTGACCGGGCAGAGGGTGCCCGCGGCCCGTACGGCGGGCAGCAGGGACCGGCTGCGGTCCAGGTCTCCCGCGTCGCGTTCCTTGGCGGCGATGTCCTTGTTGTTGACCGCGATGACGCAGCGGTGCGGGTCGGGCAGGCCGGTCGCCTCCTCGGCGCGGGTGATCTCGACGAAGGGGGTGAGGCCGTACTCCTGGCACTCCCGGGAGAGGCCCTCCAGAGACTCGCGCGGCAGCAGTGCAGCCGTCAGCAGCACCGCGGAGGCACCCGCCGAGGCTGCGGCAGCGATCTGGTCGCGGCGGGTGATGAAGTCCTTGAGCAACACGGGGACGCGGACCCGGGAGGTGACCTCCGTCAGCATGGCGGCCGATCCGCCGAACCACCGGCCGGTCACGACGGAGACGCACGGGGCACCGGACCGCTCGTAGGCTGCGGCCAGGTCGCCGGGGGCGCGGCCCCGCAGCAGGTTGCCGCCGTGCGCGTCGCGGGCTTTCACCTCCATGATCAGGGGGCGCTCGGCGCCGAGGAGCGCGGAGATGAAGGGTAGGGGCTGGGTCATGTCAGTTTCCCTCGCGGGGTGGTGGATGCGGGAGGGGCGTCCGTACGGGACCGGGCGCTCTGACCGGCCCCTGCGTGAATCCCCGGCGGGCTTCCCGATCCTGTGTCCGCCCCCGTCCAGGCGCGGTCCAGGGTGGTGACCCGGTCGGCGCTCAGCAGGCCGTCGTCACCCCGGGCGGAACTGTCCACGTCCACGCCCCGGAAGCCGGGGTGCGCCCCGAGGGCCGGGCCGCGCGCCGCGTCGGCCTCGGTGATGCCCCCGGCGAGCAGGAAGGGCAGCCCGAGGGCGGGCAGCAGCGGCTCCAGCACCTCGGGCGGGAGAGGGTGGCCGGTGCTGCCGACCCCGCCGCCCGGGGTCGCGGCGTCCACGAGGAACAGGTCGGTGCCCGCCCGCGCGTAGGCCCCGAAGAAAGGGCGTTCGACACAACTCCCGTCGACGACGTGCACGGCTTTGACGAGGACCGCGTCCGGCAACGCGGCGCGCAGGGCGGCGACGGCCCGGGGCGGCTGGTAGGCGTGGAGCTGGATCCAGCGGATGCGGGCGGCCCGGGCCGCCCGCGCGAGCCGGTCGGCGTCATGCAGGAAGGTGACGAGGACGGGTTCGGCCCGGCCCCCGGCGCGGACGGCGTCAGCCAGCTCGGGCAGGGCGGCGGGCAGGTCGTGGGCGCCGCCCTCGACGCCGTACCAGAGGCCGACCAGATCAGCCCGCGCGGCGACAGCGGTGGCCTCCTCGATGCGGGTCGCCCCGCACACCTTCAGCAGCGGCCGGTGCCCCGGCGGCAGGCCGGACTGGGGCGGTGCGCTCATCCCCCGAGCCCCAGGGTCGAGGCGATCCGGTTGTACTGGATGTCGTTGGTGCCGGAGTAGAGGGTGCCGGCGACGGCGGCGCGCAGGTCCTTCTCCAGGCCGGCCTCGGAGAGGTAGCCCGCGCCGCCGAAGACGCGGATCGCCGAGAGGCTGGTGGACAGGGCGGCCTCGCTGGCGAGGATCTTGGTGATGGCGAGGTCGGCGGTGACGTCCTCCCCCGCCGTGAGCCGCTCGGCTGTGTCGTACAGCCACTTCGCGGCGGTCTCGGTGCGGATCTTCATGTCGACCACTCGGTGCGAGACCGCCTGGTAGTCACCGATGGGGTGGCCGAAGGCGCGGCGTTCGCGCGCGTAGGCGACGGCGCGCCCCAGCCGGTGGCGCATCTCGCCCAGGCCGACGGTGAAGCCGAAGAGGATCTCGCGCTTCATCACGTGGTCGAGGACGAGGAGCCCGCCGCCTGCCCGGCCGAGGACGCGGTCGGCCGGGATCCGGCAGCCGTCGAGGTGCAGGGTGGACAACGGGGCGGTCCGAAGGCCCATCTTGGCGGTCGGCTCGCCCACGAAGAGGCCGGGCGTACCGCGTTCGACGAGGAAGGCGGTGGTCCCGAGCGGACCGCCGTCGGGGTGGGTACGGGCGTAGACGACGAAGACGTCGGCGATCGGACCGTTGCTGACGAACGCCTTGCCGCCGGTGAGCACGTAGTCCGCGCCGTCCCGCTCGGCCCGGGTGGTCATCGCCATCGCGTCCGAGCCGCTGTCGGGTTCGGTGATGGCGTGGGCGCCGATCAGCTTCCCGGAGCAGACTCCCGGCAGGAAGCGCTCCCTCTGGGAGTCCGTTCCGAAGGCGTCGAGCGGCACCCCGGTGCTGGCCATCGAGGTCGTCACGCAGAAGTTGAGGCCGGTCTCCCGGCAGGTCTCGCCCAGGGTCTCCATGACGTGGAGGGTGGTGACGAGGGACTGGCCGGCGCCGCCCCACCGCTCGGGGAAGGGAAGTCCCAGCACCCCGCTCCCACTCACCAGCCGCCAGCGGGCCGGGTCGAAGGCGGACCGCGCGTCCGCCTCGACGTGTCCTTCGCTGAGGGCCTTGCCCCACTGGGCCATGCCTGCGCTCAGCGCCTGCTGATCTTCGTTGCGGTGCCTCACTGGGGAGCCTTCCGTACGGGCCGTGCGGGTGGCCTCGGTCGGTTACGGGCGGGGATGCGTGACGACCTGGTCGCCCGCTGAACCGGTCGGCTAGTAGGCCGACGAGACGTTCTCGTCCAGGCTGTGGACCTCGTCGCCCTGGAGCGCGGGGGCGAAGACGCAGACCAGCCGCATGTCCTCGTCGGGTGAGGCGATCAGGTAGTGCGGGTCGTGGTCGTTCAGCGAGTACAGGACGCCCGGTCTCAGTGGGTGGCTCGTGCCGTCGAGCTCCACGACCTCCCCTGAGCCCTCGATGCAGTAGCAGGTCTCCAGGTGGTTGCGGTACTGCAACCGGGACTTGGTTCCGGCCAGGACGATGGTGTCGGTGATGCTGTAGCCCAGGCCGTCGGCTTCCACGATGAAGCGGCGGCTGAGGCCGTTGCCCCACTCGACGGTCTTGGCGTTCTCGAGCCGGCGGATGATCACGGATACCCTCCTCGGGACGTGGGGGTTGTGGTGAGGGTGGCGATGAAGGAGCGGTAGGCGTCGACCGGGTCCGCCCCGGTCTCGCGGGCCCGCTCCATCACCGCCACCCCGGCGGAACCGACGATCGCCGCGTCCGCGCCGCTCAGCGCGACGGAGGCGAGGTCCTCGGCGGTCGACACCCCGAAGCCGACGGCTATCGGGGAAGCTGTGAGGTCACGCAGAAAACCGACGACCGGAGCCAGTCCGGCGTGGCCGGCGGAGGGCGTGCCGCTGCCGCTGCCGCTGCGACCGTAGCGGGCGATCAGGTAGAGGTAGCCGGTGGCGTGGGCCGCCGCATCGGTCACCGTGGCCGGGGGGCTCGCCGGGTAGCAGGTGGTGACCTCGGGCAGTCCGGCCTCGCGCAGCGCCTCGTGGTGGGCGGAACGCAGCCGGGGTGGCAGACCGTGGGCGAGCAGGGCGTCGACACCGCCGTCCGCCACGGCCCGCGCGTAGTCGGTCGGTGGCGCGGTGCGCAGGGTGTGGCTCCAGTCGGCGAGCAGGGCTATGCGCAGGCGCTTCAGGGATGGCCGTACGGCCGCGACGAAGGCCAGGGTCTCGGCGAGGCCCACACCTTCGGCGAGCGCCCGGTCGGCGGAGCGCCGTACGACGGGCCCGTCGGTGGGCGAGTCCGGGAAGGGGACGGCTAGTTCGAGGCAGCCGATGCCCGACTCGTCCAGCATGGCGACGCAGTCCTTGAGGACGGACAGGGGCGGGTCCCCGGCGTTCAGGAAGACGGCCAGGCCCAGTTCGGCGCGGGCGCGTGCCTCGCCGAAGAACCCTTGGGTGAACTCAGCCAACGCGGCTCACTCCTCGCGCGCGGGTCGTGGTGAGGCGTTCCAGCAGTCCGAGCGCGGCCCCGTCGTCGAGCGCGGCGCCGGCTTCGGCGACGGCCGTGGCCCAGTCGTCGCGGTGGCCGGATGCGACGGCGAGCGCGGCGGCATTGAGCTGGAGGGTGGCACGCAGCGGGGCGCCCGCCCGGCCGGTCAGGACGGTCCGGAAGTGGTCGGCCGCTTCCTCCCGGGAGACGGGGGCGAGGTCGTCGAGGGTGCCCTCACAAGGGACCAGTTCGCCCGCCCGGAGCATGCGCGTGTCGCCGCCCGGGAGGTGGATCGTGTTGTCGGTGACGCTGAGGAGTTCGTCGGCACCCGCCACGTTGGTGGTCAGCCAGGTCACGGGGCCGCCGGGCCGGGCGGCGAGGGTGCGGAGCGGGGGTGGGGGTTCGGCCGCGGAGACCCCGGTGACCTGGGCGGTCACGGGGACGGCGGCCAGGAAGGGGCCAAGGGTGTTGAGGAAGCGGCCGAAGACCCGCATCGGGGTGGGGACCGCGAGCAGCGCGAGCCGGGCGAGCTGGCCGGGGTAGACGAACGGGCCGGTGAAGGCGATGCCGTGCGCGGCCAGGTGGTCGGCGGTGTGATCGAGGGAAGAGGTGAGGGGGACGCCGAGGCGGTCCAGGAGGTCGACCGAGCCCGTCCGCGCGGTGTGGGCGCGCGAACCGGACTTGACGACCCGGACGCCGGTGGCGGCGGCCACCAGGGCGGACGCCGTGGAGAGGTTGACGGTCGGGGGCCCGCCCCCGGTGCCCACCACGTTGACGGTGCCGGGCCAGGGCACGGCCGGCGGGGCCGGGCGGCGCCGGTCCAGCGAGTCGAGGAGCGTGAGCAGGCTCGGGCCGTCGGGGAGCGCAGCGGTGAGCGAGGCGAGCAGGGCGAGGACGTCGGCGCGGTCCAGCGCTCCGTCGGCCAGTGCCTGCCACAACGTGTCCCAGTTGTCCGCGTCTGCCGGGGCACGCCGGTCGACGAGCGGGACGAGAGCGGGGTGCACGGCTCAGCTACCCGTGACGGAGGCGCCCCGGGAGCGGGCGATGTAGGCGTCGATGGCCTGGACACTGCGGAAGTTGTCCGGGTCGAGGTCGGTGTCGCCGACGGCGAGCTGGAAGTGGTGCTCGACCCAGGCGATCAACTTGAGGACTCCGAGGCTGTCGATGACGCCGTCGCCCAGGAGGTTCTGGTCGTACGGCAGTTGGGAGGGTGTGAGGTCGGGCAGGAACTCCCGGACGATGTACTCGCTGATCTGGTCGGCGTTGCTCACGAGGCGCTCCTTGACAGGGTGTTCGTACAGAGGTGTGCGTACGGGCGTGGTGGTGCGGAAGCTGTCGTACGGGGTACGCGTACAGGCGTGCCGGTACGGCGTGTTCGTGCGGGACGCGGCCGTCAGGACCGGGTACCGACCGACATGGCCGGCGCCTGGGGCGCGGCGGGGCGGAACGCGGCCAAGGCCCGGCGGTCCACCTTCCCGGTGCTGGTACGGGGCAGAGGCTCGCGTACGGGAACGAGGGTGGCGGGCACCGAACCACGCGGCAGCCGGGCGGAGCAATGGCGTTTGAGATCGAGGCTGGTCGCGGTCGAGTCGCGCTCCAGCCGGACCACGGCGACCAGGCGGCGGCCCTCGACGGGGTCGGGCAGGGTGGTCACCCCGGCTTCCACGACGTCGGGGTGGTCGAGCATCACCTGCTCGACCTCGGCGGTGTTGACGGCGACGCCCCTGATCTTCACCTGATGGTCGAGGCGTCCTACGAGCCGCAGGACCCCGTCGGCGTCGGCCTCGACCAGGTCGCCGGTACGGAACCAGCGCACTCCCTCGTCCGGGCCGTCGGCCGGGTCGGTGATGAACTTCTCGGCGGTGCGTCGCCGGTCGGGGTAGCCGGTGCTCTGGAAGGGCGTGGAGACCTCCAGCTCTCCCCGGCCGGTGACGAGGCGGCCCTCGGAGTCCCGCAGCCGGACGCGCACGCCCGGCAGCGGGCGGCCCAGCGGCGGCGGGGAGGGCAGCGGCCGGTCCCGGTCGACCTCATGGATCAGGCTGTCGTTGGTCTCGGTGCAGCCGTAGACGTTGTGCAGTCGCGCGCCCGGGGCGAGGGCCGTGAGGTCGGCGAGGGGCTGCTCGGCCATCACGTCCCCGGTGAAGACCGCATGGCGCATGGTCTCCAGCGGGCCGCCGCCCTCGGCCCGCACGGCGGCGGCGAGCAGCGCGTAGAAGAGCGGTACCGCCTGGACCACCTCGATCCGGTGGGCGCGCAGCAGGCCCAGCAGGCGGGGGCCGCCGGCGGCGACCGCCGGGTCCACGAGCACGACTTGGCCGCCGTGGGCGAGCGTGGTCCACACGTCGAGCAGGCACAGGTCGAAGTTGAGCGGAGCGTAGTTGAGGACGGGGGTTCCCTCGGTGATACCGAAGGCGTCGGCGGCCCAGCGGGTGAAGGCGTCCACGCCGTCGTGGGGCAGGGGGACGGCCTTGGGTGTTCCGGTGGACCCGGAGGTGGTCAGGACGAAACCGGTGCCAGGCGGGACGGCCTGCTTGCGGGCGTCACCGGGCTGCGGGGTCAGAGCCGTGACGGTCTCCCCCGCCAGGGTGTACCCGCAGCCCGCCTCAGCGGTCACGGCGGCGAGGTGGTCGCGCGGCAGTGTGGGCGAGGGGAGCAGGACGGGGCGGCCGGAGACGAGGCAGGCGAGAACGGTGGCGACGGTCCGGGGCGCCTTGGTGTCGAGGACCGCGAGCGTGGCGCCGGCGGGGAGATGCTCGGCGAGACGGGCGCGGGCGGCGGCGGTCCCGTCGGCCAGCTCGCGGTAGGTGGTGGCGGTGCCGTTCCACCACAGGGCGGGGGCGTCGGGGGTCTTCTCAGCCCAGCGCAGGACGGCCTCGGCGGTCTCGCCGTGTCGGTCGGTCATCGGTGCCCTCCCTCTGCCGGTCCCAGGCGGGCCCAGCCGCCCCTGACGGCGGCGGCACCCTGGGAGCGGACGGTGAACAGGACGGTGTCTCCGGGGCCGGGCGGCGCGGACGGCGGGGTCAGTTCGAGGGCCGTTTCCGTGCCGGGGAGCACTGGGCGGGCGAAGCGGGCGCCGAGCGCCCGGACGCGGTCGGCGTGCCCGTCGGCGTAACGCTCGGTGATCTCCTCGACGGCCAGCGAGACCAGCGCCATGCCGTGGGCGATGACGTCGGGGAAGCCCGCGTCCCGGCCGGCCGCCGGGTCGAGGTGGACCGGGTTGAGGTCCCCTGCGGCCTCGCCGTAGCGGGCGATCCACTCCCGGTCGATCGCGACGGCATGACTCACCGGCGTACCGGGCGCCTCCAGGCGGGGCGCGGGGGCCGTGGCGAGGGTGCCGTGCGGCTCGGTGGCGCGGATGCCGACCAGCAGGATGTGCGTGGTGAGGTCGGCGACCGGGGTCCCGGCCTTCCGGTCGGTGAGGCGGGTGCGCAGGGCGAGGCGGGTGCCCTTGAGTTCGACGCGTGCCCCGAGCACCTCGGCGCGGGCGTCGACGGCGGTGCCGGGCAGCAGCGGGGCGCGCAGCTCGATCTCCTGGGCAAGGTGGACCAGGGCGTACGGGCCGTGCCCGGCGGCGAGGTCGGCGACGGCGCGTTCGGCGAGCGGGTGGGTGAGCACGAAGGCTGCGAGGGGGCCCGCGTCGGACCGGGCGGGCTCCGCCCGGCCGAGGGCCTGGCGCGTCACCGTACGGTAGTGGTGGGCGGCCGCCGGGTCGAACGGCGGGGCAGCCGGGTCGAGGAGGGGTCCGGGGAGTGTCATGCGGGGGTCACCACCAGGCTGCTGTTGTGGCCGCCGAAGCCGAAGGAGTTGGTCAGTGCCGGGCCGGGGGCGACGGGCCGCGGGGCGCCGTGGACCACGTCGATCTCCATCTCGGGCTCCGTTCGTGTGTGGTTGGCGGTGGGCGGCACCGCGCCCGCGTTCATCGACAGGACGGCGACGACGAGTTCGACGGCCCCGGCCGCTCCGATGAGGTGGCCGATGACGCCCTTGCTGGCAGTCACCGGAAGCCCGTACGGCCCGAACACCTTCGCCAGCGCGGCGGCTTCGGCGCGATCGTTGTGCACGGTGGCGGTGCCGTGGGCGTTGACATGGGCGATGTCGGCGGGGGCGAGCCCGGCGTCGGTGAGGGCACCGGACATGGCATCGGCGGCGAAGGCGCCTTCGGGGTGCGGGGCGGAGAGGTGGTACGCGTCGGAGGTGGCGGCGTGCCCGGCTACGAGGCCGTGCGGGCGGGCACCCCGGGCCCGGGCGTCCTCCGCCCGCTCCAGGACCACGAAGGCGGCTCCCTCGCCCATGACGAAGCCGTCCCGGCTCTCGTCGAAGGGGCGGCACGCGGTCGCGGCGTCGGTGCGGGTGGAGGTGGCGTTGAGGTTGCCGAAACCGGCGAGGGTGATCGGGGTGAGGGTCGCCTCGCAGCCCCCGGCGATCACGATGTCCGCGCGGTGGTCCCGGAGCATCGCGGCGCCCAGGCCGATGGCGTCGGCGCCGCTGGCGCAGGTGGTGCTGACCGTGAGGGCCGGCCCGTGCCAGCCCAGTTGAAGGGCGATCTGCGCGGCGGCGGCGTTGGGCATCGTCATCAGGGGCATCAGCGGGCGGACGCCCTGGGGGCCGCGGGCCGCGAAGTTCACGGACTCCAGGTCACTGGTGGCGCGCCCGCCGACGGCGTTGCCGACCACGATCGCGCAACGGGCGGCGGAGGCCTCGGGAAGCCCGGCGTCGGCGTGCGCGGCCAGGGCGGCGGCGAGTCCGTACCGGGCGAAGGGGTCGAGCCGCTGGGCGTCCTTGCTCGCCAGCACCCGCTGCCAGGGGTGGTCCCGGTCGGCGTCGGTGAGGCCGCGCACCCGGCAGCCGATGCGGATGCGGTGCTGCGCGACATCGAAGTGGGTGAGGTCGGCGGCGAGGGAGCGGCCGGCCGAGACGGCGGTCCACAGCTCCTCGGTGGTGCAGCCGGCCGGGGTGACGACACCCATGCCGCTGATGGCCACGTCCGATCGGGCGGGACGTCCTGCCGGAGTACGCATGGTCTGTTCTCTCCTTCCCTCTCCGGTGGTCTCGGGCCGACCGGAGCAAGCAAGCACAGCCTGTTTCCCGCCGCTCTCCGGGGCGGTCGCCCGGCGGGGTCCGGTGCGGCGTCGGGTCCCGTACGGCCCCGGGGTCGCGGCCCGGGGCCCTTCGGTTCGGGCCGGGCGGCTCCGGTCAGACAGTCGGCAGGCCGCACTCCCCCGCAGCCTTGAGGAGGGCCTCGGCCGCGAATTCGATGTCCGCGTCCGTGTGCCGTGCGGTCACGGCGATGCGCAGCCGGGCCAGGTCGCGGGGGACGGCTGGGGTCACCACCGGCAGGCCGATGACGCCCAGCCTTCGGGCGGCGGTCGCCAGGTCGTAGGCAGCCTCATCGGTACCGGCGACAAGCGGGACGACGGCCGTCTCGCTGTCGCCGATCCGCATCCCGCCCGCCGTGACCAGATCCCGGAAGCGGGTGCCGTGGCTCTGGACCCGGGCGACGAGCTCCGGTTCGGCGCGCAGCACCCGCAACGCCGTCAGGGCGGCGGCGGCCGACGCGGGGGCGAGCGCGGCGGAGAAGAGGAACGGCCGGGCGGCGTAACGCAGATGGCCGATGAGCTCGGCCGACCCGGCGACCCAGCCCCCCATGGAGGGGATGGCCTTGGAGAGGGTGCCGAGTTTGACGTCCACCCGCACCTCGCGGTCGAAGTGCTCCTCGATGCCCATGCCGGTGCGGCCGATGACGCCGAGGGCGTGGGCCTCATCGGCCATCAGCAATGCCTCGTGGGCGTCGCAGACCTCCCGCAGCCGCGGCAGCGGGGCGATGTCACCGTCCATCGAGTAGACGCTGTCGACGATCACCAGGCGTACCCCGCCGGGTGCGGCGGCCTCCATCCGCCGAGTGAGGTGCTCGGTGTCGTTGTGCCGGAAACGGACCACGGTGGCACCGCTGAGCCGGCAGCCGTCCACGATGCTGGCGTGGGCGTACTTGTCGACGAAGACGGTGTCGCCGGGACCGACGAGCGCACCGATCGTCCCGACGTTGGCGGCGTAGCCGGAGCCGAAGGCGATGGCCCGGTCCCGCTCGGCGATCTCGGCGATCTCGGCCTCCAGCTCCTCGTGGAGCGGGATGGAACCCGCCAGCGCGCGCACCCCGTGGTTGCCGGTGCCGTATCGGGCGGCGGCCTCCTGGGCGGCGGAGACCACTCGCTCGTCACCGGAGAGGCCGAGGTAGCTGTAGCCCGACATCATCAGCAGACGCCGGCCGTCCAGGTCGACGTAGGCCGAGTCGCGCTCGGCGGTGTAGGGGACGAAGCTGTTGCGGCGCTCGGTGCCCCACTCCAGCGAGGCCACGCGACGCCGAGTCGCGTCGAGCTTGTATGCGATTCTCCCCCACCCTGCGGAAGCCATCGGACGTCCTCTCGTTCATGGCGTCCATTGCGCACCGGCACAACGGAACCGTCGTGCCTCGAATTCAACGTCCACCACGCAATGAGGGCGCAACACGGGAGCAAGACCAAGTAGCTACCCGACTGATTTGCATAGGGCAAGTCATATACACCGTGATTCAACTTGCACCGATTCACAGCTCAGTTGACACACCACTGTTTTGAACGAGAATGATGTTTACTCAGTTCTGGGGAGGATTTTACAAAGCCCCTTCCGCTCCGGCTCCCTCCTCTCGCGGAATCCACAAGTCCGCCGTTCGGGGGCGCGGGCCAGACCGGGGCCGTACGCACCACCAGCACGCCACACGACAGCAAGTCGGCTTCCCTCGGCCAAACCGGTGGGGGCCGCCTCAAACTCTCGGGGGAGTAGCCGTGCTCATCAGGCTTGTCGGCCTTGTGTCCATCGAACACGACAGAGAGGCCCCCCAGGTTCTCTCCAGTCACCAGGCTCAGATCGCTCTCGCCCGGCTCTGCGTCGAGCGGCCCACCGGTATCGACCGGGAACAGCTCGCCGACACCATCTGGCCGGACGGCCCGCCGAGCACCTGGGCCTCGGCCCTCCGCAGCGTCGTCAGCCGCCTGCGGGCCTTCCTGTCCGAGGAGTCACCCACCTCCGAGCCCCTTCTGATCGCTCGCGGGGGGCGCTATCTGTTGCGGCTTCCGGAGGGTGCCCAGGTGGACGTGGACCGCGCCGAGAGTGCCGCCGTCAGCGCGGCGGCAGCGTACCGCAACGGTGACCACGGCACCGCGCAACGGCTCGCCATCATGGCCGTGTCCCTGCTGCGGGGACCTTTCCTCGCTTCCCACGAGGGCGAGTGGGTCGGCTCGGTCCGGGGCCGGCTGAAGGAGGTGCGCGTCTCCGCGCTGGAGACCGCCAGTAGCTCGTCCTCCGCGCTGGGCGACACGCATCACGCCCTGCGGTACGCGGATGAGGCGGTGCGCCAGGCGCCGTTCAGAGAGAGCGCCTACCGGTGTCAGATGACCGCGCACCGGTTGGCCGGCAACAGGGCCGAAGCCCTGCAGATATACCAGCAGTTACGCACGGTGCTCGCCGAGGAGCTGGGGATAGACCCCAGCCCGGAGAGCGAAGCCGCCTACCTGGGGCTGCTGAGCAGTTCCAGGCCCATGCCCCCGGCCATCCCGTCACCGCACCAGGCGGTGCCGTCGCACGCGCTGAGCTGACACCGGAAGACGGGGGCCGCGGGGGGGGGGGGCCCCCCCCCCCCCCCCCCCCCCCCCCCCCCGTTGCCCCCCCCCCCCCCCCCCCCCCCCCCGGCGTCGGCCCCCCCCCCCCCCCCCGCCCCCCCCCGCCCCCGG
>NZ_JBIAIV010000051.1:0-24219 GCF_042871645.1 Streptomyces sp. NPDC005774 | reverse complement strand
CCCGGGGGGGGGCGGGGGCGCCGGGGCCGCGCGCGGCGGGGGGGGGGGGGGGGGGGGGGGCCCCCCCCCCCCCCCCCCCCCCCCCCCGGCCCGCCGTTGTTTCCGGACCTGCCCGTACGGCCGGAATCCCGGACCTGTCCGCTTCGGACCCACCACCCACCCACAACCCGATCGACCCACACGAAATCCGGGAGGGGCGCTCCCACGCGCCCCTCCCGGACTCATCGCCGCGGGCCCCGCCTCACATGACGGAGACCCCGCTGTCGATGCTGACCACCTGACCGGTCATGCAGTCCTGGTCGAGGAAGAGCGAGACGCTGCGGGCGACCTCCTCCACCGTGACGAACCTCGGCACCGGCGCCTTGCGGGCCATGTCGTCCATGATCCGTTCCGGCAGGTCCTGGGTCATGCCCGTGATCATGAATCCCGGTGAGACGGCGTTCACCGTGACCCCGCGCCGGCCGCACTCGGCGGCCAGCGTGCGGGTCATGCCGATGACCCCGGCCTTGGAGGCGGAATACGCTGTTTGACCCGCCGTGGCGATCAGGCCCGAGGGCGAGACGACGTTGATGATCCGGCCCCAGCGCTGCCGCAACATGTGCGGCAGCGTGACCCGGCTGGTGTGGAACGTCCCCAGCAGGTTGGTTCGGATGACCTCGTGCCAGTCGTCCGGGGACTGCATCGCCATCAGGGCGTCCCGGCGGATCGCCCCGTTGTTGACCACGACGTCGATAGGCCCGAGGGACTCCTCGACGCGCCGGTACAGCTTTTGGGTCGCCTCCCACGAGCCCACGTCCGCGCCGACGACCACCGCGTCGTGCGTCAGCTTCTCGCGCACCGCATCGGCCTGGTCGGCAGCACGGCGGTAGTGTACGGCCACCCGGCAGCCCAACGCGTCGAGTTCGACCGCGAGCGCCTGCCCGAGCCCGCCCGACGCGCCGGTCACCAGCGCGACCGGCGCGTCGGGGCGCTTCCCCGCCCCCTGTCCGCTCACGCGGCCCCTCCCCAGCACATCAGCACCGAACCCCAGGTCATCCCCGCGCCGAAGCCCGCGAACAGCACGAGCTCCCCAGGCCGGATGCGTCCTGCCTCCAGCGCCTCGGTGAGCGCCAGCGGGATGGAGGCCGAGGCGGTGTTGCCGTACCGCTCCAGGTTGGTCACCAGGGACTCCGGCCGCAGACCGGTGTGCTGGAGAACGGAGTTGATGATCCGGATGTTCGCCTGGTGCGGGACGACGTGGTCCACCTCGGTGGGCGGGACCTTTGCGCTCTCCAGGGTCTCGCGCACCGTGCGGACCGTGTAGCGGACCGCGTTGAGGTAGATCTCGTTGCCCTTGATCTGCGCGTAGTGGAGTCCCTGCGCGACCGTCTCCGGTGTGGTGGGCATCCGGCTGCCGCCCGCGGGCACCTTCAGCGCGTCGGCGCAGGAGCCGTCCGCACCCAGGTTCCACGCCAGTACCGGATCCTCCGGACCCGGCACGAGTACCACCGCGGCCGCGCCGTCGCCCACCAGGATGGACAGGTCACGGTCGGCCGGGTCGGCGGTCAGCGTGTGCGTGTCCGAGCCGATCAACAGGATCGGGCGGCGGTCCATGCGGAGGAACCCCATGGCCGTGACCAGGCCGTACACGAAGCCCGCACACTCGGAGTTCACGTCCATCGCCCCGCCGCCTATGCCCAGTTCATGGTGGACGAAGGCGGAGGTGGCGGGCGAGGGTTGTTCGGGGGTGGCCGTGGCCACGATCAGATGGGCGATGTCGGCACCGGTCAGACCCGCCTTGTCCAAGGCCGCGCGGCCCGCCTCGACGGCCAGCGAGGCAGTGGTCTGACCGGGGTCGACCGCCCGCCGCTCGCGGATGCCGCAGCGGCTGACGACCCAGTCCTCGTCGACCCCGAAGCGGTCCGCCAGCTCGGCGCTGGTGACGACCCGTTCGGGCAGGGCCTTGCCCCACCCCGCGATGTCGAATCCACTCATGTGACGTACCGTCACCCCTCGGCCGGCTGGGGCAGGTGCTCCAGCAGCTTGGTGTACACGTCGCGCATGGTCGTGGTGTCGTCCAGGTCCGTGAAGAGGGACTCGTCCGCGGGAATGTCGGGGTACTGGTTCTGGAAGTTGTAGAGCCACTCCATCAGGTCCAGCGAGTCCACATCCGCGATGTGCTGGATCGGCGCGTCGGGGGTCACCTCGGTGGCCCCCGAGACGACGGCGAGCTGCTGCGCGAGTTCCTCGACGGTCGGCAGTGCCATGGTTGTTCCTCTCTGAACGCGACGGAAGGTCGTGTGTCCGCATGAAAGCCGTCCCTCGCAACCCGACCGCAACAAGGCGGTCACACAACGCTGTTGCGGCCGGATTGCGCCGATCGGCTTGGCTCGGCCCCAGCACGGTTCAGACAGCCGGACGGCCGCCGCGACGCGCGGGTGCCCGACGGTCGAAGCTGCGAGGAGAGGGCGAGGATGGCGACGATTGCCTCCCACACCGCGGAGCCGGAGGTGGACGCCGTCCGCCACCACTACGAGGTGGGAAACGAGTTCTACCGACTGTTGCTCGGCCCCAGCATGATGTACAGCGGGGGTTATTGGGAGCCGGGCGAGCGCCTGGTCGAGGCCCTGGACATCGCGCAGGAACGCAAGCTCGACGTGTTCGCCGACCTGGCACACGTGGCCGGGAAGGACCGCGTGCTCGACATCGGATGCGGCTGGGGCACCCTCGTCCACCGCCTGACGACGAAGCACGGCGTCCGGGAGGCCGTCGGCCTCACCCTGAGCCGCACCCAGGCGGCGTATATCGCGGATCTGGGCAACCCGGCCGTCACCACCCGGGTCGAGAGCTGGTCGGAGCACCACGCCCCCGGCGCGTACGACGCGGCATTCTGCGTCAACGCCCTGGAGCACTTCGTCCCCTCCAGCCTCCCTCCGAAGGAGCGGACCAAGCGCTACCGCTTCTTCTTCCAGCAGGTGCACGAGGCACTGGTGCCGGACGGCCGGTTCGTGCTGCACACGATGACCGCCGAGGCCCAGCCCATCGGCCGCAAGATCCTGGCGGACCTGAAGTTCCTCCAGCGCTCCGAGTTCACCGGGATGCACATCCCGCACCTGCACGAGCTGGCAGCCGGCGCCGAGGGCCTGTTCGAGGTCGTGGAACTGGTCAACGAGCGCGAGGCGTTCGCGCGGGCGTGCCGCGCCTGGCTGGGCCGGCTCGCCGAACGGCGCGACGAGGCCGTCGCGTTGGAGAACGAGGAGGTGGTGGCCCGCTTCGAGCGCTACCTGGACATCTTCGCGTACACGCTGGAGGGCCGCTTCTTCAACAACTTCCGGCTCACGCTGGTCCGCAAGGGGTGACGGGCATGACCGAGACATTTCCGGACTCCGCACGCGACCTGCGGGTGGCGGTGATCGGCAGCGGCTTCTCGGGGCTGGGAACGGCGATCCGGCTGCTCCAGCAGGGCATCGACGATTTCCTCGTCTTCGAACGGGCCGACGAGGTCGGCGGCACCTGGCGGGACAACACCTACCCGGGCTGTGCCTGCGACGTGATGTCGCACCTCTACTCCTTCTCCTTCGCGCCGAACCCCCGCTGGAAGAGCACCTTCGGCAAGCAGCAGGAGCTCTTCGCCTACCTGCGCGACTGCGCCGACGAGTTCGGCGTGCGCTCCCGCATCCGCTTCCGGCACGAGCTGACCGAGGCGCGCTGGGACGACCTGCGCAAGCGCTGGCGGATTTCCACCACGGGCGGGGACTACACAGCCCAGGTGCTCGTCACCGGCACCGGCTACCTCAGCGAACCCGCCATCCCCGACATCCCGGGCCTGGCGGACTTTCAGGGCGAGGTCTTCCACTCCGCCCGCTGGCGCCATGACGTGGACCTCACCGGCCGCCGGGTCGCCGTGGTCGGCACCGGCGCCTCCGCCATCCAGTTCGTGCCCGCCATCCAGCCGGAGGTCGGCCACCTCGACCTCTACCAGCGCACCCCGCCCTGGATCGGGCCCAAGAACGACAAGGTCAACAGCGCCCTGCAGACGAAGCTGCTGACCTCCGTGCCCGGCTACCAGCGCTTCCGGCGGAACTTCAACATGTGGGGCCGGGAGATTCTCGCCTTCGTCATGGCGCGCCCCGCCGTCGCCGCGAAGATGCAGAAGATGGCCTCCGACCACCTGAAGACGAGCGTGCCGGACGAGCGGCTGCGGGCCGTGCTGACGCCCGACTACGTGTTGGCCTGCAAGCGCCTGCTCTTCTCCAACACGTACTACCCGGCGATCCAGCAGCCCAACGTGGACCTGGTCACCGACGGCATCGCCAAGGTCACGGCCGACGCGGTGGTCACGGCCGACGGCCAGGAGCGGCCGGTGGACACGATCATCCTCGGGACAGGCTTCGAGGCCGTACAGCGGCCGATCGCGGAACGCCTCTTCGGGCAGGACGGTGTGAGCCTCAAGGAGACGTGGAGCGAGGGCATGAGCGCCCTGCGCGGAACCGGTGTCGCCGGCTTCCCCAACCTCTTCATGATGCTCGGCCCCAACACGACCCTGGGTCACTCCTCCCAGGTGATCATGATCGAGGCGCAGATCGCCTACGTCCTCGACGCATTGAAGATGATGGGCAAGCGCGGGCTGGCCTGCGTGGAGGTGCTCCCCGAGGCCCAGCGGGCGTACAACGAGCGACTCGACCAGCGGCTTGAGGGCACCGTGTGGAACGCGGGCAACTGCCGGAGCTGGTACCTCGACGAGCACGGGCGCAACCCCTCGATCTGGCCCACCTACACCTGGCGCTTCCGGCGGGCCACCAGCCGCTTCGACCCGGCCGAGCACCTGCTGAGCACCAGCGAGGATCTGCGCGCCCCCGCGCACACCGCTTCCTGACGGCCGCGCCATCGCGACCGACCCGCGTACCCGCGACCGACGAGACACGGAGTTTCCCCGATGAACCTGCACACTCCCTCCCGCAGAGCGGTCCTCGGCACGGTGGGCGCCGCCGCCACCGTGATCGGCTGGAACGCCACCACCGGAAGCTGGGCCTTTGCCGCCGGCACCGCCCGACGCACCGGCGACCGCGTCGTGCCCGTGCCCGGCCTCGACGGCACCCTCACCACCGACACTTCCCAGTTCGGCTCCTATTCCCACGACTTCGGCCGTCTGGTGACGGGCACGGTTCCATGGGCGGTGCTCACCCCCGGCTCGGTCCAGGACATCGCCGTGATGATCCGCTACGCCCGGGCCAACAAGCTCAAGCTCGCCGTCAGCGGCCGCAGCGGCACCGGCGGGGACCTGGAGTCCCACTCCTGCTACGGCCAGGCCGCCGTCCCCGGGGGCATCGCGGTGGACGCCCGGGGCATGGCCCGCATCCTGTCCACCGGCTCCGCCTCGATCACCGTCGAGGCCGGCGCGACGTTCGCGGAGATCACCGACCACCTGCTGCTCCGGGGCCGTACGCTTCCCGCCCTGCCCGACTATCTGCCGCTCTCCGTCGGCGGCACCCTCAGCGTCGGCGGCATCGGCCTGACCATGGGTACCGAGGGTCTGATCGCCGACACCGTGAAGTCGCTGGTCGTGGTGACGGGCACCGGCGAGGTCGTCACCACCTCACCGAGCCGTCAGCCCGAGCTGTTCCGCACCGCGCTGGCGGGCGGCGGACAGGTCGGCGTCATCGTCCAGGTCACCCTGCGGACCGTGCCCGCCGCCGAACGCGCCACCGTCTTCAGCCTGTTCTACGACAACGTCGCCGCCTTCATGAAGGACTCCGAGGTCCTGCTGGCGGACCACCGCTTTCAGATGCAGGGCGGTGAGATGGTCCGGCGGCCGGACGACTCGGGATGGCGCTACAAGATCGAGGCGGTCGCCACGTACTCCGGCGGCCGCATCCCGGACCGCGCCCGGCTGCTGAGGGACCTCAAGGACCTGCGCGCCGAGGCGCTCATCGAGGACTACGCGCTGCGCGACTACCTCTTCCGTCTCGACGGCTTCGAGGCGTATCTGAAGGACGCCGGACACTGGGCCCAGCCCAAGCCCTGGCTGAGCCTGTTCCTGCCGCACTCCTCGGCCGCGCGCTTCCTGCGCATGGTGGAGGGCGAACTGGCACCGGACGATCTGGGCGCGGGCGTGCTGCTGAGCTACCCGTACCTCACCTCCAATGTCACCGCGCCCATGGCCGTCCAGCCGGACGGTCGGGTGGGCTACCTCTTCGATCTGTTGCGCTTCCCGCACCCGGGCACCAGCGCCGCCGACATCGACCGCATGATGCAGCAGAACCGTTGGCTGTACGACCGGGCGGTGGCGATGGGCGCCAAGCGCTACATCGTCGGCGCGGTGCCGAACCTCACCACCGACGACTGGCGCCGCCACTTCGGCACCTCCTACAAGACGCTGGGCAAGGCGAAGCAGCGCTTCGACCCCGGCAACGTTCTCACCCCCGGCCAGGGCTTCTTCGGCTGACCGAGCACGGCCCGGCCGCCCTTCGAAGGCGGCTCGTCACCGTCGATCCCATGAGGAGGAAGAGCAGTTGAAGAGATACGACCTGATCGACGAGGCATTGCTCGCCGCCGCTCCGGACGCTGTCTGGGAGGCCCTGGTGGGCGAACTCGCGGGCGACGCCCGGTGGTGGGTGCCGGACAACACCTTCGAGCCGGTGAACGGCACCCCGGCCCGGGTGGGCACGCTCACCCGGGTCACCGTCCACACCAAGGGCGTGGACAAAGGGGGCAAGAAGATCCGGTTCACCGCGCGCACGACCGCCGTGGAGCCTGGCAGGCGCCTGGCCCTGAAGTACGTGGAGGGGGCGTTCCGGGGCACAGCGGAGTTCACCCTCGCCCCGCTCGACGACGGCGGTACCCGGCTCGCGATGCGCTTCCGGGCCCAGCCGCACGGCGCGCTCGCAGTCCTGGCGAACCTCGTGGACATGGACGCGAAGCACACCCTCGCCACGCGCGCGGCGTTCGCGCGGCTCAGCCGTCTGCTGCCCGCCGCGCCGTCGCCGGCGGCCCCCGCCGCCCCGGCCCCGGAAGTCTCCCGGTGACCGGGCCCGCTCCGGCTCCCGCCCCCGGCGAGACGTTCCTGCGTACGAAGGACGGGGCCCGGCTGGCAGTCTCCGTCCTGGAGCCTCTGGAGCGGGGCGCCGAGGACCGGCCCGTGGTGGTGCTCGCGCACGGCTGGGGCGGCAGCCGCCGGATCTGGAGCCCGGTGACCGACCGGCTGCTGCGGAGCGGCTTCCCGGTGGTCGCCTACGACCTGCGTGGCCACGGCGCCTCCACCGTGGGCGCCTCGGAGGTGACCACCGAGGCGATGAACGCGGACCTGGCGGCGGTCGCCCATCACGCAGGGGGCACGCCGCTCGTCGTCGGGCACTCCGGCGGCGGGTTCGCCGCGCTCGCGCTGGCCGCGGCACCCGAGCCCGGGGCCCGTCCGGTGGGCCTGGTCCTGGTCGCCTCGGCGGCGCACGATCAGGACACCCCGGAGAAGGAGGCCCGGATGATGGAGGCGCCGCTCTTCTCGTGGGCCCTGCGCCGACCGGGCCTCGGGCGGGCCCTGCTGGGGCAGATGACGGGCACGTCACTGGCCCCCCGGCTCCGCGAGGTCAACCGGCAGGTGTTCGCCGCGACCACACCGCAGGTGCGGGCGGCTTGCTTCCGTACCTCCCGGGGCATGGACCTGCGGGCCGCGCTGGCCGAGGTCCGGTTGCCCGCCGCGGTCCTCGCGGGCGAGTCCGACCGGGTCATCCGGCCCGAGCTGGGACGGGAGTTGGCGTCCGCGCTGCCGGACGCCGTGTTCACCTCGATCCCCCGCGCCGGTCATGTCCTGCCCTTGGAGGACCCGGACGCCGTGACCGAGGCCGTCATCCGGACCGCCGCCCGCGTGGGCGGGCGCGCCCGGGACACCGGCGGCATGAAAGAGGCGGGCACCCGGTGAACAGCGTCCTCCCCGGCTCGACTGCCACTGGGTGCGCCGCCCGACCGGCTGTCGGGGACTCATCCGGGTCCGTCCCTGCGCCCGGGAGGCTCCGCTCAGGACACCGACCGGTCGAGGGAACCTGGTGACGGCCCGCACGCCGGGTGTGCTCGTGGGCAGTGCGGCGTTCGGTACGAGGGGCGGTGCGCGGCGCCGGGTACGGGACGGCCGGGTGCTCCCCGTCCAGGCCGGTGTGCCGGATCTCGTACGGGTCGACGCGCCCTGTCCCGCAGGAGCCGACGGACCGCGTCTCGTGCGGGCGGGCACACCGTGCCCCCTGCACGGCACGGCTCCGCGGCTCACTCCGGTGGGCGCACCGTGATCGAGCGGCTCCTCCCGGCAGGGGTCGCCGGGGCGGAGGCCTTCGACGACGCGCTCCCCCACCTGCCGGACCGCCGGGAACTCGCCCTCGTACGGGGCCGGCCGGACCGGGTCGTCCGGCAGTTCACCACTGCGCGCGCCTGCGCCCACCGCTGTCTGGACGTCCTCGGGGCGCCGCCCGGGCCGCTGCTGCGCACGGCGGGCGGCGCCCCGGCGTGGCCCGCAGGGTTCGTCGGCAGCCTCACCCACTGCGTCGGGTACCGGGGGGCGGTGGCGGCGCGCGCGGAGGTGTGGGCGGCGCTCGGCGTGGACGCCGAACCCGCGCTCCCCCTTCAGCACGGCGTCCTCGGTCTGATCGCGTCGGAGTGCGAGCGGCGGATGCTGGCCCGGCTCTCCGGGGAGCGCCCCGAACTACCTTGGGACCGGCTGTTGTTCAGCGCCAAGGAAGCCGTCTACAAGGCTTGGTACCCGGCCACCCGCCAGTGGATCGGCACGGGCGCCGTCGCGGTCGCCTTCACAACCGGTGGCCGGCTGACGGCCGAGGTCCGCCCGGACCGCACGCCGCCGCCCCCGGCGCGGCGACGCCCTGAGGACGGAACCCCGGCCGGAGCCGGCGGCGTCGCGGCCCACTACACGGGCCGCTGGCACGTCGAAGGGGGCCTGCTGCTCACCGCCGTGGCGGTCCCGGCCGCGGCTCCGGTGGGGATGGGGCGCGGGCCCGCGTGTCCGTGGAGGACCGGAGTCCTTCGTTCTGACTGTGGGGAGCATCGCCAGGCGCAGAAGGGAGTCAATCGGGGTCTCCCCTGCTCCGGGGACACCTGCCAGCGGTAGCTGGGGGAGTGCGGTGCCAGGGCACGCGAGCCGAGCTCGGTCCGGACGGGAGGCCCTGGTGCCGGGCGTCGCGACAGGGCGAACGTTGCCTGCCACCGCACCAGGACGCGGCTGCCGGCACCGCCGGGGCTCCCGCGACGGATCCGGACGCCGTCCGGTGACCACCCCGAAGGGCCGCCGGGCCGCACCCGGATCCGTACCCCGCTCTCCCCCGACTCAGCGGACCGGAGCCCGCGGGCCGGAGGCGTCTCAGCATCTGAGGACCACTGTCCGCCCGTCCGAGCCGATGGCCAGGGTCTCCTCGGACCGCCTGCCCCGGCGGAACTCCTGCGGGCTGACGCCCCGTTCCCGCTTGAACGCGGCACTCAGCGCGAACGGCCCCGAATAGCCCACCTGCTGGGCGATCTTGGCGACCGACAGGTCGGGGTCGCGCAGCAGGTCGGCGGCGAGCGTCAGCCGCCATCCGGTCAGGTAGGACATCGGCGGTTCGCCGACGAGCTCGGTGAAGTGCCGGGCCAACACCGCCCGGGAGACTCCGACCGAGGCCGCGAGCGAGGCGACCGTCCACGACTCGCCGGGCCGTTCGTGCAGCAGCCGCAGCGCCCGTCCCACCACCGGGTCGCTCTGCGCCCGGAACCAGAGCGGCGCACCCGTGCCCGGCTCCATGAGCCAGGAGCGCAGCACGTTGATGAGCAGCAGGTCGAGCAGCCGGTCGAGGACGACCTCCTGACAGATGTCCTCCTTGTCCATTTCGGCGGCCAGCATGCCTATCAGCGGGGTCCGCGCGGCCGAGGCGGGCTGGACGAGCAGCGCGGGCAGGCTGGCGAGCAGTCTGCGCCCGACCTCGTTGGGCGCCTGATAGGTGCCGCTCAGCATCACGGTCGACCCGGTGCGGCGCGGCTCGCCCCAGGTGCGCACGCCCAAGGACATCGCCTCGGTGACGTCCTCGCCGTCAGTGGTGTTGCAGCGCTGCTCGGGGTCGACGGTGATGCCCGGGGGCGTCGACGGGTCGTCGGCGAGCGTATAAGGCTCGGGGCCGCGCAGGACCGCCACGTCCCCCGCCGCGATCCGCACCGGGGAGGCCCCCTCGCGGAGCACCCATGCCGAGCCGTGCAGCATGGTGAACACCGACAGGGGTGCGCGGTCCTCGATACGCAGTCCCCACGGGGGGTTGAACACCGATTTCAACAGAAAGGCACCCCGCGCCTTGGGGCTTTCCAGCAGACCGCTGAGCGTATCCACAACCTTCACCTCGCACCGTCTCTCCGTCGTTTCTCGCGGGGCGCTCTCGGCCCCGGCCGTGCCCGTCCCGTGAAGCCGCGCCGCCGGGCGGCGCGGCTCCCGGAAGGAGGCGCGACCGTGGGTCCGGACGCTCCCGTGGGGAGTTCCGGACCCGCGGTGATTCCCGTGTCCAGTCTGTCAACGCTTCCTGCCACCTCGTACCGGCACCACGTCCGTTCGCCGTGGCCGTCACCGCGTCCGTGAGGTCGCCCCCCGCCTCGCCGTGTCGCCCAGCAGGGCGAGGGCACCCAGGCAGGCTGCCGTGCGAACCGCGTTGGCCCGACGCCAAGGGCGCTCGTACGCCTTCCTGACAGCGGCCAGGGCTGCGGCCGACGTGCCAGGGGCGGTGCGCAGCCGGCGGTTCAGAGGCAGGTTGGCGCAGATCGTCACCACGACGCTGAAGCCGTACAGCACCGCGGCGGCCCGGGCCCGCCGGGCGGCGTCGCTCCGGTCCGCACGGGCGAGTCTGCGAGCGGCCACGCCGGTTGCCACGAACACACCTAGGAAAAGCACCCCGAAGACGGCGTTGTCGTCCAGGGCGTCATTGGCCTGGCGCATCGCGGAGACGAATCTCTCGTCCTCGCGGCGCGCGAGGGCGGGCATCACACCGACGTCGAAAGCGAGGTACAGACCGGCCATCAGGCCGGTGCCGAGGGTGGCCGCGACGAGCACGGGGTCCTTGGAGGTGGCCTCGTGGCGGGCGGCGGCAGTGCTCATGGGTGTTCCTCCGGTCGGTTCTGTGGGGCGGGTATGCGGCGCCGCCGGGGCGGCCGTCGACCGCGACCGCCCCGGCGGCGGCCGTTCACCGGGGTTCCAGGATTCCGGCGAGCGAGCGGCGGTAGGCGCCTTCCAGCAGGGTGCGCCCGACCAGGCGCACCGGTCCGGGCATCAGTCTGTCCGGCTGCGGGAGTCCGTCCAGCAGCCACGGTGGAAGGACCCGCTTGACGCGGAAAGGCGCCGCCGCGAGGACGCGGCGCTCCAAAGCGGCGAACACGTCGGCCGGTACACGGGCGAAGGCCGGGAAGGTCAGCGCCTCCTCCTCGTGCAGATGCCGGTGGAGGACGGTGTCGAAGGTGTCGACGTGGCCGCCGATCAGCTCGGCGCGTCCGCTCTCCAGCGCCTTGGTCACTCGGAACATCGAGTCGTCGAGCGCCACGTGGTCCTGCACCATGCGGTGTGAACCGGCGGCGATCTCCGGCACGTGCTCGATCAGGCCCGGCCAAAGGATCTCGTCCTCCGTGCGGTGATGCCAGTCCACGATGGCCCTGAGCTGCTGCCACCACTCAGCGGCCCGGGGAAGACCGGCGGACGTCAGAAGCGGCGCCGCGGCCACCAGTCGCCTGGAGTCGCGCCGCAGCGCGAGGTGCGTCTGCGCGAATCCACGGAGGTGGCGGGGCAGCGCGTCCACACCCTTGTCTCCCCACAGCAGCCCGTCCATCGCGTTCCTCTTTCCTCTGGGCCCCGGCACTCGCCGCCGGGGCGCCCGGCTCGGTCGGTCTGTGACGCTCCACGGTCGGCGCGGTGGTCCGCCGGCCGGACAGCCCGGTCCGGCGGACCACCGCTGCGGGACACCGATTCGTCAGGCGTCCCAGACGCCGGTGGCCGCGGCCTCCTTGGCGTAGTCCGCGAAGTCCTTGGGCTCCCGCCCGAGTGCTTCCCGGACTCCGTGCACCAGGCTGGCGTTGCGGCCGTCGACGATGAGGGTGAAGAGGTCCGCGAACTCCTCCGGCTCGCCCAGCTCGCGCAGCGCCGCGCGGTAGTCGTCGACGCTGACCGGGATGTAGGTGATGGTCCGGCCGGTGGCCGCCGACAGTTCGCGGGCCACGTCGTGGAAGCTCAGCAGCCGCGGGCCGGACAGCTCGTAGGTCTTGCCGATGTGCCGGTCGTCGGTGAGGGCGGCGACCACCACGTCGGCGATGTCGTCGGCGTCGACGAACGGCTCGACCGCGTCGCCAGTGGGAAGCGCCAACTCGCCGGAACGGACCGGGTCGAGGAAGAAGCTCTCGCTGAAGTTCTGGTTGAACCAGTTGGCGCGGACGACGGTCCAGTCGTTGCCGGACGCCTTGAGGGCGTCCTCGCTGGCGACGGCTCCCTCCTCGCCCCGGCCGGAGAGCAGCACCAGGCGGCGGACGCCCCGCTCCACGGCGAACGCGGCGAACCGCCCGACGGCTTCCTTCGCGCCGGGGAAGGCGAGGTCCGGATAGTAGGTCACGTAGGCGGCGGAGACCCCGTCGAGCGCGGCCTCCCAGGTGCTCTCGTCCTCCCAGACGAAGGGGATGCCGCTGCTGCGCGAGCCGCCCCGGGTCGGGCGGCCGAGCCCCTGCAGGCGCTCGACCACGCGCCGTCCGGTCTTACCGGTGTCGCCGATGACGAGGATGGGGGCGATGTTCTGTCCTTGAGTGCTCATAGCTTCATTGAAGTCTCTTCGTTGCAGACGTTACATAGCTCCACCGCTCACTTTCATACGCGATCGTCTCGATCTGCGAGCGTAAGACGTAGGTCCCCATATCCCGAACGGGACACTCGAGGACCAAAGGGGTACGGCCCGGAGCGCCCCGCCGGAGGTTCAGCGGGCGAGGGCCGCGGCCACGAGGACGAAGGCGGCGACGGCGAACAGGGTCCGCGCGCCGTGCAGGGCGTTCCACCGTCCCTCGAAAGCCGTCCGGGCGGCCCGCTCGTCGCCCCGGCTGCGCGAGGACTCCAGCGCGTTGTTGAGGGGGACGTTGCCGCCCGAGGTGATCAGGTGCCCCACCAGCGCGCAGACGGCGGCGACCCCCACGAGGATCGACCCGCTCCCGTCGCGCGTCTCCGGCGCCACGAAGAACGAGACGGCGGGGAAGGCGAGCGAACCGAGGAAGAGCAGCAGGAAAAGCGGTCCGGGGACCTTTCGGTTCACCGCCCGCATGACGAGGGTGAACGAGGCGGCGTCGTCCACCTCTTTCAGAGCGGGCATGACACCCGACAGAAAGGCGAGCATGTATCCGGCGTACAGCCCGGTGCAGAGGAGGGCGAAAATCTCGAGAGCTTCCGACATGCCGGTCATCATCGCCGCCCCCCGCCCGTCCTCGCAGGGCTTGTTCCGCAATCGACGGGAACGGACCGTCCGGAGTTTCCGGAGAGCGCCCCCGTCGTACGACGGGGGTACGGCGGCGGTACCACGAGGGCCCGACGGGCGTACGACTTCCCTCTTCGAGGTCCGCAAGCCTGGCCGACAGGGGCCGCCGGGCTTGGGTGCGCGCGCAGGTTCGGCCGAGCCGACGCCAGGGCGCCGCAGTGCGGGTCGCCGCGCGGACGTCCCGGCATCCCACCGGTAGCGGGCAGCGAGGACGATGATGTCCGTCTCCGTGACCAGGCAGACGAGGCAGACGAGGCAGACGAGGCAGACGAGGCGATGCTCGTCATCGATCCGCCTCGACCACGCCCTGGGCAAGTGGCACTTCAGAGAGCTTTGCGGGCTTCGCTCGCGGTTACGGACATGACCCGATCCCTTCCCTCAAGTGGTACCGGAAGCCCATCTGGCTCAATGCCACCCGTGGCCCCCTGCCCACCGGCTTCCTGACCAGCGGTCTCGTCGTCCCCGTGTGGTGACGGCCCGGCGCAGGGACACCACCACCATCGTCGGGCCGCTCCTCGGACTGCCCGAACTCCGGTACCTCGGTCTTCCCCGCCCCCAGATCATCACCAGCCGCCCCGACGGCTACCTGTGACAGCGAGACCACGTCGAACCGTGGCTGGGGGAATCGGCGGTCGCCTGGATCGACGACGACTTCTCCGAGTTCGACCACACCTGGGCCGCCGAACGGACCGCCCGTGGCACCCGATGCTGCTCGTCCAGCCGGATCCGTACACCGGCCTTACGGCGACCCACCTCCTGACGGTCCAGGAACGGGCATCGCCACAGGGGATGACAACGGGCAGTCGTGCCCGGCCGGTTGTCGGGCAGATGTCCAGGGTCGGGGTGCCGGCCGGTGCGCGGCGTTCGGTGAGGAACAGTGGGCCTTCGGTGCGGCCGGCGATCAGGCGGGGCAGCAGCTGGGCGGTGCCGGACTGCCAGTGGATCCATTCGGTGGCACCGCCCTTGGCGGTGACCTTGCCGCGCTTGTCGGCGGTGAACAGGTCCTCGATGTTGAGGCAGAGCGCCTCCTCGGCCCGGGCCGCCGACTCGTACAGCAGCCGCCACAGCGTCCTCTCGCGCAGGCCCACGCCAAGGCGCCACACGGCGGCGACCTGGGCCAGGGAGAGTGCCTTGGGCTTGTCGGGCGGGGCAGGGCGCCGCTCGATGCCGTACGTGGGGTCGCAGGCGATCCAGCCCTGGCGCCGCCACCAGCCGATGGCCTTGCGGATCACCGACAGTTCGCGGTTGACAGTGTCGGCGTCCAGTTCGTCCGCCCGGGCGGCGGCGAGCTCGGCCGGCAGCGCCGGCAGGGCCTCGTCGTCCAGCGCGGACAGTGGCAGCGCCGGCGGCCTCGCACCGCGCCGAGCCGGACCGGTCGGAGTCGCCCTGCCGGCCAGCATCCACGCCCAGTTCGTCAGCGAGATCCGGTAGACGCGCGCCGAGCCCTTCGAGATACCCGCCGCTGTCAGGTACCGGTCCATCGCGGCGGCGTACGTCCCGGGACCGGCGGCCAGGGACACGACGCGGGCGCGCGGAACGCGATGTGCGCCCCCGGTCTCCGCCACGGCCGCCTGTTCGATCGACCCCCTCGCCCACCCCTCCGGCTCTGCCGCGGTAAATGCGTACACCTCGCCTCCGGCGTCAGCAATCACGCCCGATCGAACATGCGAGGCCATCGCGAGGGAGCGGTCCGGGCTCGGAGAACCTACCCGCGGTAAATCCGTAATTTACCGCGACGGTTCTCTTGGCGTGCATTCGGCTGCTGCTGTGAGCTGTTCGGCCAGATTCTTGAGGGCCGGCCGCAGTTCGTCGGGGCGGTGAATGGTGAAGGGCCATTCGAGAGAGGCGAGCAGGTGTGCCATGCCGTCGAGGCGCTCTGCGCGGGCTTGCATCCGGACGCCGCTGGGTTGGGCGGTGAGTGTGACAGCCGTGCGCGGCAGTCTGCGGGCGATCTCGTCGAGGGGGCCGTGGATGGTCACCTCGACCTGCCAGCGGTAGGGCCCCTGGGCGAGGGTAGAGGTCAGGTGGGCGACGGGGTCGAAGCCGTCGGGGGTGGTGAAGACTTTCGTGCGGGGGGTGACGGCAGCGATGCGGTCGATGCGGAAGGTCCGCAGGTCGTCGCGGAGGTGGTCGTGGCCGACGACGTACCAGCGACCAGTGTGGAAGACCACGCCGTAGGGATCGAGGTCGCGCTCGGTCTGATCCTGCCGCCAGGACTGGTACTTGATCCCGACAGTCGCCCTGGCACGCGAGGCCTGGGCCAGGCCCAGCAGCACGTCGCTCCCGGGTGCCTGCGCGATCACGGCGTTCGCGGTGAAGGACAGGGTCTCCCGCATGGCGGCGAGCGGCTCCCGTAGAGCGTCCGGAAGCACCCTCTCGATCTTGGCCCGGGCACCCGCGCCGGCCAGCACCGTCGTACCCATTCCGAGCCGTTCGGCCGCGAGGAGTCCGAGGACGACAGCGAGGGCCTCGTCGTTGGTGAGCACCAGGGGCGGCATCCGATAGCCGCGTGCCAGCCGGTAGCCGCCGTAGCGGCCGCGCTCAGCCTGTACGGGGATGCCCAGGTCGCGCAGGTGAGCGATGTACCGGCGGACCGTGCGGACGTCGGTGTCCAGCTGGTCGGCCAGCTCGGTCCCGGTGAGCCCGGCGTTCGACTGGAGCAGTTCCAGCAGGGTCAGCACACGGGTCAGGGGATGCGACATGGATCACTCGACATTTCAGGGCTGATTCTGTCCTGTATCGACTCTACGCTCCCCACAGCACCTAGCTTCAGGGAGATCACATGACCACCTTCGTACTCGTTCCCGGCGCCTGGCTCGGCGCGTGGGCCTGGGAAGACACCGCCCGCGCACTGCGGGAGCACGGCCACACGGCGCTGCCGCTCACGCTGACCGGTCTGGCCGAGCGCGCGAAGGAGGGCGGGCCCCAGACGGACCTGGACACGCACATCGCGGACATCACCGAGTTCGTCGAGAAGAACGATCTGCGCGACGTCACCCTGGTCGCCCACAGCTACGCGGCCGCCCCCGTCACCGGCGCGGCCGGGCGCCTCGGCGACCGGCTGGAGCGGGTGGTCTACGTGGACAGCGCCCCGTTCGCCGCGGGCATGCGCATGCTCGACCTCATGCCGCCGGAGGCAGCGGACCAGCTGGGCCGGCAGGTCACAGCCCATGGCGACGGCTGGCAGCTGTCGATGCCGCCGTTCGAGGTCCTGGGCCTGTCCAGCAGCCTCGAGGGGCTCGACGAAGGCCGGCGGGACGTTCTGAGCGCGCGTGCCACTCCTCAGCCGTTCGGCACCTACACCCAGCGCTTCGCCGACCACGCCGCGCCCGGCCCCGGTGTGGACCGTGTCCTGATCGCCTGCCGTGACTTCACGGGCCTACTGGATGCCGGGGTGCCGATGTTGGCTTTCCTCAACCACGCGCCGTGGCGGCGCTTCGACCTACCCACCGGGCACTGGCCGATGCTGTCGGCTCCGTCCGAGCTTGCCGACATTCTCCACGCGGCCGTCTCCTGACCGAAACGGAATCCAACGAGGCATGGCGATGCTCGACCGCGAAGGCATCCGCGGGCTGCGGGCCCGCGCGCAGGCCCTGGCCGGCGGACTGCGGGAAATCTCCGCCGAAGCGGTCGTCCGCCGGGTCTTCGCGATCCAGGCTCAGGACGCCACGGCCGCCGACCTCGGCATTCGAGTACGCGGGCGGGACATCACGGCCGCTGACATCCGTGCGGCGTACGAGGAGGAGCGGAGCATCGTCCGCGGCTGGTTCATGCGCGGCACCCTGCACACCATCCCCAGCGAAGACGCCCATTGGGTCCTGCGGCTTCTCGCTCCCCGGATCATCGCCGGCACCGGCCGCCGCTACCACCAACTCGGCCTGGACGACGACGTTCGCCGACGTGCCGACCTCCTCATCCGGCGCGCACTCGCCACGCACGGCCCGCTCACCCGAGCCGAGCTGACCGAGCACCTCACCACCCTCGGCGTCCCGACGGACGGACAGGCGTCCTTCCACCTGATCCGCCACGCGGCGCTCGGCGGCGTCCTCTGCCATGGCCCGCAGCGGGCCGGTGTGGCCACGTATGTGCTGCTCGGTGACTGGTTGCCCGCCGCCGGGGACTCCCGACCGGAAGGAGACGCCGCCCTGGCCGAGCTGGCCCGTCGCTCTCTGGCCGCGCACGCACCCGCCACATCCGAGGATTTCGCCGCCTGGTCCGGACTGCCCGTCACCTGGGCGCGCGGGGCCTGGAAGATGCTGGCGCAATCCGGTGCGATCACCAAGTTCGGTGCGCAGACCGTGCTCGCCGGATGGGCGGACGATGCCGGAGGCACGGGCAGTACCCCCGATGTCCGCATGCTGCCCGCCTACGACAACTACCTCTTCGGATACCGCACCCGTGAGGCGTCGGTCCCCGGCGCTTCGCCCCACCGTGTCCGTCACCACGCGGCTGACGCTCACCCGCACGGAGTGCTGCACGCCGCGATGATCTGGGCCAACCTGTGCTCCAGCATGTGCCGTCTACCGGCCAACGCTGGGGCCCTTTTTTGCTGACGAGCCACCCATTTCCACGCCGCTACAGGCGGCCTGACCAGCACCCCAACACGCCTGACGATCCATCAGAACGAGTGTCGAATGAGCGTCACGAGCGTCATTTCAGCGTCAAAATATCGCCCGTAACGCCCACACCGCACATAATGCGCATGGATAAAACCCCAGGTCAAGCGCCCTTTGCGACCGGTTCAAGGATCGCCACGCACTCCACGTGGTGCGTCATCGGAACCATGTCCGGATTCCCCAGCTGGAGAAAGCCGCAGGTAAGAGGGCCTTTCCCGGGCGCCGGAACGGCCTGCCCCGGGCCGGAGCGTCATATGAGCGTCACGGCCGTGCCCCTCTGCCGCCGTCATTCACCCCGCCCCGGCCACTTCGGCTGCCCTCCGCGATCGATGCCCTCCCGAGCCGACCGCCGAGGCGGACGGTCTGCCTACTGCCCTTGATCAGCCCGCTTCGATCAAGGCTGCGTGCGCGGCGGCGAGGATCTCCCCGGAGAGCGGGGAGCCCTTGGTGGCCCGGGACAGGACCAGCGCACCGAACAGTGTGCAGAGCCGGACGATGCCGTCCTGGTCGTCACTGGCCAGGAAATCGGCGAAGTCGGCCACCCCCTCGGCGTAGACGCGGCGGGCCTCGCGCCCCCCGTCCTCGCGCGCGATGTCGGTAGCGAGCGCGGCGACCGGGCAGCCGTCCGCCGGGTCATCGCGGTGCTCGACGGAGAGGTAGGTGTCGATCAGCGCCTGCTGGGCGGCGGCGCGCTGCCCGTCGTACCGCTCGAGCCCGGAGCTGTGGCGTTGGGCGAGCTCGGCGAAGGCGTGGGCGGTGGCCTCGTCGACGAGCGCTTCCTTGGAGGCGAACTGCTTGTAGAAGGCGCCGTGAGTCAGACCGGCCGCCGTCATCAGGTCGGCGACGCTGACCTGCATTCCCTGCTCCCGGAACAGCCGGGACGCGGTGTCCACCACCCGCCTGCGATTCTCCTCCGCCTGCGCCTGCGATACGCGACCCATGACCACCTCCCATTTGGATGTCGACTGGCATCTATCATAGACCCGTGTTTAGATTATACTCATAATCTAATCTGTGCGGGTGGCCGTCGGCGCCCGCCATGACCAGGAGCGAGAGCATGGAACTGAAGAACGCGGTCGCGGTCGTCACCGGCGCCAACCGGGGCTTCGGACGGCACTTGGCGGCTCAGCTCGTCGAGCGCGGCGCGAAGGTGTACGGCGCGGCCCGACGCCCCCAGACGGTCGACGTGCCGGGCGTCATCCCGCTGCGGCTGGACGTCACGGACGAGGCGTCGATACGAGAGGCCGCGCACGTGGCGCACGACGCGACACTTCTGATCAACAACGCGGGCATCTCCACCGGCGCGTCGCTGATCGGGGGCGAGCTGGCTGAGGTGCGCCGGGAGATGGAGACCAACTTCTTCGGCCCGCTCGCCGCAACGCGATCCTTCGCCCCCGTCATCGAGGGCAACGGCGGCGGCGCCGTACTCAACGTCCTGTCCGCCCTGTCCTGGTTGCACCCGGCAGGGCTCGGCTCCTACGCCGCGTCCAAGGCCGCCGCGTGGGCGCTGAGTGACGCGACCCGTGAGGAGTTGGCGCCCCGCGGCATCGCCGTCTCGGCGCTGCACGTCGGCTACATGGACACTGACATGGCCGCCGGCGTGCCCGCCGATCAGAAGGTCGCCGCCGCCGACGTCGCGGCCCAGGCCCTGCAGGGCATCGAGGCGGGCCTGCCCGAGATCCTCGCGGACGAGGCCAGCCGGTACGTCAAGCAGAGCCTGTCCGCGGCACCCCAGCCGGACGCGGACTGACGCTCCCCCCTCCACCCCGACGCGACCACCTCCACATCCCTTTCGTTCAAGGACATCTCATGCGTTACACGACCTTCGGCCACCGGACCGGACTGCGCGTCTCCGAGTACGCGCTCGGAACCGCGAACTTCGGCACCGGCTGGGGCGCAGGCGCCGAGCCGGACAAGGCACGCCGGATCTTCAACCGGTTCGCCGAGGCCGGCGGCACCTTTCTCGACAGCGCGGACGGCTACCAGTTCGGCGAGTCGGAGGAACTGACCGGAAAGCTGATCTCCGCCGACCGCGACCACTTCGTCCTTGCCACGAAGTTCGCCCTCGGCGCCGCCCCGCAGCCGGACATCTCCAGAACCGGCAACAGCCGCAAGAACATGGTCGCCTCGGTCGAGGCCAGCCTGAAGCGCCTGGGCACCGACTACATCGACCTGCTGTGGGTGCACTTCCCCGACGAGCTCACTCCGATGGAGGAACTCCTGCGCGGACTCGACGACCTGGTGAGTGCCGGCAAGATCCACCACGCCGCCCTGTCCAACTTCCCCGCCTGGCGCGTCTCGCGCGCGGTAACCCTCGCGGACCTGAAGAACTGGGCCCCGATCGTGGGCATCCAGCACGAGTACAGCCTCGTCGAGCGCACCGCCGACCGTGAGCTCCTGCCCATGGCCGGGAGCCTCGGGCTCGGCGCCGCCCTGTGGTCCCCGCTCGGGGGCGGACTGCTCACCGGCAAATACCGCAGCTCCGCCGAGGGCCGCCTGAGCGACCTGGGCATGGTCATCCACACCGAGAGCACCGGCCAGAAGACCGCCGTCGTCGACACCGTCCTGGCGATCGCCGAGGAGACCGGCGTGACGCCCGCCCAGGTAGCGGTGGCCTGGGTGCGCGAGCGCGCCGCCCGTTCCGCGGCCACGCTCGTCCCGATCATCGGCCCGCGCAACCTCTCCCAGCTCGACAGCTACCTCGGCGCCCTCGACCTCCACCTGACCGATGATCAGTACACCCGCCTGACCGAGGTCAGCGCGGTGCCGCTCGGTATGCCTCACGAGGGGATCGCCGCCTCCCTGGACCGCCTCCAGGGAGGCGCCGCCGACCGCGTCACCGCCCCGGTCGTGCCGGTGGCCTGATGGGTGAACGCAGCTGAGGACGCGGCGCGCCGCGCACAGCCAGAAAAAAACACAAACTACTTCGCACTGAGAAATACCCGGAGCAAACGGAGACCCCGACCTTTCACGGACGGGAAACAGAACGGAGACGACGATGAGGGCTTTCACGGTCGAGAACTACGGCGGCCAAGCCGGGATGCGCGCCGCCGACATACCCGACCCCCGGGTAGGGGCCGACGACGTCCTGGTCAAGATCCACGCGGCGAGCATCAACCCGCTGGACCTCAGAATCCGCAACGGAGACTTCAAGGCGTTCATGCCCTACCGTCTCCCGCTCGTTCTGGGCAACGACCTCGCAGGGACCGTCGTCCGGGTCGGCCCGTCCGTCACCCGTTTCGCAGTGGGCGACGAGGTCTACGCCCGGCCGGACAAGGACCGCATCGGTACCTTCGCCGAACTCATCGCCGTCCACCAGGACGACCTGGCACCCAAACCGGCCACCCTCACCATGGCCGAGGCCGCCTCCCTCCCCCTGGTCGCCCTGACCGCATGGCAGGCACTGGTCGAGCGGGCACGCGTGCAGCCGGGCCAGAAGGTCCTCATCCACGCGGGCGCCGGCGGCCTCGGCTCCATCGCCGTCCAGCTGGCCAAGGCGCTGGGCGCGCATGTGGCCACCACCGTGAGCACCGCCAAGGTCGGCTTGGCCAAGGACCTCGGCGCGGACGTCGTCGTCGACTACCGCACCCAGGACTTCGAAGAGGTCCTCGACGGCTACGACGTCGTCCTCGACAGCCTCGGCGGCGAGAACCTCGCCAAGTCCCTGCGCGCTCTCAGGCCCGGCGGCGCAGCCATCAGCGTTGCGGGCCCGCCCGACCCGGCCTTCGCCCGCGAACTGGGCGCGAACCCGATCCTCCGCCTGGCCATGACAGCCCTCAGCTTCACGGCCCGGCGCAACGCCAAGCGCCACGGTGGGACGTACTCGTTCCTGTTCATGAAGGCCAGCGGCGACCAACTGCGCGAACTCACCCCCCTCATCGACACGGGGAAGATCCGCCCCGTCATCGACCGCGTCTTCCCGTTCGAGCAAACCCTCCAGGCCATGGAGTACGTGGAAAAGGGACGGGCAAAGGCCGGCAAAGTCGTCGTCGCAATGACGTAAGGGCGGTGACGAATCGCAGGCGCCCGTCACCTCCGACAACAAGAAGACCCTGCCCCCCCCCCCCCGCCACACCACCTGAGGACCCGGCCATGAGCGCACCGCCCAGTTCCCCCGCCCCGACGGCGTACAAGAACACGCCGAACCGCTCCGTGTCCGTGCGTGGCGTGACCTTCGTCTACCGGCAGCTCGGCCCGGACGACGGCGTACCACTGATCCTCCTCAACCACCTGTCCGCAGTCCTGGACAACTGGGATCCCCGCGTCGTCGGCGGACTCGCCGCGCGGCGCCCGGTGGTCACCTTCGACAACCGCGGTGTCGGCGGGTCCGGCGGCTCCACACCCGACACGATCGAGGCGATGGCCCGCGACACCGTGCTGTTCATCCGGGCCCTCGGATACGACAGGGTCGACCTGCTCGGCCTGTCGATGGGCGGCTTCATCGCCCAGGTCATCGCGGCAGAAGAACCCGATCTTGTACGCAGGCTCATCCTCGCCGGCACGGGACCCGCCGGAGGCCCCGGCATCGACAAGGTCACCAGCCTCACCGTCAAGGACACCATCAAGGCCGTCCTGACCCGCAAAGACCCGAAGCAGTACCTCTTCTTCACCGGCACCGCGGCTGGCCGCCGAGCGGCCCGTGCCTTCCTGGACCGGCTGGGGGAACGCACGGACGACCGCGACAAAGCCATCTCGCTCTCGTCATTCCGCGCCCAGCTGAAGGCCATCCACCACTGGGGCCGCCAGGCACCGGCCGACCTGTCGCGCATCCACCAACCGGTCCTGGTGGCCAACGGTGAGACCGATCGCATGGTCCCGAGCGTCAACTCGGTCGACCTGGCGGCCCGGCTGCCCCAGGGCGAACTCGAACCCCTCTACCCCGACGCCGGACACGGCGGGATCTTCCAGCACCACGACAGATTCGTCCCGCGGGCGCTTGAATTCCTGGAACCGTAGCCATCACTACAGCCCTCGACCGGCTCACCCAACTGCCCGTCCCAGGCCGACCAGCCAATTCCCCGTCTCTTCGACAGCAGCCCAACACCTGGACAAGTGGAACCCGGCGCCCCGAGGCAACGCTCGGATCTTCGGCCTGCACACCCTCGACCCACGGCACGGAAACGGCCCACCGACGCCGTCGGCGGACCGTCATGAGAGTTCGAGGCTAACGCGCTGCTCGACAGGTTGAGCCCGACAAGTCGATTGACCCGCGCAATCTGATCCAGGACGACCACCTCACGCTCCATCAGAAACAGCGTCGAACGAGCGTCAAGACATTCCTCGAATCCGTCCCCTACGGAGTTGAGGCAGAGCGTGCTCGACCCACGCCCTCTCTGCGAAACCGCAGGTGAGACACGTGGCGGGAACCTGCAACATGCTCCACGCGGTGGGCCTACGGAAACATTTCGGCACGACCCACCGCAACCTGGAAAACCAGAGAAGCAGCAGGTCAGACACCCTTTGCTGCGGGCTCCAAAATAGCCACGCACTCCACGTGGCGCGTCATCGGGAAGAGGTCGGCCCGGGCGAGTCACGAAAAATACCAGGTCAGGGCCCGTTTTTCGGCTCATTGCTCGGTGTGCGTGCGCCGAGAGCGTCAAACGAGCGTCATGACCGACAGTCCATCCCTCCTGATCCGGGCAGAGCACGCTGCCACAACCAGCTCACCCACCGTCCATAAAACCCGGGGCTTGACAATCTCGTTCATGTCGTCGCCCCGCTCCTGAGCAAGGTGCCCAAGAGCGTGATGTCGGACCAGGTGGACTTCGTGACGGCATTGCTGAAAGCGGCGTTCAGGCTCTCGGAAGCTCTGTACCGCCGTACTGGAGGAAATCTCCAGGCCGTGGTCTTCTCCGGCGTCCGGTGGGGAACTCCTGGCCGGTCGTATGCGGAGGGCGTCGACATCGGCGAACGCGCTCAGCGCGTCCACGCCGGACTCCCATGGGGCTCTGTCGTTGGCCTCTTCTGCAAGTCTCTAGTGGACAGGGCACAGCACGACATCGACCGCGCAGTCGCCGACGATCTCAACCTCGATCCACCGCGTGATCCCTGATCACGCGGTGTGATTGCTTTCGGGGTGGTTTTTCGGTTTCCGGCAGCAGGCGTTTCCGGTTGCCGCTGCC
>NZ_JBIAIV010000050.1:0-53406 GCF_042871645.1 Streptomyces sp. NPDC005774 | reverse complement strand
AGTTGCGCTCGCGTCATGCACTACGGACTACCTGATCCGCCCCCGATGAGGGGACGGAACTCGCAGATTGATCGCAACCGGATACAGGCCCTAGTACTCCAGCAGTACTTCGTGGCTTGACGTGGGGAAACGTCGAGCGGTGGGAGTGTAGCGGGCGGGATACCGTCACGGACGGCTTCTGCCCACAGGCCCCTCGAAGGAGTGCCCACGACGGCGATAGTGGCAGCGGCGGGCCACCGCCTGGCGTCGTCGGCGCCACCGCGACCAACTCAGCGCGCGGGTGCGGGCGCGGGGATCTCGGGGCGCACGAGCTGCCAGGAGCCGCCGCACTTCTGCCACAGTGAGCGCGATGACCTCTGCATCCTCACTGGTAGACCCCCCTTTTCGGCTGCTTGCGCGCTCATCACGGCGAGGAAGGCGTGGGCGAGCATGGCGAGGGTGATGTGCCGGTACCAGCCCACGTAGCGGCGGACCTCGTACTCGTCCAGACCGCACTCGTTCTTCGCCGCCTGGAAACACTCCTCGATCACCCACCGGACGCCGGCGACGCGCACCAGCACGTCCACGCCGACATCCAGCGGCGCATAGCCGAGGTAGTAGGCGATCTCGTCCGGCCGGCTCACGCTGCGCCGTGCCAGCGCCCACCGTCGACGGATCAGCACACCGTCCTGGTAGTCGTACTCGGCCACCGGGCGCAACTGCACGGCCGCCCAGTCGTACTCGCGCTGCCCCTTGGCTCCCGCGCCGCAGGAACGGCGTTCCCAGGCCTGTTCGGGGGCCTGGTCGAAGACCATGTCGATGCGCGGGCCGGCCAGGGAGAACTGGGACTTGGGAACGGCCAGGACGTAGCCGACGCCGGATGTTTCCAGCATCCGGCGGAAGCGGTTGTCCTGTCCGTAGGCGGCGTCCGCCGTCACCCAGGCGATCGGCAGCGGCGAGGCCAGCGCCCTGCGGACGATCGTCGCCGCGAGGGTGTTCTTGGTGGCGAACTCCCGCTGATCGGGGATCTTGGCCGCGCGGCAGCGGTCGCGGTCACCGGTCCAGGACTTGGGCAGGTAGAGCTCCCGGTCCACCAGGGCGCGGCCGGCCGTGCTGGCGTAGGCGGCGAAGACGCCGATCTGGCAGTTCTCGGTGCGGCCTGCGGTGCCGGAGTACTGCCTTTGGACTCCGGCGGAGGTGGTGCCCTTCTTCAGGAACCCGGTGTCGTCGATGATCAGTACCCCGTCGGGGCGGCCGAGGTGTTCGGCGACGTAGGTCTGCAGGTCGTCGCGGATGTCGTCGGGGTTCCAGCGGGCTCGGGAGAGCAGGTGCTGCAGTCCGTCGGGGGTGGAGTGTCCGGCGTGTTCGGCGAGTTGCCAGCTGTTTTTGCGGGCCACCGGGGCGAGCAGTGCGCGCACGTAGTCCCGCATGCGGCGGCGTGGTTCGATGCGGCCGAAGTGGTGCCCGATGGTGGTGAAGAGGTGGTCCAGGTCGCGGTCCCAGGTCTCGGCTGCCTGTTCGGTGATCACGGCCTGAGGCTTCCCAGGGCCCGGGTCGACCTTGCCGTCGTGGGCACTCCTTCGAGGGGCCTGTGGGCAGAAGCCGTCCGTGACGGCATCCTGCCCGCTACACTCCCACCGCTCGACGTTTCCCCACTTCAAGCCACGAAGTACTGCTGGAGTACTAGCTGCTGCCGATGGACGCGGCTCGGTCCGGTGACTCATGCTCCGGTCCATGATTCGAACCGCCACCGTGCACGACGTCCCCGAGATCCACGCGATGATCCGCGAACTCGCCGCCTACGAGAAGGCCGCCGCGCAGGCCCGCGCCACCGAGGAGCAGCTGCGCGAAGCCCTGTTCGGCGCGCACCCCGCCGCGTCCGTCCTGATCTCCGAGGACGACGCCGACGGCCGGATCGCGGGCTTCGCCCTGTGGTTCCCGCGTTTCTCCACCTGGACCGGCACGCGCGGGATGTATCTGGAGGACCTCTTTGTACGCCCGCACACCCGGGGTGCCGGGCATGGCAAGGCACTACTGGCCGCCCTCGCGGCGATCTGCCAGGAGAACGGTTTCGAGCGCTTCGAGTGGGTGGTGCTGGACTGGAACGAGCCGGCGATCGGCTTCTACCGGTCGCTCGGGGCGGAGTTCCTGGACGACTGGACGGTGTGCCGGCTGAGCGGCGGCCCGCTGGCGGACCTCGCCGCTCACGCGCCGGCCGTCGCGCGGCGCACTCCCTGACGGTCGCCGGGCGCACCCTGGGTCCGCCCCGAAGGAACGGCACGACCCACCGGCCCCTTGACACCCGTCCGGGGTTCGGCGGTGCGAGAGTGGGGCGGCATGAGTCGGCTTTCGGTGGGGCGCGGGCAGCAGCGAGCGTTGCTCGGCCGGGGTGAGCGGGGCCCTGTGCCGGCGGTGGCGGCCGTGGTCCACTCGCCCGGGCCGGGGCGGCGGTGGCTGGTGGCCGTGTTGATGGTGCTGCTGCTCGGGCAGATGGCCGTCGCGATGGTGACCGCCGCCGTGTGGCAGACGCCGACGATCGACGAGCCGGTGTACGTGGGCACGGCCGCCGTGTTTCTGGAGGAGCACAGCCTGCGGTACAACCCCGAGCATCCACCGCTCGGGAAGCTGGTGGTCGCCGCCGGGGTCGCGGTCGCGGATCCGCACCTCGATCCCGGCTTCCGCGGAAGCCAGAGCGAGTTGGGGCGGCATCTGCTGTACGAGTCGGGCAACGATCCCTGGCGGCTGATGCTGTGGGCCCGTCTTCCGGTGATCGCACTGACGCTGCTGTTCGGGCTCGTGGTGTTCGCCTTCGCCCGCCAACTCGCGGGTGACGCGGGCGCTTTGGTCGCGCTCGCGCTGTACTGCCTCTCCCCCGACGTGATCGCTCACGGTTCGCTGGCGACGCTCGACGTACCGGCCGCCGGGTTCGTCCTGACCGCGGTGTGGCTGCTGTGGCGGGCCCGGCTGCGGCCCCGGCTCCATCTGCCGCTCGTGGGTGCGGCGTTGGGGGCTGCGCTGGCGACGAAGATGAGCACCCTGCCCGTGGTTCCGGTGGTGTTGGCGCTCGCCGCGGTGTCCGTCCGGTACGCGTCCACGGGTGTGGCGGGGCGCCGGCTGCTGCGGGCGCTCGCCGGTTGCGTGGTCGTCGGGCTGATCGCGGTCGCCGTCGTCTGGGCCACATATCTGGCCGTCGATCCGCGACTGCGCTGGGCTCCGCAGCAGCAGGTGCCCGTGGTGCGCGGACTGCGGGGCCTGGCCGTGGAGCTGATGCCGTTTCCGGAGCCGTACCGGGACGGCATGCGCATCCAGTTCGCCCTCGAGAACCACCCATGGGAGGGCTTTCTGTTCGGCAGGCTCTACAGCGGTTCCCTCTGGTACTACCTGCCGGCCGCGCTGCTGGTGAAAACGCCGCTCGGCGCGCTCTCGCTGTGGGCCGCCGGAACCGTCGTGGTGGTGGCGGTGCGGCGGCTGCGGCCCGCGGCGTCCTACCTGCTGGCGGCCCCGGCGGTGCTGCTGGCCGCCGCCATGTACGGCAGCCGGGACTTCGGCACGCGGTACGCCCTGTTCCTGCCGATGTTCCTCGCGATGGCGGCGGGGTGCCTGGTCGCGGTGCGCCGACGGTGGGTGCCGGTGGTCGCCGCGGTGCTGGTGGCGTTCGTCGCGGCCGGCTCGCTGCGAGCGTATCCGTACTATCTGCCGTACGCCAACGAGGCCTTCGGCGGCCCCGCGAAGACCCGGCTGCGGCTGCACGACTCCAATGTGGACTGGGGCCAGGATCTCGGCCGGCTCGCCGACCGACTGCGCGAGCGGTACCGGGGTGAGCGGATCTGGCTGGTGTACAAGGGCAGCGGGGTGCCGTCGTACTACGGCATCCGCGCCACCGATCCGCTCCGGCTGCCGCCGGGCCGGGTGCACGGGGTGCTGGCCGTGTCGGACTCGGCGGCGGCCAAGGCGACCGGCAGGTTGGCCGAGTTGATCGACAGCAGCCGCCCGGTCGACGACGTCGGCCACTCCATCACCCTCTACCGGCGGTGACGCGGGCCCGTACGAACGTCGGCCGCCCGGCAGCCCTCGGTATCGCTCGGTATCGCTCGGTATCGCTCGGTATCGCTCAAGTCTGGTCGCCACCGTGCGTGAACCAAGCGGCATCTGGGTGCTGGCTTTCTCCATGTCGCGGCACGCCCAGGAGACCCTGACTGCGGTGCGGGTCGCCCGGGACGCCGGACTGAAGGTCGCACTCATCACCGACCGGGCACTGGGCCCCTCGCGGACGAGGCCGACGTCACCTTCGCCACCGGTACCGGTTCACGCCTGGTGTTCGACTCGTACGCGACTCCGGACGTGATGTGCGCGGCGCTGCTCCAGGCCATGACGGATGCGGACCCGGAGCGGACACAGGCCCTGCTCGACGAGTACGAGCAGGTCGCCGACCAGCACCAGTTCTTCCTCAGGCACTGAGCCCCTCAGGACCCGTTCCCCGCCGGCACCGCCAAGCGGACCTTTCACTTCAAAGCACGCATGAATGTTTTCATGCACCTTGCAAACCACATGGCATATGTAAATACTGCTGACGGATCACGACATGTCCACTCCGGACCGCGATCCCCATCCACCGCGTCATCACCCGCTCCGCCCGGAAAGCCGACGGTCCGCCCTTGCGCAGCCAGACACCTTCGCAGCGGATGACGCCGGCCCCGACCGGACACCTGCACGAACGTCCGAACCCGCCGGCTCCTACCCGCTCCGACGGCCGCGCCGGACCAGGGCCGCCCCACCCGTCGCCCACCCCAGCGACGCCGCACACCCGGAAGCGATGATCATGACCGTGACCTCCACGCGCCTCAGTCCGGACTGGCCCTGCCAGGTCAAGGCACCCGGCAGCTACGACTGGGAACGCTCGGCGGCCAAGTGGCTGCGCGAGCTGGTGCCGGCGCGCTACGCGAGCTACCCCGCGTTCATCCGGCACCCCGTCCTGCTGGCGCGGCACGCCCAGATCCAGGTCGAGCACGAGATCCGAGTGACGCGCACCGCCCTGCAGACGGCACGGGCCGACCTGCCCCGGCTCGGCCTGCACGAAGGAGTCATCGAGCACACGATCAAGCTGTACGCGGCCGAGGTCCTGCAGTTGCAGCACATCGCGCGCAGCGTGCGCGCGGTCACTCGGGCCCTGGTGGAATCGGGTCGCTGACCGGTCGGAACGCACCGGCTCGGAACGCACCGGTCGGGCGTCACCCCGTACGGGACTCCAGCGCGCGGCGGGTGTCGTCGCCGTAGACGCCGGTCTCGTCCCCCTGGACGCCGTACCAGAGCTGGAACCGGGCGACGGCCGCGGACAGGGTGGCGTCATAACGGCCGCCGGTGGCGCCGTCGCGGTAGACGTCCGGGACGCGCAGGAGGCGTTCCTGGAGTTCGGCCACCTCGGGGCCCGAGTCGCCCTCGCTGAGGAATCCGGGGGCGGCCGGGGCCCGCTCGGGCGGCGTGGCGGGCGCTGTCGCGGGCGGGCTCGCGGAGGGGCGCGGGTCCGGCACGGCTCGGTCCTCGGCGCGCTGCCCCAGGAGCAGGACCGCACCGCCGAAACCCAGTACCGCCGCCGCGGCCACGGCGATCGCCACGGCTGCCCGCCGCGTCGCGGGGCCGTGCGGGGGCGGACGCACGGGGGTGCGTGAGGTCCGGCCGGGCCCAGTGCTGTCGCACGAGGGGCCTTGGGGCGCACGGCGGCCGGGTGGCGTGCGCCCGGATGCCGGACCGTGGTGGGTGAAGCTCTCGTCGGCGGGGCCGGGCACGGTCGTCGGCGGCCGGGCGGGCGGTTCGGGAGCGACCGACGGGAGCTCCTGTGTCTCGTCCTCCGCGCCGGTCGCCGGCCGGGGCAGGGTGACGGACTCGTAGTCTCCGCACTCCTCCCGTTCGAACTCCTTGAACAGTTCGGCGAGGGCGTCCGTGCGGCGCGGGCGCAGGACGCGGACGGGCTCGAGGGGCGGGCCGTCGTGCGGCTGCCCGGGGTCGGACGGCGTCGGCACGCTGCTCTCCTTCCGCTGCGCACGAGGGCGGAGCCGCCCACGAGAAGAGATACGCGCCCAGAGGGGCGGAAGTTCAGCCGGCGGCGCGCAGAAAACGGTGCAGGGAAGCCGTCATGGCGGACACGAAGGACTCCCGGGACTCCGCGCCCAGGGCGTCGAGGGACAAGTACGGGTTCAGGTCCTCCAACTCGACCAGCAGCAGTTCGCCGTCCGGGGCGCGGCAGGCGTCGACCCGCTGGATGCCGTGGTCGAGGGTGTTCCAGTCGATGAAGCTCCGGGCGAACTCCAGGTCGCGCGGGGTGACTTCGTAGGGCTCCAGCTGCCAGCGCCGGCCGGGGTCCGGGGCGTACAGGGCGTACTGGAGGTCGTGGTCGACGAAGTAGAAGGAGACCTCGTACGCGAAGTCGATGTGCGGCTGCACCAGGACGCTGCCGTCGATGAACTCCCGCACGGTGTCCCCGGCGACGACGCGCAGCCCCATCGAGTCGGCACCGAGCCTGGGTTTGACCACGTACCGGTCCGCCGCGGGCAGCAGTCGCAGGTCCTCGGCGCGGTCGACGGTGGGGATCACCGGCCGCCCGGCGGCGCTCAGTTCGAGCAGGTACTGCTTGCCCGCCATGTCGCCCCGGCCGGTGAGCGGGTTGTAGACCGGCTTCCCGGTCTCCATGGCCCGCCGGCGGAAGGCTTCGTAGGCCTCCGGGTACGTCAGCACCGGGCCGCTGTTACGGACGACCACGGCGTCGAAGCCGTCCAGCAGCGCGGCGGTGTCCCGCGGGTGGCAGAGCGCCAGGTCGAAGTCGGCGCGCAGCCGGGAGGTGAGGTGGGCGTCCTCGTCGCCGTAACGGCGCCCGCGGGCCGGATACGCCAGGTCGGTGACGTACAGGAGGCGGGGACGGGGGTGGGCGGGCGCCATGCGGGGCTCCTCGGAGGACGACAGAGGCTTGATCATATGAATTGATACGCAGGTATAGAAACAGCCCGGGGACGCGGTGGACGCAAAGAAGGGGTACGGAGTGCCTTTACGGGTGGCACTGAGTGCCATACGCTGTCGCTGTGCACGGTGGCACACGACACACCGGGCACGTGCGTGCCGGGCATCGTGCACGCGGGATGGCGGCCGAGTGCAGGGAGTTGACCAGCGTGTACCACCACTCAGGAAGCGTGGCTCAGCAGGCAGCCGGCGCCACGACGGGGCTGCTCGCACCCCAGGGCGCGAACAGCGCGGAGGCCATGGCCTTCCAGCGGTGCACGTGGTGCGGCACCGCGATGTACCACCGGCTGCTGTGCCCCGTCTGTCAGGGCAGCGACCTGCGCACGGAGCACAGCGCGGGCGTCGGCACGGTCCGTCACTCCACGACGCTGCACCGCAATACGCCGGCCGCCAGGAACGTGTCCCTGATCGAGATGGCCGAGGGCTTCGTCATCCGCGGCCGGGTCATGGGCCCGCCCATCGGCATCCACAGCGGGGACCGGGTACGGCTGTCCACGGCCAAGGACCCGGTGCGCGGCGAGCCGGTCTTCCAGCTCGTCGACGAGCCCTACCGCGCCTGGACCTGACCGCCCGGAACCGGTCCGGGCGGCCCGAGTCCGGGCGGCCCGGGTTCAGCCGGCCAGGGTGACGCGGAGACCGACGGTGCCGTCCCGGCCCCGGCGCAGCCGGCTGCCGAGCAGCGTCAGCCGACCCGGTAGGCCGTACTTGCGGCCGATCAGCCCGCGGTAGCGGGCGGTGGTGGCCGCATCGCAGATCTCCGCGGTGGCCGGGACCTGGCCGCCGGTCGGACGGCCGCGCACGTCGCAGGGGCCGACCAGGACGTCGGCGCGGGCCCGGATCCGCTTGACCTTCCAGGAGTCGGCGACGGTCCAGACCCCGAGCGCGTTCCCGTCCCGCACCACCCACACCGGGGTGGCCACCGGCGTACCGTTCCGCCGGTAGCTGGTGACCAGCAGGTACTTTCCCGCTCCGAGCCGTTCGAGCAACGCGTCGTCCATACCCGGCAGTCTAGTGTTCGAGCACCGTCTCCTGCCCGTCGTGGGCGCCGCCCCATGCCTACGCCGGGCCTTTCGACACGCGGGCCGACGCCTCCCGCACATCGGATCGCTCCGGCGGTGAACACCGCGGGGCCCGCGTCCGTATGGACTGAGGGCACTCGACTCAGCGGAGGCCCCGTGGTGTTCGCACCGCGCTGTTCTGGTTCGGGAGTCTTGCATGAGGCACGCACGACGACGGGTCGTCCGGCGAGTGGCACGGCTGGCGGCCGTCGGCGGACTCCTCCTCGGAGCGACGATGGTGACCCGCGCCGTCGCAAGTGAACCGCCGGCGCCGGACCCGGTTCCGTACGCCGCGGCCGAGGAGGGCACCGGCCCCGGCTCCGCCCTCGTGGCGCGGCTCGGCACCTCCCGCAGTGCGGGCAGCTGGCTCGGCGAGGACGGACGAACGGTCGTCGCGGTCACCGACGAGAAGGCGGCGGCCGAGGTGCGGGAGGCCGGCGCCGACCCGAAGATGGTGCGCCACAGCATGCGCGATCTGAAGTCGGCCACGAAGACGCTGGGTTCGGCGCCGCGCGTGCCGGGGACGGCCTGGGCGCTGGACTACCGGTCCAACGAGGTGGTGGTCCGCGGCGACAGCACGGTGTCCGCGAACGACTGGTCCGACCTGACCCGGGTCGCGGAGGGGGCCGGTGGTTTCGTCCGTATGGAGCGCACCGAGGGCACCTTCACCACGCGGATCAACGGGGCGGAACCCATCCTGTCGACCGCCGGGCGCTGTTCCGCGGGCTTCAACGTGACCGACGGCAAGCGTGAGTTCATCCTCACGGCCGGGCACTGCGGGCCGGACGGGTCGGTCTGGTTCGCCGACGACGGGGGCAGGAAGAAGGTCGGCACCACGGTCGGCGGCAGTTTCCCCGGCGACGACTACTCCCTGATCGAGTACGACGGGGGCCGGGTGGGCGAAGGCGCCGGTGTCGTGTCGGTCGGCGACGGCCAGGGCGTACGGATCACCGGCGTGGGCGACCCCACCGTCGGCCAGCGGGTGTTCCGCAGCGGCAGTACGAGCGGACTGCGCGACGGGGAGGTGACCGCGCTCAACGCGACGGTGAACTATCCGGAGGGTACGGTCAGCGGCCTCATCGAGACCAACGTGTGCGCCGAACCCGGTGACAGCGGCGGCCCGATGTTCTCCGAGGGCATCGCGCTCGGGGTGACGTCGGGCGGCAGCGGAGACTGCCGGCAGACGAGCGGTACGACGTTCTTCCAGCCGGTCACGAAGGCGCTGGCGCAGCTGAAGGTGGACCTCCTGGTGGCCCCGAAGGCCGAGGGCGGCGCGGACACGACCGCTCCCGCTCCGTCGGCTTCGGCGGGCGCGGCGGCGGCCCCGGACGCCGCGTCACCGGGTTCGCCGGCGGCGGGGATCAACGCGTCGACGCTGCTGTCCCGCCTGGCCGACCCGCGGAACGTGGGACCCGGGATGCTGGTCATCGGGGGCAGCCTGATGGCCCTCGTGGCGACCCGCTGGATCCGCGCGGAGCAGGACCGCAAGGCGTACCAGCGGTACTACTCGACGACATGGGGCTGAGCCGGGTACCGGTACCGGTACCCGCGCGCGGACACCGGAGCCCGGGCGCCGGTGAGGACGCTCACACGTGACACAGGCGGCCCGGGCCACGAGAACGGCGATGCGCCCGGGCCGGCGAGCCGGGCCGGGGATACAGCCGGGATCAGGGCCCGAGCCGAGGCCGAGGGGCCGAGCGGAAGAAGCCCGGCGAGGATGACGGACGACGGGGCCTGTGCGGCGCCTCAGGCCGCCTCGGCCCGCTCCGGGAAGGCCTCGGCCCACTCCTGGACGAGACGCTGGTACTCCGCGCGCTGCTCGCCGCTCAGTGTCCCGCCCGACCGGAGCCACAGGGCCCGGATCTCCTCGTTGACCTCGGCAGCCGATCGCTCGGATGAAGGTTCAAGAGTGGTGGACATGTTGTGAAGCATAGGGCCACCGGTGTGAAAGCCGCGTGAGTAATCATAAGCCAACCAGGCATACCGGACAGTGTCGCTGATCACGTCCATCTGCCATGGAACATGGGCGAGTTCACATTCCCCACCCCCGGATGGCACCCCTCCCGGCCTCCCCGGCCCCTCCCCGCCCGGCGCGGTCGACGGATGACGGTGGGTGCGGAAGCCCTCGCGGCCTGCGAGCCGACGGAGTCCCCGTCGACATGAGCGAACCGTCCGGTGTCGGACAAGTGCCCCCGTACCGGGGGCCATTGCGGCATTGTGTTCCCCGACCCTCCGAAGGGCACCGAGGAGGCGGCCGCCGGCCGAAAGGACTTCCCGACGTTCAGCTCCCCGATCACCCACTACGCGGCCTGCGTGTGCGCGTCGCGGACCGGCCTCGTTCCCTCCCAGTGAAAGGGCACGCATTCCATGACGTTCTCGCTCGGCATCGTCGGCGCCGGCCAGTTCTCCGGCCAGTTCGCCACCCTGTTCCAGGCACACCCCGGCGTCGGTGACATCCACGTCACCGACCTGCTGCCCGAGCGGGCCCGGCAGCTCGCCGCCGCGCAGGGACTCGCCGGCACCTTCCCGTCGTACGGGGCCATGCTGGAGTCGCCGCGGATCGACGCGGTCGCGATCTTCACCCAGCGCTGGACCCACGGCCCCCTGGTGCTTCAGGCTCTCGACGCGGGCAAGCACGTGTACTCGGCGGTCCCCATGGCGATCCGTACGGAGGAGATCGCGGCGATCATCGGCGCCGTCAAGACGACCGGTCTGACGTACATGATGGGTGAGACCAGCCAGTACCATCCGGCAACGGTCCACGCCCGCGACCGGATCGCCGAAGGCGCCTTCGGCCGGCTGTTCTACGCCGAAGGCGACTACGTCCACGACATGGACCTCGGCTTCTACGAGGCGTACCGGTACAGCGGTGGCGACAACTGGAAGGCCACCGCCAGCTATCCCCCGATGCTGTACCCGACACACGCGGTGGGCGGGGTGCTGGGCGCCTGGCAAACGCACGCGATCGGCGTCTCCGCGATCGGCGTCAGGGACGAACGTGGGGACGGCGTCTTCGACAAGGAGATCAGCCGGTTCGACAACGACTTCTCCAACGCCACGGCCCTGTTCGAGGTGGCGGGCGGTGGCGCGTTCCGCACGAACGAGTTCCGGCGGGTCGGCTATCCCTCGCACATCAGGGAGTCGCGGTTCCGGTTCTTCGGTACGGAGGCGAGCATGGAGCAGCTCGCCACGGTCGCACTGTGGCAGGACAAGAGCGGCGTCCAGGACATCAGCGAGCTGCTGCAGCCCAAGGAGACCCTGTCCCCGGACGACCCGTCCCTCCGGCACGTGGCGCCCAAGCTACGCTCCGCCTTCACTTCGGGATCGGCGGCGGTGCACGATCGGTCCCGGCTTCCCCGCGAGTTCGACCTGCTGCCCAACGGCCACGAGGGCAGCCACCACTACCTCGTGGACGACTTCGTGACCGCCGTGAACACCCGCACCCTGCCCTCGGTGAACGCGTGGGTCGCCGCCCGCTACACCCTGCCCGGCATCGTCGCCCACCAGTCGGCGTTGCAGGGTGGCACCAGGCTGGAGATCCCGGACTTCGGGGACGCCCCGAAGGGGTGACCGCCGGTCACCGCGGCAGGGCGGGCGGACCGTCAGCGATACCCCGTGACGTCCGCCGGCCTACCCGGGTCCTGGACCTCGACGAGGTAGCGCCAGGCGTCCGGACGGCTGCCGTCGAGGTCGGTGAAGCCGTACTCCCGGGCGAGGCCGCCACTGGAGAGGGAGGTGCCGTTGAAGCGGGACACCCGCGGGTCGGCGGCGAGCGCGGCGACGGCCCGCCCCACATAGCGCGGGGTCTCCGAGATGGCGAAGTGGGGGACGCGGGGCAGGGCGTCCCGCCAGTTGTCCTCCCGCACCCCGAACTCGTCGAGCATGATCTCCGAGCGGAGCCAGCCCGGGGTGAGGGCCACCGCGGTGGCGCCGCGTGGGCCGAGTTCGTGGCCGAGGGCGAAGGCCATGCGCAGGACGGCCGTCTTGGCGAGGTCGTAGAAGAAGGAGACGCGGTAGGTGTCGCGGTTGTAGTCCGCGGTGCCGTCGGTGACCTCCACGACCAGGCCGCCGGGGTGGCGCAGCAGCAGCGGCAGGGCGTGGTGGCTGGTGACGGCGTGCGTGTCCACCGCGAGCCGGAGCAGGCGCAGCCCCTTGTCCAGGTCGTGCTCCCAGACGGGAGCGTCCCACTCGAAGAGCTTCTCGCCGCCCCAGATGTCGTTGACGAGGACGTCGAGGCGGCCCTGCTCGGCGGCGATGCGGTCGACGAGGGTCTTGACCTGGGCGGGGTCCAGGTGGTCGGTGGGGACGGCGATGCCCCGTCCGCCTGCCTCGGTGACCAGGTCGGCGGTGTCCTCGATGGTCTCGGGGCGGTCGTACTCGGAGCGCTCGGCGCGGGTGCTGCGTCCGGTGACGTAGACGGTGGCGCCCGCCGCGCCCAGTTCGACGGCGATGCCCCGTCCGGCTCCCCGGGTCGCCCCGGCGACCAGTGCGACCTTGTTCTGCGACGACCCGGTGGTCGACTCCGGCATGTCCGGCCTCCCGTCACGCGTGACAGCGATCTGCTGTCGCTACGAGAGTGACGGGTAAGCCGGACATCCTCTGTCACCTTTTCCCGGCAGTCGCCCGGTCGGACATGACCGCGCCGGGCACCGGGGCGAAGTCGCCGGAGCGGCCTCAGTGGCCGCGGGCGATCCACTCCTCGAGGTGCGGGGCCTCCGCGCCGATGGTGGTCGAGTCGCCGTGGCCGGTGCGCACCTTCGTCTCCGGCGGGAGCGTGAGCAGCCGCTCCCGGATCGAGTCGACGATCGTCGGGAAATGGGAGAACGAGCGGCCGGTGGCGCCGGGACCGCCCTGGAACAGGGTGTCTCCGGTGAACACGGTGGCGAGCCCGGCGTCGTACAGGCAGACCGCGCCGGGCGCGTGCCCCGGCGTGTGCAGCACCGTGAGGTCGGCGCCGGCCGCTTCGATCACCTGGCCGTCGACCAGCCAGGCGTCGGGATCGCGGTCCGGGTGGGTCTGCTTCCACAGCGGCAGATCGTCGTGGTGCAGCCAGATGGTGGCACCGGTGCGGTCGGCGAGGGCCGGCGCGGCGTCGATGTGGTCGTTGTGGGCGTGGGTGCACACGATCGCCTTCAGGCGGCGGTCGCCCACCGCCTCGACGATGGCGTCGGCGTCGTGGGCGGCGTCGATGACGATCACCTCGTGGTCGTCGCCGACGATCCACACGTTGTTGTCGACGTCCCAGGTGCCGCCGTCGAGGCTGAACTGTCCGGAGGTGACGAGGTGTTCGATGCGAGTGGTCATCAGAGCACCACCACCGAGCGCAGGACGTCGCCCTTGTGCATCCGTTCGAAGGCCTTCTCGACCTCGTCGAGCTGGATGGTCTCGGTGACGAACGCGCCGAGGTCCAGGCGGCCCTGCTGGTGCAGGTCGATCAGCATCGGGAAGTCGCGTGAGGGCAGGCAGTCGCCGTACCAGGACGACTTCAGGGAGCCGCCGCGGCCGAACACGTCGAGGAGCGGCAGTTCGAGCTTCATCTCCGGGGTGGGCACGCCGACGAGGACGACGGTGCCCGCCAGGTCACGGGCGTAGAAGGCCTGTTCGTACGTCTCGGGTCGGCCTACGGCCTCGATGACGACGTCGGCGCCGAAGCCGCCGGTGAGTCCGCGGATCGCCTCGACCGGGTCGGTCTTGCGGGAGTTGACGGTGTGGGTGGCACCCATGGAGCGGGCGGTCTCCAGCTTGCGGTCGTCGATGTCGACGGCGATGATCTTCGCCGCTCCGGCGAGCCGGGCCCCGGCGATGGCCGCGTCGCCGACGCCACCGCAGCCGAAGACCGCGACGGAGTCGCCCCGGCCGACGTTGCCGGTGTTGATCGCGGCGCCGATGCCCGCCATGACGCCGCAGCCGAGCAGTCCGGCGACCTGCGGGGAGACCGCGGGATCGACCTTGGTGCACTGGCCGGCGGCGACGAGCGTCTTCTCGGCGAAGGCTCCGATGCCCAGGGCCGGGGAGAGTTCCTGGCCCGTCGAGGCGAGGGTCATCTTCTGCTTCGCGTTGTGCGTGTCGAAGCAGTACCAGGGGCGTCCGCGCAGACAGGCGCGGCACGCGCCGCACACCGCGCGCCAGTTGAGGACGACGAAGTCACCGGGGGCGACGTCGGTGACGTCGTCGCCCACCGACTCCACGACACCCGCGGCCTCGTGGCCGAGGAGGAAGGGGAAGTCGTCGTTGATGCCACCCTGCTTGTAGTGCAGGTCGGTGTGGCACACCCCGCAGGCCTGGATGCGGACGACCGCCTCACCCGGCCCCGGGTCGGGTACGACGATCGTCTCGATGCGTACCGGCTCGCCCTTGCCCGGTGCGATCACGCCGCGTACTTCCTGCGCCATGGTGCTGGCTCCTTCATCTCCCGGTGGTACCTCCTTCCGACCCTACGCGACCTGCGCGGGAACCGACCGGTGGACTCCACGGCAGGTCGGAACGTGGGGAGGGCCGGGGGGTTTCGTGCCGAGTGCACGAGGGCGGGCCCGACGGCCCGTGGGCGGACCGCTGCGACGTAGCCTGAACTCTCCGCCCGACGCCGAGGGAGCGACGTGAGCATCGCAGCACAGAAGTCCAACCCGCCCGCCTGGCGGGCGCTCCTCGGTTACGTACGGCCGCACCGGTGGGCCCTGCTGGGCGGCGCCTCGCTGTCCCTGCTGACGGGGGCGACCGGCCTGATGCTGCCGCTGGTCGCCCGCGACCTGATCGACGACCTGTCCAACGATCAGACCATCACCGGCGCGCTGATGCTGATGTCGGCCCTGGTGATAGCCAACGCCGTGCTGGGCGCGCTGGGTTCGTACGTGCTGCGGCGCACCGCCGAGTCGGTGGTGCTGGGGGCGCGGCGCTCGTTGTCGTCGTATCTGCTGCGGCTGCGGATCACGGCCGTGGACCGCAGCGAGCCGGGGGACCTGATGGCCCGCATCACCTCCGACACCACACTGCTGCGGGAGGTCACCACGGACTCGCTGGTGGGCCTCGGCACGGGTGGTCTGACGCTGATCGCGACCATCGCGCTGATGGGTTTCGTCGATCCGGTGCTGCTGGGGGTCACCCTGGCCGTGATCGCGGGCGCCGGGACGGTCCTCACGCTGATCGTGCCGCACATCAGCCGGGCCAGCCGGCGGGCGCAGGACGCGGTCGGCGTGATGGGGGCCTCACTGGAGCGGGTGCTGGGCGCGCTGCGCACGGTGAAGGCGTCCGGTGCCGAACCGCGGGAGGAGCGTGCCCTGCACGAGGCGGCCGAGGAGTCGTGGCGGCAGAGCGTGCGGGCCGCCAAGTGGTCGGCGGCGGCGGGCAACACGGCGGGGCTCTCGATGCAGGTCGCGTTCATCACGGTGCTCGCGGTGGGCGGGGCCCGGGTGGCGACGGGCGCCATCGACATCGGCACGCTGGTGGCGTTCCTGCTGTTCGTCTTCTACCTCATGATGCCGATCCAGAGTGTCGTGGGCGCGATCACGCAGTACCAGACGGGCAGCGCCGCTCTGGCCCGGATCCAGGAGGCGCTGCGGCTGCCCGCCGAGCCTGCCGCGGGGCCCGCGGCCCTGCCCACGCCGGGTGCCGCGCCCGCCGCGCTCGCCTTCGAGGACGTGCGTTTCCGTTACGCGGACGATCTGCCGTACGTGCATCACGGGGTGACGTTCGCCGTGCCCGCGCGGGGCATGACCGCGTTCGTCGGTCCGTCCGGCGCGGGCAAGACCACCGTCTTCTCCCTCATCGAGCGCTTCTACGAGCCGGACTCCGGGATGATCACCCTCGACGGGCGGGAGCTGGCCGACTGGGAGCTGTCGCGGCTGCGGTCCTCGATCGGCTATGTGGAGCAGGACGCGCCCGTCCTGTCGGGTTCCCTGCGCGACAATCTGCTGCTCGGGAACCGGGAGGCGGACGACGACGAGGTGGCTCGGGTGGTGAAGACAACCCGGCTCGACGATCTGGTGGCCAAGCTCCCGGAGGGGCTCGACACGCTGGTCGGGCACCGTGGCACCAAGCTGTCCGGCGGGGAGCGCCAGCGGGTCGCGATCGCCCGCGCGCTGCTGCGCAGTCCCCGGCTGCTGCTGCTCGACGAGGCCACCTCGCAGCTCGACGCGGTGAACGAGGCGGCGCTGCGCGACACCGTCGCCGATGTGGCGCGGACGACGACGGTGCTGGTGGTCGCGCACCGGCTGTCGACGGTGACGATGGCCGACCGGATCGTGGTGATGGACGCGGGCCGGGTCCGCGCGGTCGGTACGCACCGGGAACTGGTGACCGCCGATCCGCTGTATGCGGAGCTGGCGGCGACGCAATTCCTGGCGACCGGCGGGTGATTCCCGATGGCCGCGCCCCCGCCGCCCCGGGGCGGCGGGGGCGCGGCCATCGGGTCCGGACGGCGGGGGCTGTGCCGAGTCAGGAGGAACGCGCGGGCCTGGCTTGCCGTGCCCGGCGGGCGGGGGGAGGCTCGTAGGTGAGGCCCGGCGTGGCCCTCTCCGGACCGGGCCGAGGCCCTCGAAGGAGGTCATCATGGCAACCTCGGCAGCACCTCGCTTCGGCACTGACACACTGCGCCGGGGGCTCGAGGCCCCGACAGCTGCGCCCCTGACGGCGCTCTACGCGGACGACGCCGAGCTGCGCGTCGTGGACCGCAACACCCAGCCCAGCCGCCCCATGGTCCTGCACGGCAGGGACGAGATCGCCACCATGCTCGACGACGTCTACAGCCGTGACATGACACACCAGTTGGAGCGGTGCGTCGTCCAGGACGACCAGGCCGCCTTCAGCGAGACCTGTGTGTACCCGGACGGGGTGCGGGTGTACTCGGAGTCGATGGTCTCGCTGCGGGACGGAAGGATCACCGAGCAGACGATGATCCAGGCCTGGGACGAGTGAGCGATCCGGTTCGGCCGGACGCCAAGGAACACAGGACGCGGTCGGCACACACGCTCCGGTAGTGGAGCACGGGTGCCGGCGTCGACGCCGGCACCCGCAGAAATCTGTCGTGCGCACGTCGAACAGTAGCAATCGACCAACGCTCAACAGATCCGTGCCGCACCACTCGCCGTCCCCCAGGGCCGGCCATAGAGTGACCTTCGTCACCCCAAGGTCCGCCGACGCTCCGTATCCGCCCGCACGGTCTCTGGAGGGCACATGACCCGCATCTCGGTGAAAGTGGACGGCACGGCATACGAGGACGAGGTGGAACCCCGTCTGCTGCTGGTTCATTACCTGCGCGACCGGCTCGGTCTGACCGGCACCCCGGTCGGCTGCGACACCTCGAGCTGCGGCGCCTGCACGGTCGAACTGGACGGCATGAGTGTGAAGAGCTGCTCGGTGCTGGCCGTCCAGGCCGACGGTGGCGAGGTGACCACCGTCCAAGGGCTGGCCCGGGGCGGCGAGTGGACGCCGCTGCAGCGGGCCTTCCACGAGCAGCACGCGCTGCAATGCGGCTACTGCACTCCCGGAATGATCATGGCAGCGCGTGATCTGCTGCGCGAGAACCCGGACCCCGACGCGGACGAGGTGCGCGAGGCGCTCGAGGGCAACATGTGCCGCTGTACCGGTTACCAGAACATCGTCCGCGCGGTGCTCGCCGCTGCCGCCGCTTCGGAGGAGGTCACGGCATGACGGATCAGAGTACCGACCGCAGCACCGGGCAGCGCGCCGAGCGTGAGGTGGGCCGGGGCCGGCTCCGCAAGGAGGACGCCCGGCTGGTCACCGGGCAGACCAACTGGACCGACAACATCTCCGTCACCGGTCTGCTGCACATCGCGTTCCTGCGCAGCCCCATGGCGCACGCCCGCATCGAGCGGGTCGACGTCTCCCCCGCCCTCGAACGCCCCGGGGTGGTGGCCGCGTTCAGCGGCCGTGACCTGGCCGAAGGGCTCGGTTCGCTGCCCTGCGCCTGGCCGGTCACCGAGGACATCGTGCTGCCGGACCACCCGCCGGTCGCGGTCGACGAGGTGCGGCACGCGGGCGACCCGGTGGCGGTCGTGGTGGCCCGCGACCGGTACGCGGCGGCCGATGCGCTGGAGGCGGTCGAGGTCGACTACGAGCCGCTGGAGCCGGTGCTCGACCTGGAGGCGGCGCTCGCCGAGGACGCCCCGCTGGTCCACGCGGACAAGGGCACCAACCGCAGCTACGTGTGGCCGCTGAAGACCGGCGAGGACTACGAGACGGTCAAGCGGCGTGCCGACGTGGTCGTCACCCGCCGCTTCCACCAGCAGCGACTGATCGCCAACGCGATGGAGCCGCGCGCGGTCGTCGTCACCCCGCTCGCCGCCTCCGGCGAGTACACGGTCTACTCGGCGACCCAGGTCCCGCACATCCTGCGGGTGATGCTGGCGATGGTCACGGGGATCCCCGAGCAGAAGCTGCGGGTGGTCGCCCCGGATGTGGGTGGCGGGTTCGGCTCCAAGCTCCAGGTGTACGGCGAGGAGGCCGTCGCACTGGAGGTCGCCCGGCGGCTGGGCCAGCCGGTGAAGTGGACCGAGTCGCGTTCCGAGGGCTACCTGGCCACCCACCACGGCCGAGGCATGATCCAGGACGTCGAGGTCGCCGCCACCGGCGAGGGCAGACTCCTGGGCCTGAAGGTCGAGCTGCTCGCCGACATGGGCGCCTATCTGATGCTGGTCACGCCCGGCATCCCGATCCTCGGCGCCTTCATGTATCCGGCGATCTACAAAATGGACGCCTACGACTTCACCTGTACCGGAGTGTTCACCACCAAAACGCCGACGGACGCGTACCGCGGCGCCGGGCGCCCGGAAGCCACGTTCGCCATCGAGCGGATCATGGACGAGCTGGCGGCCGAGCTCGGCCTCGACCCCGTCGAGGTGCGGCGCCGGAACTGGATCCGGCACGAGGAGTTCCCGTACGACTCGATCGCGGGTCTGACGTACGACAGCGGCAACTACGAGGCGGCCACCGAGAAGGCTCTCGCGCTGTTCGGGTACGACGACCTGCGCGCCGAGCAGCAGAAACGCAACGAGCGCGGCGACCCCGTACGGCTCGGCATCGGCGTCTCGACGTACACCGAGATGTGCGGGCTCGCCCCGAGCCGGGTGCTGCGGGACCTGCGGTACGGGGCCGGCGGGTGGGAGGCGGCGAGCATCCGCATGCTGCCCACCGGCAAGGTCGAGGTGGTCACCGGCACCAGCCCGCACGGGCAGGGGCATGTGACGAGCTGGAGCCAGATCGCCGCCGACGTGCTGGGCGTGCCGTTCGAGGACATCGAGGTGGTGCACAGCGACACCAGAGTGGCCCCACAGGGCATGGACACGTACGGTTCACGGTCCCTCGTGGTCGGCGGGTCTGCGGTGCACCACGCGGCCGGGAAGGTGGTGGAGAAGGCCCGCAAGGTCGCCGCGCACCTGTTGGAGGCGAACGAGAACGACCTGGACTTCACCGACGGCGTGTTCACCGTCAAGGGCTCCCCCGAGGCCCGGAAGACGATCCAGGAGATCGCGTTCGAGACGTTCACCTCGCACGACGTGCCCGACGGCATGGAGCCCACCATCAACGCCGACCAGGTGGTCGACCCGGAGAACTTCTCGTACCCGCACGGCACGCACCTGTGCGCCGTCGAGGTCGACACGGAGACCGGGCGGACCCGGATCCGCTCCTACGTCTGCGTCGACGACGTGGGCCGGGTGATCAACCCGGTGATCGTGGAGGGCCAGGTGCACGGCGGCCTCGCCCAGGGCATCGCGCAGGCGCTGTACGAGGAGGCCGTGTACGACGACGAGGGCAACCTGGTCACCGGCACGATGGCCGACTACCTGGTCCCGGTGGCCGGTGATCTGCCGGAGTTCGTCACGGAGCGGACCGAGACGCCGGCGACCTCCAACCCGCTGGGCGTCAAGGGCGTCGGCGAGTCGGGGACGATCGCCTCGACGCCCGCCGTGGTCGGCGCGGTCGTGGACGCGCTGCGGCCGCTCGGGGTGAACGACGTGACGATGCCGTGCACGCCCGAACGGGTGTGGCGGGCAGTGCGCTCGGCGAAGGAGGCCTCCGCATGATCCCCCCGGCATTCGACTACGCCCGGCCCACCAGCCTCGACGAGGCGCTGCGCGTGCTCGCCGACGGTGGTGAGGACGCGAAGGTGCTGGCCGGCGGGCAGAGCCTGCTGCCGTTGCTCAGGCTGCGGCTGGCCTTCCCGGAACTGGTGGTGGACGTCGGCCGCGTCCCCGGGCTGCGCGGGGTGCGTGAGGACGGCGACACACTCGTCATCGGCGCGATGACCACGCACCACGAGGTCGTCCGCGACCCGCTCGTGCGCCGGCACGCCGGGCTGCTGGCCGCCGTCACCCGCACGGTCGCCGACCCGGCCGTACGGCACCGGGGCACCTTCGGCGGCTCGCTGGCGCACGCGGACCCGGCGGCGGACCTGCCCGCGGCGGTGCTCGCCATGGACGGTGAGCTGGTCGTCGCGGGTCCGGGCGGCCGGCGCACGGTCCCGGCCCGTGAGTTCTTCGTCAACTATCTGGAGACGGTGCTGGAGCCCGACGAGCTGCTGGTCGAGGTGCGGGTGCCGAAGGCGGACGGCTGGGGATTCCACTACGAGAAGTTCCAGCGGGTGGCGCAGTCCTACGCGATCGTCGGTGTGGCGGCGCTGGTGCGCCGCGACAACGGGCGGATCGCCGAGGCGCGGATCGGGCTGGTCAACATGGGCGCGACCCCGCTGCGGGCCACGGCGGCCGAGCAGACCCTGGCCGGCTGCGACGACGCGCCGGCCGTGGCGCGGGCCGCACAGTCGGCGGCGGACGGCACCCAGCCGCCCCGGGACACCTCGGGTTCGCCCGAGTACCGGGAGCACCTGGCGCAGGTGCTCACCCGGCGGGCGGTGCTGACCGCGGCCGGAATGGGGTGAGGCCGATCAGCGGTGGAGCGGACGCGGCGGCTGCCGGGCCGGGAACGGGCGGGCCGGACCGGGTGACTTCCGGGCCGGACGAGGTGCGGGCCCGGCTGGAGGCGACGGGGTATCTCCTCGACGACGGACTGGCCATGGCCTGCTTCCTCGCCCTGAAACTGCACCGGCCGGTGTTCTGCGAGGGCGACCCTGGCGTCGGCAAGACCGCGCTGGCGACCGCCCTCGCCGAGGCACTGGACGCTCCGCTGATCCGGCTCCAGTGCCACGAGGGCATCGACGCCTCCCAGGCACTCTACGACTGGGACTTCCCCCGCCAGCTGCTGCATCTGCGGGCCGCCGAGGCGACCGGGATCACGGACGCCGACCGGCTGGAGGGCGAGCTCTACGACCGCCGCTTCCTGATCGCCCGGCCCCTGCTGCGAGCCCTTCAGACGCAGCCGTGCGTACTGCTCGTCGACGAGATCGACCGGGCCGACGACGAGTTCGAGGCGCTCCTGCTGGAGCTGCTGTCGGAGTTCTCGGTGACGATCCCGGAGCTGGGCACCGTACGGGCCGAGGTGCCGCCGGTGGTCGTGCTGACGTCGAACCGCACCCGGGAGGTGCACGACGCACTCAAGCGACGCTGCCTGTACCACTGGTTCGGCCATCCGGACTTCGCCCGCGAGCTGGCCATCGTCCGGCGCCGGCTGCCCGGGGTGTCGGCGCGGCTGGCCGAGCAGGTGACCGCGCTGGTGCAGGCGCTGCGCGCGCAGGACCTGCTCAAGCCGCCGGGGGTGGCCGAGACGATCGACTGGGCGCAGGCCCTGGACGCGCTCGGGGCGAGCGAGGTCGACGCGGACCTCGCCATCGCGACGCTGGGGTCGGCGCTGAAGTACCGGGAGGACACCGAGCGGGCGCGGGGACTCGACCTGGCGGCGGTACTCGCCGCACGAGGGACGTGACCGACATGGCGGGCGTGGCGGACGTGACCGGCGGGGCCCCGCCGGGACGCTCGGCGCCGGACGGGGAGCGGGACATGCGGGACGACGATGTACAGGCGGAGGACGTGCGGGACATGCGGGACATGCGGGACGACGGTATACGGGCGGAGGACGTGCGGGACGGTGGCCCGCCCGAAGCGGTCGCGGTGCTTCTCGGATTCGCCCGCGCCCTGCGCGCGGCGGGCGCCGACGCGAGCGCGGAGCGGGTGCACACGTTCCTGCGCGCGGTGGACGCCCTGCGGCCCGGGGCGCGGACGGACGTGTACTGGGCGGGGCGGCTGACGCTGTGCGCCGGCCCGGACGACCTGGAGCGGTACGACCGGGTCTTCGCCGCGTACTTCGGCACCGGCGAGCCCGGCGGACCACCGCAACCGGCCGCTCCCCGCCCGCGGCAGCGGTTCGTGGTGCGCGACGCCGCGGGCCGCCGTGCGGGCGGCACGGAGGAGGAGCGTCCGGGGCCGCCCCTGGCCACACGGGCCAGTTCCACCGAGACGCTCCGCCACCGCGACCTCGCGGACCTGGCCGCCGCCGAGCGGGAGCAGGTGCGGCGGCTGCTGGCGGCGCTGACGCCGCGCGGCGAGGTCCGGCGCACGGCACGGCGCCGGCCTGCCCGGCGCGGGGAGGTGGATCCGCACCGGACCGTGCGGGAACTGCTGCGGCAGGGCGGCGAACCGGCCCGGCTGCGGCGCCGGGCCCGGGCCGAACGGCCACGCCGTCTGGTGCTGCTCGTCGACGTCAGCGGGTCGATGGCGCCGTATGCGGATGCGTTGCTGCGCTTCGCGCACGCCGCCGTACGGGGCCGGACGGCGGAGGTGTTCACGATCGGCACCCGGCTGACCCGGGTGACCCGGGAGCTGTCCCACCGGGACCCCGATCCGGCCCTGAGCGCGGCCTGGGCCGCGGTACCCGACTGGCGTGGTGGGACCCGGCTCGGTGTACTGCTGCGGGAGTTCCTCGACCTCTGGGGGCAGCGGGGCATGGCCCGTGGCGCCGTGGTGGTGCTGCTGTCGGACGGCTGGGAGCGCGGCGACCCCGAGCTCCTCGCGGCCCAGATGCGCCGCCTGCACCGGCTGGCCCACCGGGTGATCTGGGCCAATCCGCTCAAGGCACGCCCCGGTTACGCCCCGCTGGCCGCGGGGATGGCGGCGGCGCTGCCGAGCGTGGACGCGTTCGTCGAGGGTCACAGCCTGGCCGCCCTGGAGAACCTGGCGGCGGTGGTACGGGGTGCCTCCCCCGACCGGGCCTCCCCCGGCCGGGCTGCCGCGCCCGCCCCGGCCGCCGTACCCCGGGAAGGAGCCCACCGTGCGTGACATCCTCCCGGCGCTCACCCGCTGGTACACCGCGGGCCGGCCGTTCGGCCTCGCCACCGTGGTCGGCGCGAGCCGCAGCACACCGCGTGATCCGGGCGCGGCGATGGCCGTGGGGCCGGACGACGAGGTGGTGGGCAGTGTCTCCGGCGGGTGTGTCGAGGGTGCGGTGTTCGAGCTGGCCCGGGAGGTCGTCGGCGACGGTGACGCCCGGCTGGAGACCTTCGGCTACAGCGACGACGACGCCTTCGCGGTCGGCCTGACCTGCGGCGGCGAGATCACCCTGCTCGTGCGCCCGGTGACACCGGAGCGGGACCCCGCGTTCGGCGCCGTCGCCGAGTCGGTCGCCGCGGGCGAGCCGGTGACCGTGGCGACGGTGACCGACGGTCCCGCGCCGCGCGGAGCCACGCTGGCCGTGTGGCGGAACCGGCTGGCGGGCACGCTGGGGACGACCGGCCTGAACGCGGCGGTCACCGCCGACGCCCGCGGCGAACTCGCCCTCGGCGCCACGGGGCTGCGCCACTACGGGCCCCGGGGGCAACGCCGGGAGGACGCGGTGAGTGTGTTCCTGCAGTCCTTCGCGCCGCCGCCGCGCATGCTGGTCTTCGGGGCGATCGACTACGCGGCGGCCGTGGCCCGGATCGGTGCCTTCCTCGGCTACCGGGTCACCGTCTGCGACGCCCGCCCCGTGTTCGCCACGCCCCGCCGCTTCCCGGAGGGCGTCGAGGTGGTCGTGGACTGGCCGCACCGGTATCTGCAGGGCACGGAGACCGACGAGCGCACGGTGATCTGCGTCCTCACCCACGACCAGAAGTTCGATGTGCCGCTGCTCCTGGAGGCGCTGCGCCGGCCGGCCGCCTACATCGGCGCGATGGGCAGCCGCCGCACCCACACGGACCGGAGGGACCGGCTGGTCGAGGCCGGGCTCACCGGGGACGAGCTGTCCCGGCTGCGCTCACCGGTCGGGCTCGACCTCGGGGCCCGTACGCCCGAGGAGGTGGCGGTGTCGGTGGCCGCCGAGATCGTCGCGCTGCGCTGGGGCGGCACGGGCGCACCGCTGTCCGCGACCGGGGGAGCGGTCCATCCACCCGTGCCCACGCCCTGAATTCCCTTGAGCCGCCCGGGCCCGGTCGAGCCCCCCGGTCCCTGCCCCCCTTCCCTGGTCACCCGAGAACCGAACCGCGAGGTGGAAGACATGGAACTGCATCACGAGTTCACCGTTCCCGTCCCGGTCGACGACGCCTGGCCGGCGCTCCTCGACATCGAACGGGTCGCACCGTGTCTGCCGGGGGCGACCGTCGAGGAGTACGACGGCAAGACGGTGACCGGCTCGGTGAAGGTCAAGGTGGGTCCGGTCACCGTGACCTACCGGGGCACGGCCGTCTTCGAGGAACGGGACGAGACGGCCCACCGGATGGTGCTGGTCGCCGCCGGCCGGGAGACCAGGGGCCAGGGCACCGCGCGGGCGACCGTCACGGCGACGCTCGGCGAGCAGGACGGCGGCACGACGGTGTCGGTGCGTACCGACCTGACGGTGACCGGGCGGCCGGCGCAGTTCGGTCGCGGGGTGCTGGCGGAGGTCGGCGAGCGGCTCATCGGCCGGTTCGCCGCCTGCCTGTCCGAACAGCTGACGCAGCCGCCCGGCACGGCCGACGAGACCGGTGCGGCCGGAGAGACCGGTGCGGCCGGAGAGACCGGTGCGGCTGTCGTGGCCGGTGCGCCGCAGGCCGTCCGGCAGGTCGAGGCCCCGCCGGACGAGCCCCTCGACCTGCTGCGCACCGCCGGTCTGCCGATCGCCAAGCGGGTCGCCGCGGCGCTTGCGGGCGCCGTCGCCCTGGGCCTGTTGGTCGCACAGATCCGCAGGCGGCACCGCTCCTGACACCAGGGTCGACAAATAGACGCAAAAGGTATGTGTGAGCCGTGCCGGTGCGGGTAATCGGCCTCGTAACACCTTCGATCGCGGAAGGAGGTCCGTGAAAAGCGCATCTACTCGCAGAGTCCGGACCGCTTCCACCGACACGAAGCGGTCCGGCCCTCCCGGCACCGGTCCTTCAAGCTCTGCCCCTTCATCACATCCCCCTTTGCGTACGCCGATCGCTCCGACGTGCAAGAGGCGGGCACGGCACGGTCTCGGCGGCGTTTGAAAAGCGGGACCGGGGTGGTCACAGGGTTACGATTCGGGCAACGCGTACCAAGCCGCCCGTCCGACGGCAAGCGACCCGAAGGGCCACACATCCAGATGCCGGTCAAGGTCAGCGTCATCGTTCCCGTGTACAACCCGGGGACCTACCTCGAGGACTGTGTCTCCTCCCTGCGACGGCAGTCCCTGCCCACCGAAGAGTACGAGGCGATCTTCGTCGACGACGGTTCCACCGACGGGACTCCCGCACGGCTCGACCGGCTGGCCGCCGAGGACCCCCGGATGCGGGTGATCCACCAGGAGAACTCCGGCTGGTCCGGCAAGCCGCGCAATGTCGGGATCGCCGCAGCCCGAGGCGAGTTCGTGATGTTCGTCGACAACGACGACCACCTGGGCGACGAGGCTCTGGAGCGGATGTACGCGTACGGGGTGGCCCATGGCGCGGACGTCGTCGTGGGCAAGATGTCCGGCAAGAACCGCGGTGTGCCGGTGGAACTGTTCCGCCGCAACCATCCACGGGCCACGGTGGAGAACGCTCCGCTGATCGACAGCCTCACCCCGCACAAGATGTTCCGCCGGGCGTTCCTCGACGAGATCGGGCTGCGCTTTCCCGAGGGGCGGCGGCGTCTGGAGGACCACGTCTTCGTCACCGAGGCGTATCTGCGCGCGGCCAACGTCTCCGTCCTCAGCGACTACGTCTGCTACTACCACATCCGGCGCGACGACGCCTCCAACGCCGGTTTCCAGCGCTTCGACCCGGTGGGCTACTTCACCAACCTCCGCGAGGCGCTCGACGTGGTCGAGCGCTACACCGAGCCCGGCCCGGTGCGTGACCGGCTGTTCCGCCGGTGGCTGCGGGTGGAGATGGTGGAACGGCTGCGCGGCCGGCGGCTGCTCGGGCTGCCGGACGACTACCGCAGGGAGTTGTTCGGAGAGATCCACAAGGTGGTGGTCGAGCGGTTCGGGCCCGCCGTCGCGGCCGGGCTGCAGCCGACGCAGCAGGTCGTCGCCTCACTGACGGCGGCGGACCGATACGACGACGTGGTGGCGCTCGCCGAGTGGGAGGCCGGGGTTGCGCCGAACGTGGCGCCCACGAGCGTAGAGTGGGAGGGCGGTTCGCTGCGCCTCGGCTTCACCGCCGAATACGCCTCCGGGGGCACGCCGATGACGTTCCCCGCCGATGCCGGCCGTGCCCCGCTGACCGATACGCCGAAGAACGTGGAGGCGGCGGTGGCGTGGATCGGCACGGAGAACGTGGCCCGCTTCGACCAGGCCACCGTCGATCTGCTGCTGCGTGAACGCGCCAGCTCCGCCCAGTACTTCCAGCCCGTGGAGTTCGCCCGGGAGACGGTCGCGGCCGACGGCGGGGAACAGGTGCGGCTGGTGCTGCGGGCCACGGCCACGGTCGACCCGGCCGTGCTGCCGGGTGACGGGGTCTGGGACGCCGTCGTGCGGCTCAAGCTCGGCGGCTGGACCAAGGAGTGCCGTCTGGGCCCGGCCCCGCGCGCCACCCGCCCGGAGCCGTACGCGGGGGTGACGGCGGGCCGGGCGGTCCTGCCGTACTGGACGGAGCCGCACGGCAACCTCTCCCTGGACGTCGGTGTGAAGGGCAGGCGGCTCGGCCTCGGTCAGGTGCGGCGGCCGGACGTCACGGTCTCCGGGGCGCGGCTGCGCACCCGGATTCCACTGCACGCGGCGGACGGCACACCGGTACGGCTCCGGTTCACCTCCGCGGGCCGGACCCTGTACACACCGGGCGCGCTGACCGCGGAGCCGGAACGGCCGGAGTCCCGGCTGGAGGGGGCGCTGCCCTCGGGTCTCCCCCGCGGTATCTGGCGGGTGGCGCTCTGTCTGGACCCGGATACCGCCGAACCGCGTTTCGGCGGGCTGCCGTTCGCGCTCCGTGCCGGCCGGGGCGGGGTGCTGGTGGTGCAGGTTCCGCGCCTCGGCACCGGACAGAAACTGCTGCGCAGGGCGCGGCGGGTGCTCGGCGTCGCCCGTGCGAGGGTGGCGCCGCTGATCGGAGGAAGGCGGTGACCGGTGCGCGCACTGGACCTGGAGGGTGCCTGAGTCCGGGAGCCCAAGGTACTCCCGGACGACCGGGGCAGTTTCCACGAGTAGGTGCGGCGGTGAGGAGTTCCGCGAGGCGACGGGGTACGGCCTGTCGCCGGCCGGCGCAGGCCGACTGCTCGGTGTCGCGTCGCGGCGTGCTGCGCGGGGTGCACTTCACGGACGTGCCGCCCGGCCGGGCCACGTACGCGACCTGTGTGCGCGGGGCGGTGCTCGACGTGGTGGCGGACCTGCGGGTGGGGTCACTCACCGGCGTACGGGAGCTGGGAGGCCGTGCGGCTGGACGACGACAGCCGGCACACGGTGTTTCTCGCCGAGGGGCTGGGACGCGCCTTCATGGCCTTCACCGACGACGCGACGGTGGTGTACCTGTGCTCGGCGGGCTACGCGCCGGGCCGGGAGCAGGGGGTGCACCCGCTGGACCCGGCCCTGGGCATCGAGTGGCCGTAGGGCATCGGCCCGGTGCTGTCACCGAAGGACGAACAGGCGCCGACGCCGGCCGAGGCGGAGCGCCTCGGCCCGTTGCCGTCGTACGAGGCCTGCCGCGCACGCTACGAGGAGCTGCGCGGCAGGGGGCTCAGCGGCTGACGCCGACCTGGTCGAGCGCGCGGCGCAGGGGCTCCCAGCCCAGGCGCCGCGGCAGACCGCGGTTGCGGGCCTGGGTGAGCGGGCGCCAGAAGCCGGCCTCGATCAGTGCCTCGGGCGGCACCGCGCCGGCCCGCTCCAGGATCGTCTCGGGCACCTTCTGCGGGTCGGGCACCTTGTACTCGGCCATGATCTCGTCGTACTTGTCGTGCAGCACGGTGTTGTCCGGGTCGGCGCCGAAGATCACGAGCTGGCCGGTGGGCTGGGTGTCGACGAGCACCGTCACCAGATCGGGGCGGTAGCGCGCCAGCACCTCGGTGATCTTGTAGACGTCGCCGGTCCAGGCCGTGGTGTGGCGGTCCCGGGCGGCCTCGTCGACGCTGCGCGGCAGCATGTCGTCGAGGACGATCACGCTGGACCAGTCGGAGTGCTTCTCGACGTTCATGAAGTCGCGCAGGGCGTATTCGAACAGGTGCATGCCGTCGATGAAGGACAGGTCGAGCGTGGTGCGCCGCCAGTGTCCGATGGGGCTGCGGCCGCGGCGGAGGTTGCGCAGCGGGTGCCGGCCGCCCTTGAGGTGGGCCAGTGGATTGTCGCGGGCGAAGAAGTCGTCACTGGTGGCCTTGACCAGGTGGACGTCGCACTTCAGTTCCGAGACGACCTTGAAGGCGGGGTCGACCGCGATGCTGGGGACGCGTGACAGGCACAGGCTGCGACCGTCGTTGACGCCGATCTCCAGATAGTTGCGGTTGGCGCTGGCCTTGTGCAGTGCGCGCAGGAACTCATGGCGTTTCACGAAGAGGACTCTCCTTGCGGATGCGGGGCAGTGCTTCGTGCAGGGTGACGCGCCGGTCACGCGGTGCCGACAGGCCGATGTCCTGCCGGCGGTCGTGCGCGAGGACGCTGTATGCGGGGCGCGGCGCGGGCCGGGGAAGGCCGCTCCGGTGAGGGGCCGCGCCCGGTCGGGGTCGGCGCCGGTCAGCCGGAACATCTCCCGGGCCGGGCCGTACCAGGCGGCCTCGCCGGAGCTGGTGGCATGCAGGACGCCGTGCACGTCGTCGCCGACGCCGGGGGCCGAGGCCGGCCATGCGGGCGGCGAAGTGGACCACTTGGTCCGCCTCGGCGGTCGGTTTGCCCACGAGGTCGGTGTCATGGATGTCGCCGTGAACGAACTCCGGCCGGGAGTGGCCGAGTTCGAGGTTGTCGAGGGTGCCGGCGTGGGTGAGCGCGGCCGGCACTGTGATCCTCGGCATGTCGGCGGCGTCGGGCCCGTCGGCGGCGAGCAGCGTACGGACGTAGCGGGAGCCGATGAAGCCGGCCGCTCCGGTGACGAGGAGGTTCACGTGTGGATCTGCACCTTGCTGTGGTCTCCGAGGACGAATCGGTGTGCGCTGGGAACGCTGGGGGCCGGGGTCACCTCGACATGGCGGCCGATCAGTGAGGACTCGATGCGGCGGACGCCGTCGATCGAGGAGTCCCGCAGCACGATGGAGAATTCGACTTCGCTGTCGGTGATCCGGCAGTTCTCCGCGACGGAGGTGAAGGGCCCGACGTAGGAGTCGCCGATGACCGTGCCGGCGCCGATGACGACGGGACCGACGATGCGCGAGTTGCTGATGTGGGCCCCTTCCTCGATCACCACCCGGCCGATGGTCTCGGAGGCGTCGTCCACCTCGCCGTCGATCCGGCGTTCGATCCCCTCGAGGACCGACCGGTTCACCTCCAGCATGTCGACGACGTTACCGGTGTCCTTCCAGTAGCCGTGGATGACCGTGCAGCGCACGTCGGCGCGGGAGTCGATCAGGTGCTGGATGGCGTGGGTGATCTCGAGTTCGCCGCGCCAGGAGGGCTTGACGGCGCGCACCGCGTCGTGGATGGCGGGGGTGAACAGGTAGACGCCGACCAGGGCGAGGTCGCTCTTGGGACGCTCGGGTTTCTCCTCGAGGCCGGTCACCTGTCCGCTCGCGTCGAGTTCGGCGACGCCGAAGGAGCGGGGGTCCGCGACGTGGGTGAGCAGGATCTGGGCGTCGGGCCGGTGCCGGCGGAACTCGTCGACGAGTCCGGTGATGCCGCCGACGATGAAGTTGTCGCCGAGGTACATCACGAAGTCGTCGTCCCCGAGCCAGTCGCGGGCGATCAGCACGGCGTGTGCCAGCCCCAGGGGCCGTTCCTGGGGGATGTAGGTGATGCGCAGGCCGAACTTCGATCCGTCGCCCACCGCGTTCTCGATCTCCTCGGCCGTGTCGCCGACGATCATTCCGACGTCGGTGATGCCGGCGTCCGCGATCGATTCCAGCCCGTAGAAGAGCACGGGCTTGTTGGCCACGGGGACCAACTGCTTCGCCGAGGTGTGGGTGATCGGCCTCAGCCGGGTGCCGGCGCCGCCGGACAGCACGAGAGCCTTCATCTGCCTCACCCTAGTGGTGCGCGGCACGTGGAACGTCACTTGTTTTAACGGCTCATTACGAAATCCCCGATGAGAACCGTCCGGTCACGGTGTTTTCGGCCGATGACCGCTGATTCGCGTCGCGCGGGAGCGTCCGGCCCGCCTGTCGGGCGCGTCGGACCGTCCCGGGCCGGTGCGTCAACGCCCGTGCCCGGGCGGCGGTTTCCCGCGATGCGGTCCGGACAGGCCGGGTGCGGAGGCGGGCCGAGCCGGTGGCGGCGGGTTCGGAACCGGGCCGCCCACTCGACGGCGTATCACCCGAAGGGATGACAGCGATGCCGGGAGTGTTGTCGACGGCCGGGACGGCTCCCGCTCACCGGTGCGTGCCGAGTTCCGCCCACACCTGTTTGCCTCCGCTGACCGGCAGCGTCCCCCAGGCCGCCGACAGGGCCTCGACGAGCAGGATGCCCCGGCCGCCGGTGGCCTCCCAGCCGATGCTGTTCGGCTTGGCGGGGCTGCGGGGCGATGCGTCGGCGATCGCGAGGCGCAGCCGCTCGCCGACGAGGGTGAGGTCGAGGCGGACCGGCCCCTCGGTGTGCACCAGCGCGTTGGTGACCAGTTCGGAGACGATGAGCAGGGCGGCGTCGAGATCCTCGGTCACACCCCAGGAGCGCAGGGTGCGCCGGGTGAAACGGCGGGCGTGGCCGACGGCCTGCGGCACCCGCCACACCGTCCAGGTCTCCCGCAGCGGGCGCAGGGTCATTCCCTCGTAGCGCATCAGCAGCAGGGCGACGTCGTCACTGCGCGGGGCCTTGCCGAGCAGGCCGTCGGCGACCAGCCCCAGGTCGGCCGGGTCGGCGGCGGCCAGCCGGCGGGCGAGGTGGTCCATGCCCTCGTCGATGTCGGCCTCGACGGTCTCGACCAGGCCGTCCGTGGTGAGGGCGACCACCGTGCCGGGCCGCAGCCTCAGGGGGCTCATCGGGAAGTCGGCCTGGGCCATGACGCCGAGCGGCGGTCCGCCCTCCGTCTCCGTGATCTCGGTACTGCCGTCCGGGTGGCGCAGCACCGGCGGCAGATGCCCGGCGCGTACGCACCAGGCGGAGCCCTGTTCCAGGTCGACCTCGACATAGCAGCAGGTCGCGAAGAGGTCGCTCTCCATGTCCACGAGCAGCCTGTTGGCGTGCGACACCACCACGTCGGGCGTGTGCCCCTCGACGGCGTAGGCGCGCAGCGCGGTGCGCATCTGTCCCATGAGGGTGGCGGCACCGGCGCTGTGGCCCTGGACGTCGCCGATGACCAGGGCGACGTGGTTGTCGGGCAGCGGGATCACGTCGTACCAGTCGCCGCCGAGTTCCAGGCCCGCGGTGCTGGGCAGATAGCGGGCGACGGCGACCGCGCCGGGCAGCCGGGGCAGCCGGCGCGGCAGCAGCTGGCGCTGGAGCATGCCGACCAGTTCGTGCTCGGCGTCGAAGGCGCGGGCCCGTATGAGGGCCTGCCCGGCGAGACCGGCGGCGGCGGTGAGCAGGGCACGCTCGTCGGCGCCGAAGTCGTGCGGGGTGTCCCAGCCGATGAGGCAGGCACCGGCCGTCCGGTTGCCGGCGGACAGCGGCAGCATGGCGAGACCCCCCGGGCCGACCTCGGCGAGGGAGGTCTCCAGTGCGCTGTCCGCGGACCAGGTCCGGGCCCGGCCCTCGCGCAGGACGGCGGCGAGGGTGGGCATGGTGCGCAGGGGCGCGTCGGGCCACTCGGCCCGCCACTCGGCGCGCCACAGGTCCGGCCAGGCGTCCGGTTCCGGTGGGTCGAGGATGACGACGACGAGCCGGTCGCTCTCCAGTTCGGCGACCGCGATCCGGTCGGCTCTGAGCGGCCCGCGCAGGGCCGTGACCACGGCCCTGCCGACATCGCGGACGGTGACCGCCGTGGCGAGTGCGGTGGCCAGGCGCTGCACCCGGGCCACGTCGGTGACGTCGGCGCGCAGGGTGGAGGCGTCGGCGACGGAACCCACCAGACGGGCCGGGCGGCCCTCCCCGCCCGGCAGCAGCCGGCCGCGCAGTCTGAGCCACTTCGGTGGGCCGGCGGGCTGCACGATCCGGAAATCCAGCTCGCGTTCACCGATGGTCATGTGATCGGACTCGACGACCGACATCACGGAGGGCAGGTCCTCCGGCACGGTCAGGCCCATGAGGGTCTCGACGCGGCCGTCGAAGTCGTCCGGGCCCAGGCCGAAGAGGTCCAGGATGACGTCGCCCACCCGGACCCGTCCGGTGTCCATGGCGAGGACGAAGGCATCCGGCGCCGGCTCGCCGCCGCCGTCGGCCGCGGGCTGCCGCCCCGGAAGGATGACGGCGTCGGCGACGAGCCCGAGGCAGACGCGGTCGTCGGGGCCGAAGCCGCCGGGGCGCTCGCTGACGGCGAGCAGGCAGCCGCCGGCCCCGTGGTGCACGGGCAGGGCGGCGAGGGAGAAGTCGCGGGCCGGGACGCGCCGCGCCTGGGCCCGGGCGGCGAGTTCCTCGGGGCCGAGCCACACCGGCCGCCCACCGCGTACGGCCTCGGCGGCCGGGGAGTGCCCGGCGACGGAATAGCTCTCCCGCACTCCGCACAGGGTCCGCGGTATACCGGCCGACTCCACCAGGCGCAGCTGCTCGCCGTCCTCGCTGGGCGTGTACACGGCGACGAAGGCTGCGCCGGCGAAGACCAGGGCCTGCTCCAGGACCCGGCGCACCCGGTCCGGCGACTCCGGCTCGGTGGTGATCGCCGTGAGGGCACCTTCCGCGCGCAGCGTTCTCGTGCTGCGTCCCGCAGCGCCCTCACCGACCACGTTGGCCATTACAGCGCTTATACGACACCTGCGCAGCCCCTGCGGCATGACGTCGCCCTCCGACGGGGCGATGCACAGCGGGGCGATGCACGGCGGGCCTCCGCGTGCGGGACGACTGCGCGTACCGGCGTGGCGCCCCCCCCCGGGCCCCCCCGGGGGGGGGGGGGGGCCCGGGGGGGGGGGGCCCCCCCGCGGGGGGGGGGGGCGGGGGGGGCCGCCGGGGGGGGGGGGGGGGGCGGGGGGGGGCGCCGGCCCCCGGGGGGCGCGGCCGGGGGGCCCCCGGGGGGGGGGCCCCGGGCGGGGCCGGGGGGCCCCCCCCCCCCGGCCCCCCCGGGGGGGCGGGGGGGCCCGGGGGGCGGCGGGCCCGGCCCGTCTTCGGCTCTGCCGGGGTGCGATCAGGGCTGGGGCGGGGATGCCGGGGCGGTCAGCGGGATTCGGTCAGTGGGTCTCGGTCAGGCCGTCGTCGCCTGCGCCCTCCTCGGCACCCTGGCCGGCACCGTAACCGGTCCCGTCGTCCTGGCCCACTTCCTCACCGCCGACTTCGCCGGCCTGGTCGCCCGTACCGGCGTCCTCTCCGCCGGCCTCGCCGGCGCCCGCATCCTCACCGCCGGCCTCTTCGCCACCCGCCTGGTCGCCGGCTCCGGCGCCCGCACCGGCCTCGCCGAGGGTCGCGCCGACCGCCGCCAGGGCGGTGGTGACCGGCTGGAAGAAGGTCTCGCCGCCGACGGTGCAGTCGCCGCTGCCGCCCGAGGTCAGACCGATCGCGAGGCCGTCCTGGGTGAACATCGAGCCGCCGCTGTCACCGGGCTCGGCACAGACATCGGTCTGGATGAGACCGGTGACCGTGCCCTCCGGGTAGTTCACCGTGGCGTCGAGTCCGAGGACCTGGCCGTCAGCGAGCCCGGTGGTGCTTCCCATCCGGAACACCTCCTGACCGACGGTGGCCTCCGCGGCCTCGGTGATCTGGACCGTCTGGCCGCCCACGTCGACGTCGCTCGGCGCCTCGGTGGCCGGGTCGTCGTACCGGACGAGTGCGAAGTCGCCCTCGCCGGGGAAGACCGCCTGGTCTACGGTGGCGATCGGCTGACCGTTCTGCGCGTCGGACCACTCGTCGGCCGCGACCGCGCAGTGACCGGCGGTCAGGAAGGCGGGCGCGCCGTCGTCCGCGGTGACGTTGAAGCCGAGCGAGCAGCGTGCGCCGCCGGAGAAGATCGCGTCCCCGCCCGAGGCGAAGGTCCTGAACGTGCCCTCCGACTTCTTGATGGTCGCCATGCCGGAGCCGAGGCCCTGCACGGTGGACTCCAGTCTGTCCCACTTCTCGCCGGTCACCGTGGAGTCGGCGGTGACCAGGATCTTGTTGGTGCGCGGGTCGACGGCCCACGAGGTACCGGGGATGGTGGCCTCGGTCTTCAGCGTCCGCTTGCCCTCGGCCAGTTCGGTCATGCTGTTGTCGACCTCGCGGACGGTCGCGCCCGCCTTCTTCGCCTGCACGATCACGTTGTTGTTGTCGCCGGGTACGACGTTGACGACGAGCTGCTGCTTGTCGCCGTCGTAGTAGGAGCCGGCGAACGCGTCGCCGAGCAGCCCGGCGAGCTGTGAGGCGAGGTCCGAGGCATCCGTCGCCTTGAGGGTCTTCGGCGCGGCCGCCGCGTCGCCCGACGCGCCGTCCTGTGACGCGTTGGCGTGGGGGAGCAGGAGCGCGGCGGCGCCGAGCGCCACCACGCCGCCCACCGCTATCGCGGCCTTACGCTTCGGAATTCGCTTGTGACTCAAACTTCTCGACCTCCTGGGGGGACCGGAGTCGTGCCGCCGTTCGGCGGCTGTCGGGGGCGCCTGGATGGCTGTTGGTACGCACGGGTCCCGCTGGGCGTTCAAATCCGTTTGCGGTCAACCGGTTTGGGACACGAAATCGGCCGACCGGCGTGTCCGGCCCGGCATACGGCGACCCTCCCGGAAGCAACACGTACCGCGACCGGACGCGCACACTCCGCCTCTCCCGGAATGCGGAATCCCGGCTTCGGTGAATCTGCACATCGAATGCCCAGCCCGGTCACCGGAGCCGGGAGCCCTCCACAAGCCGGCCGCCCCACTCGTACCTTTGGGGCCGTTGTGCCCGATTCCCTCTCGAGGGGTGCAACCCGTAGGAGGGGGTGATGCGGTGACCCCTGTGAAGAAGTCGCCACCGGGCCGTTTCCCGGTCTGCACTCTTGAGCGTGACGGGGCCGCAAAGTGCCTGGTGAGGGGTTTGACCGAGTGGAGGGCCGGAGCCGGGGCGTGCTTTGATCCATCGCACCGCAGGGCCGTTCCGGACACCCGGTGACGGGGGTCCGGTGCCCGCGGCCGCGGCCTTCGCTCTGTCCCCGGAGGGCCGCTCCCCCTTGTGACATATCCATACGAAGGGAAGTTCCATCATGAACTCCACCCCCCAGGTCGAGACCGTCGAGATCTCCGACGCCGAGCTCGACAACGTCTCCGGCGGTCTGTCCGTGAACACCGTGAACACCCTCACGGGCGCGGTGGACGGCATCGCCCCGGTCTCCGGCCTGGTCGACACGGCCGTCGGCACCGTCGAGGGTGTGACCGGCCTGAACACCGCTCCGGTCACGAACCTGGTCGCCGGTCTCTGATCGCGCCCTTGTGCCGCCGAGCCCCGGAGCCGCCCCCGGCTCCGGGGCTCGGCGTTGCTTCCGTGACGCCCCGCCGTCCTCGGCGGCCCTTCGCGGTCCGTCCCGGTCCTCGCAGTCCGTCTCCGTCCTTCGCAGAGTTCACACAGGTGAGGGAAGAACCGTGCAGTTCCGCCAACAGGCCCTCGCCAAGCTCCAGTCGCCCGAGAAGCTCGACCTCCCGGTGCGCTTCGCCCGGCCTCAGGGCTGGCTCGTCCTCGCCGTGACCGTGGTCGCCATGGCCGCCGCCTCGGTGTGGGCGGTGACCGGATCGGTGACCTCCACGGTGACCGCACCCGCCGTCCTGACGCACGGGCAGGGCAGTTACGTACTGCAGAGCCCGGTGGCCGGCCAGGTCACCGCGGTCCTCGTGAAGCAGGGCGAGCGGCTGCCCGCCGACTCCCCCGTCCTCGAGGTCCGAACCGAGCGGGGCGACACGGTCGTCCGGGCCCTGGACGCGGGCCGGGTCACCACGCTCGCCGCCGACGTCGGGCAGATCATCAGCACGGGCACGGACGTAGCCGCCGTGGAGAAGGTCTCCGGTTTCGACGACCCGCTGTACGCGACGGTGTACGTCCCCGCCGAGAGCGCGGCCGGCATCCCCGCGCGCGCGGCCGTCGATCTCACCGTGCAGTCGGTGCCGAGCCAGGAGTACGGGGTGCTGCGCGGCAGGGTGAAGTCGGTGGACCGCGCCGGGCAGTCGGCCCGGCAGATCGCCGCCTTCCTCGGGGACAGCCAGTTGGGCGAGCAGTTCACGGAGAAGGGCAGGCCGGTGGCCGTCACGGTCGAACTGGAGAAGTCGTCCGCCACCCGGAGCGGTTACGCGTGGTCCTCGGCGGACGGTCCGCCGTTCCCCCTGACCTCGATGACCCTGGCCTCGGGCTCCGTGCGGCTGTCCGACGAACGCCCCGTCGACTGGCTGCTGCCATGACGACAACCACGCAGGAGACCCGCGGCCGCCGCCGGGCCGCCCCGGCCCGGCGCAAGGTGCCCAAGGCACGCGGGAAGAACGTCCGGACGCCCACCGTGCTCCAGATGGAGGCCGTGGAGTGCGGGGCCGCGTCACTGGCGATGGTGCTCGGCCACTACGGCCGCCATGTTCCACTGGAGGAGCTGCGGATCGCCTGCGGTGTCTCCCGGGACGGCTCACGCGCCAGCAACCTACTGAAGGCGGCCCGCAGTCACGGACTGACCGCCAAGGGCATGCAGATGGATCTGGCCGCGCTCGCCGAGGTGGCGGCGCCGGCCATCCTGTTCTGGGAGTTCAACCACTACGTCGTCTACGACGGCATGGGCCGCCGGTTCGGCCGGCGCGGGGTGTTCGTCAACGACCCCGGCAAGGGGCGCCGCTTCGTGCCGCTGGAGGAGTTCGACAGCAGTTTCACCGGTGTCGTCCTGGTCCTGGAACCCGGGCCGGACTTCACCCGGGGCGGCCGTAAGCCAGGGGTTCTCGGCGCGATGCCGGCCCGGCTGCGCGGCACGGCGGGGACGATGCCCGCGGTGGTGCTGACGAGCCTGCTGCTGGTCACGGTCGGCGCGGCGGTTCCCGGGCTCAGCCGCACCTTCATCGACGAGTTCCTGATCGGCGGCCGGACGTCCATGCTGGGCGCGCTGTTCACGTCGATGGGCGCCTGCGTCCTGCTCACCCTGGTGCTGACCTGGCTCCAGCAGGCCAACCTGCTGCGCGGCCGCATCATTTCCTCCACCCTGTCCAGCGCCCGCTTCCTGCGGCATCTGCTGCGGCTGCCGGTGACGTTCTTCGGCCAGCGCAGTCCGGCGGACCTGGTGCAGCGGCTGCAGTCCAACGACGCCGTGGCCGAAACGCTGTCCCGCGACCTCTCGGCGGCCGGCGTGGACGTGGTGGTGGTCGTGCTGTACGCGGTGCTGCTGTACACGTACGACCCGCAGCTGACCTTCGTCGGGGCCGGGGTGGCACTGCTGAACATCCTGGCGATGCGGATCGTCATCCGGCTGCGCGCGACCCGTACGGCGAAGCTGCGCGCGGACACCGCGCGGCTCACCAACACGGCGTACACCGGTCTGCAGCTGATCGAGACGATGAAGGCGACCGGCGGCGAGGACGGCTACTTCCGCAAGTGGGCCGGGCAGCACGCCACCACGCTGGAGGAACAGCAGCGGCTCGGCGTGCCGACCGCCTGGCTCGGCGTGGTCGCGCCGACACTCGCCACCCTGAACAGCGCGCTGATCCTGTGGATCGGCGGCATGCGGGCGGTCGAGGGGGCGATCACGGTCGGTCTGCTGGTCGCCTTCCAGGCGCTGGTCGTCCGGTTCACCGCGCCGCTGACCCGGCTGAACGGGGTGGCGGGCCGCATCCAGGACTTCGCGGCCGACGTGGCCCGGCTGAAGGACGTGGAGAACTTCCGCGCCGACCCGCTCCACGACCGTGCCCGCGCCGGCGACTCGACGCGCCGGCTGCACGGGCATGTGGAGCTGCAGAACATCACCTTCGGCTACAACCCGCTGGACAAGCCGCTGCTGACCGGTTTCGACCTGACGGTCGGCCCCGGCCGGCAGGTGGCGCTGGTCGGCGGCTCCGGCAGCGGCAAGTCGACGGTGTCGCGCCTGATCTCGGGGCTGTACGAGCCCTGGGAGGGGGTGATCCGGATCGACGACCGGCGCATCGAGGACATTCCGCGCGGGGCGCTGGCCGCTTCCGTGTCCTTCGTCGACCAGGACGTGTTCCTCTTCGAGGGCACCGTCCGCGACAACGTGGCGCTGTGGGACCCGTCGATCCCGGACGAGGCCGTGGTGGAGGCGCTCAGGGATGCGGCCCTGTACGACGTGATCGCCCGCCGGCCGGGCGGCATCCGGAGCCGGGTCGAGCAGGACGGCCGGAACTTCTCCGGCGGGCAGCGCCAGCGGCTGGAGATCGCGCGGGCGCTGGTGCGGCGGCCGAGCATCCTGGTCCTGGACGAGGTGACCAGCGCGCTGGACGCCGAGACCGAACTGGTCGTGATGGACAATCTGCGCCGCCGCGGCTGTGCCTGTGTGGTGATCGCGCACCGGCTGAGCACGGTCCGGGACAGCGACGAGATCGTCGTCCTCGACCACGGCACGGTCGTGGAGCGCGGGCGGCACGAGGAGCTGGTGGCGCGCGGTGGCGCGTACGCCGCGCTGGTCAGGGAGCACTGAGATGACGACGACCGTGCAGGAGGGACACGGGGGCGACCTCGTGCTGGGCGCGCTGGGGTCGCTGGGCACACGGGTGGACTGTGCCGGGTTCGGCCGGCTGGACCTGACGGGGCCGCAGACCCTGTGGCTGATCGTGTCGGGTGCGGTCGACCTGTTCGCGGTCGACGCCGAGGAGCAGGGCCACTGGCACCATCTGGGCCGGCTGGAGGCGGGATCGCTGCTGCTCGGTCCGGGAGCGGGGCCGCGCCACACGCTGGTGGCCCGGCCGCTGCGGGACTGCGTGGTGCACCGGATCGGCCTGCGCGAGCTGTACCAGGGCGCGGGCACCCAGACCTGGTCGTACGACGAGTACGGGACCCCGCAGTACGTCCCACCGACGACGAGCCCGCTGGAGTACGCCCTCGCCCTCGGTGTCGGCCGGAGTCTGTCGGTGCTGTTCCAGGCGCCGATGGCCACCGAGCGGGCCGCCGCGCCCGGCGACGACGACGTGTTCTGGATGCAGGTGCCGCCGGGCAGTGTGCAGTACGGCTCGCTGTACGGGGCCGAGGCGGCGGCCGACCTGCTGATGGACCCCGCGTTGTGGCAGAGCCTGGTCGAGCAGCAGTACCGGCTGATGACCACGCTGGACCGCTGGATCGAGCAGCTCGAGCACACCCACGAGACGCGGACCGCGGAGGGCATCAGGGCCGGTGAGGCGGTCCGCGCCCAGGCCGACCGGACGCTGCTCGCCTCGATCGGCAAGCGGTCGTCGAAGGGGACGACCGCGGCCGATGCGGACGCCACGTACGCGGCCTGCAGGCTGGTCGCCCGGGCGGCCGGGATCCCGCTCGCCGAGCCGGCCCGGTCGGGCACCGGCGGCGACCGTCTCGATCCGGTCGAGCGGATCGCCCTCGCGTCCCGGCTGCGCACACGTGCCGTACGGCTGGACGGCCACTGGTGGCGGGACGGCGTCGGGCCGCTGGTGGGGCACCGGGCGCTGTCCGGGGCGCCGGTGGCGCTGCTGTGGCGGCGCGGCGGCTATGTCGCGGTGCATCCCGCGACGGGGCGCGAGACACCGGTGGAGAAGGCCAACGCCGCGGAGTTCGAGCCGCACGCGGTGATGTTCTACCGGCCGCTGCCCGAGCGGCGGCTCGGCCCGCTGCGGCTGATGCGGTTCTGCATGGCGGGCACCCGGGGCGATCTGACCGGGCTGCTGCTCAGCGGTCTGGTGACCGTGGCGCTCGGGGCCCTTGTGCCCATCGCGACCGGGAAGGTGCTCGGCGAGTTCGTGCCGAAGGCGCAGACCGGGCTGATCGTGCAGGTGTGTCTCGCGGTGATGCTCAGCAGTGTGGTGGCCGCCGCCTTCATGCTGCTGCAGAACCTCACCCTGCTGCGGCTGGAGGGCCGGGTGGAGGCGACGCTCCAGCCCGCTGTGTGGGACAGGCTGCTGCGGCTGCCGACGTCGTTCTTCACCGAGCGTTCGACGGGCGAGCTGGCGAGCGCGGCCATGGGCATCAGCGCGATCCGCCGGCTGCTGGCCGGGGTCGGGCCGACGGTCGCCCAGTCCGTCACCGTCGGCGCGATGAACCTGGGGCTGCTGCTGTGGTTCAGCGTGCCGATGGCGCTGGCCGCGATCGGGATGCTGCTCGTGGTGGCGGCGGTGTTCACGGGGCTCGGGCTGTGGCAGGTGCGGTGGCAGCGGCGCCTGGTGGTGCTCACCAACAAGCTGAACAACCATGCCTTCCAGACGCTGCGCGGCCTGCCGAAGCTGCGGGTGGCGGCGGCGGAGAACTACGCGTACGGGGCGTGGGCGTCCGAGTTCGCCCGCAGCCGGGAGCTCCAGCAGAAGGCCGGCCGGATCAAGAACCTGACGGCGGTGCTGGGGGCGGTCTACCTGCCGCTGTGCACGCTGGCGATGTTCATGCTGCTGGCGGGGCCGGCGCGCGGTTCGATGACGGCGGCCGAGTTCCTCACCTTCAACACGGCGGTGACGATGGTGCTGACCTCGGTCACCCAGCTGACCGGCGCGTTCGTCTCCGGGGTGGCCGCGCTGCCGCTGTTCGAGCAGATCCGGCCGGTGCTGGACGCGACGCCCGAGGTGCGGGCGGCCAGCACCCGGCCGGGCCCGCTGAGCGGGGCGATCGAGGCGCGGCGGGTGTCCTTCCGGTACTCGGACGACGGTCCGCTGGTCCTCGACGACGTCTCCTTCGAGGTCCGGCCGGGCGAGTTCGTGGCGGTCGTCGGCCCCAGCGGCTGCGGCAAGTCCACGCTGCTGCGGCTGCTCATCGGCTTCGACCGGCCGCTGTCGGGGAGTGTGCTGTACGACGGTCAGGACCTGGCCGCGCTCGACCGGCCGGCGGTGCGCCGCCAGTGCGGTGTGGTACTCCAGCACGCCCAGCCGTTCACCGGCTCCCTCCTGGACGTCATCTGCGGCACCGAGCCGTACACGCCCGAGGAGGCGATGGCGGCGGCCGAGATGGCGGGGCTCGCCGAGGACATCGAGCGGATGCCGATGGGGCTGCACACCATCGTCTCGGGCAGCGGCGCGGTCTCCGGCGGCCAGCGGCAGCGGCTGATGATCGCCCAGGCGCTGATCCGCCGGCCGCGCATCCTCTTCTTCGACGAGGCGACCAGCGCCCTGGACAACGAGACGCAGCGCACGGTGATCGAGAGCACCAAGGCGCTCCGGGCGACCCGGGTCGTCATCGCCCACCGGCTGTCCACGGTGATGGACGCGGACCGGGTGGTCGTGATGGAGGACGGCAAGGTGGTCGAGCAGGGGCCGCCGGCCCGGCTGCTCGCCGACCCGGGCGGCCGGTTGCGCGAGCTGGTGCGGCGTCAGCTGGCGTGACGGGGGCGGGTGTCCGCGGCCACGAGCCCCGGACACCCGTTCCCGGACATGCCGGAGGCCGGCGGGCGGCCCCACTCCGCCCGCCGGCCTCCCTTGCGGGGCCGCACGTTCCGCGAGGAGGTCGGCACTCCCCAGTACCCGACCGCCACGCGGTCACGGGAACCGTGCGGTCCCGGTCTCAGAACGTGAGGACGCCCGAACCGTGGGCGTTCATCACGCACTCGTTGGCGAAGGTGCGCTCGTACGAGAGCCGCTGCCCCTGCCACACCCCGTCGACGGTGACGACGACCGGGTCGTACTGCTGGGTGCAGAACACGCCGTCTCTCACCGCGAGAGCCTGCAGATCGCCGTCCACCTGGGCCAGCTCCCCGCACGCCGCGGCCGCGGCCGGGTGGGTGCCGGAAGGACCGGGGGCACAGGTCAGGGTGACCGCGCGCTTCGGTGTGACGGTCATGGCGCTCTCCCCGTGGCCCATGGTGAGCACCAGGGCCGACGGGGCGTAGAGCGCGGAGGGTTCGCTTCCCGGCACGGCCGACGCGGCCCCGGACAGAGGTGCGCAGACGGCTGCGGCGGTCAGGCCGATGGTGGTGGCCCAGCGCGCGGTGTTCCGCATGGTGTGCATCCTTCCGCTCGTTTCGACAAGTGGCCGGCCCGTGCTCGGTGGTGTCGGACCGGCGAGCGGGAGTCTGCCGAGTCCGCCGCGGAAACACACGTCGACCGGACCGCTTTCAGTAACATTGCGTATTGAATCAGTGGCGTGAAGTAACGGAATGTGCGGGCGTGAACCCGGTAACCGCACGGCCGGCGCTTGTGCGAAGTGGTCAGATGGCCGAATTCCCACTGCTTCGCAATAGGCCTGAAACATTCCGTTTCCGTTCCCGACAGACCGTTCCGCGACGCCTTCTGTTCATGATTCAGTCGGCTCGACGAGGAGAGGCGGGAACGTCGTATGGCCGAGCACTGGGCGGACTTCCAGTACGAGATCTACCTGAACGGGATGACGGGTGCCGTGCCCCGGCTGCCCACGGACCTGACCCGGCTGGAGGAGCTGACCGAGCGACGGCTCGGGCCGGGTCCGGTCGGTTACGTGGCGGGCAGCGCGGGCGACGGCAGTACCGCGCGCGCCAACCGGGCGGCTCTCGCGCGCCACCGGATCGTGCCGCGCATGCTGCGGGACGTGCACGAGCGCGATCTGTCGGTGGAGGTGCTCGGCCGCGCGCTGCCGGCGCCGCTCGCGCTGGCGCCGGTCGGGGTGCTGTCCCTGATGCACCCGGACGCCGAACCGGCCGCCGCGCGGGCCGCCGCCGCGCAGGGAGTGCCGTTCGTGCTGTCCTCCGCGTCCAGCACGCCGATGGAACAGGTCGCGGAAGCGATGGGCGACGCGGAGCGCTGGTTCCAGCTGTACTGGCCGAAGGACCCCGAGGTCGCCCGGAGTTTCCTGGGCCGGGCCAAGGCCGCCGGGTTCACGGCTTTGGTGGTCACCCTGGACACTCCCCTGCTGTCCTGGCGGCCACGTGACCTGGACCAGGCCTTTCTGCCGTTCCTGCACGGGGTGGGCACCGCCAACTACTTCTCGGACCCCGCCTTCCTGGCCGGCCTGGCCAAGCCCGTGCACGAGGACCCGAACGCAGCGGTGATGCATTTCGTCGGTATGTTCTCCGACCCCGCCAAGACCTGGCCCGACCTCGCGTTCCTGCGGGAGAACTGGGACGGTCCGATCCTCCTCAAGGGCGTGCTGCACCCGGACGACGCCCGCCTCGCGGCCGATGCCGGGATGGACGGGGTGGTGGTGTCCAACCACGGCGGCCGTCAGGTGGCCGGGGCCGTCGCGGCGGCGGACGCGCTGCCCGGGGTGGCGGCCGCCGCCGGCGACCGGCTGACCGTGCTGTTCGACAGCGGTGTCCGCACCGGCGACGACGTCTTCAAGGCGCTCGCCCTCGGCGCCCGGGCCGTACTCGTCGGACGGCCGTACGTATACGGGCTCGGCCTCGACGGGCAGGCGGGGGTCGAGCACGTGATCCGCTGTCTGCTCGCCGAGCTGGACCTCACCCTCGCACTGTCGGGGCATGCCGGCCCGGCCACGATCGGGCCCGGCGACCTCGTGGAGGGCACCGGCTGACCCGGCCGGGGCACCGGCTGACCCGGCCGGGGCGCCGCGCGCCGGGCCGGGGCGGGTGGACTCCCGTGTCCGCTCCCCCGGCCCGGCACGCGGTTCATGTCACCGCCCCGGCGCGCCGTTCACACGACCGGCCCGGCCGGCTCCATGTGCCGTGCCGCCGGGGTACGGGTGCGGCTGATCGACAGGCCCTTCTCGGCCGAGGCCGGCGGCTCGGTCACCCAGCGCTGGTTCTCGGTCCGGTCCCGCACCTTGATGACGATGTCGGCGTTCGCATCGGGGGCGGCCGGGGTGAGCGCCAACCGTTCGTCCCAGCGGGGCAGCAACTCGCCCTGCCCGGTGAGGTCGTAGCGCACGTCGTCGGCCCGGTCCTCGCCGGCGTCGGCACAGGTGGCGAGGACGACGACCCCGGCGTCCTTGTGCGCGTCCAGGCACAGGCCCGGGTCGGCCACGCTGCGCAGCAGCCCGTCCTCCTCGTAGGTCCACTGCTGGCTCAGCCGCGAGGAGCAGCCCGTGAGCCGGGTACCGGCGCCGTCCTGGGGCTCGCCCCGGGTGTCGAGGCACAGGTCGGAGGCGACGTTGCGCAGAAGGGCCGGCTGCGGCCCCGTGGGCAGTCCGGCCACGCCCGGCGGGGACTCGGTCGGTACGACCCCCCGGCCGCCGGCCGCGCTGGTGGCGCCGGTCGGGTCGGTGCCGCTGCCGTCGGGTGAGGAGCCCCCGGCGATGAGCACGCTCACCAGCACACCGGCCGAGACGGCGCCGAGGCCGGTGAGCAGGGTCCTGGTGGAGCGCACGGCGTCCGGGAGTCCGAGGCCGGTGAGGCGGGCGGGGGCGGGGACCCGGGACAGCAGGCGGTGCCGGCTGCCGCCCGACCGGTGTCCGCGGCGGGTGGTACGGCCGCCGCGCGGGCCCGGTGTCGCCCGGCCGGGGCGCGAGTCGAGGTAACGGCGGGCGCCCCAGCCGAGAACGGCCTCGGCGATGAGCGTGCCGAGCTCGCCCTCGAAATGGCTCAGCTGCTCGGCCGCGTTCCGGCAGTAGCGGCATTCCGCCAGGTGCTGCTGGACATCGGGGAGCAGGGTTTTGCCACGACGGATGGGAACGTCGAGGAGCCGGTTGTAGAACCGGCAGTCCTTCGTCGGCGCGAGTTCCTGATGGGCGTGGACACAGCCCTGGCGGAAGGTGTCACGCGCCTGCTGGAGCGTGCCCGAGGCGATGTCGGGATCGATGCCGAGGAGACCGGCCGGGACGGATATGGGTTCGGCCTCGACCTCGACGTGCCAGAGCACGCAGCGGGCGAGGGCGGGCAGGGCCCGGAACGAGCGCTGGGCGAGCGTACGGTTCTCCGGCGTCATCGTCCTGGCCGCGCGCATGCCGCGCCCGCCGGCCGGCTTCAGCAGCTCCGGCAGCGCACCGGCGGTCCGGTCGTCCGAGGCCCATTCCCGGACCGTGTCCCGCACGGCCACCAGCAGCACCGGGCGCAGGGCGACGGCCGGTTCGCCGAGGGCGACCCGGTTCAGGACGCGGTGCTGTGCCGCCGCGGTGACCATGGCGGCGGTCGGCCCCGACGAGGCGAGGCAGACGGTCGCGTAGTCGTGCATGGCCGGCCAGTGACGTGCCGTCAGCATCGCGACGGAATGGGTGGCCTCGCCCTCCGGACGGCCTCGCAACCGTGCCGCGAGGGACTCGTCGGACTCCCCCGGATCCCCTCCGGGAGGGGGATGAGGAGACCGAGAGGAATGAGGGGTGGGCACTGAGATGGTTCCTTCCCACACACAGGTGACACAGAATTTCTGACGCCGAAAAGGGAAGCCCCACGTGGTCCGTACCTCTTTGGCGGCGTTGCGCGGGAGGGCGCGAATTCACCGATGGTGAAAGCGGACCCGGTTCATCAACGCGCGTGCGACCCCGGATTTTACCCCCTCACGGGTGGCTCACTCTCGCACAACCGGCACACGGCCAACAAGGCACCGGGGAGACCGCCACTCGTTGACAGGAAGTCAAAAGGAAAACCACGTCCGGAGTCGCCCGCATCGGCTTTCCACCTGCGTTTTCCCGTGGTTCACCGGTTCTCGCATTCCGGCGGTGGTGTCAGATCTGCCAGGAGCGGAGCCGGTCCGCGGCTCCGTAGACATCCGTCGTACCGGACATCAGATCGCGGGCGAGGTCGACGATCGCCCCGTAGGGCGGGTCGATGCCGACGCCGCTGACGAACATGTACGCCACCGCCGTGGCACAGGCGAAGCGGGCGTTGGCCGACGGCAGGGGACGGAGCAGGGCGAGAGTGTGCAGCAGGGCGGCGGCCCGCCAGGCCGCGTCCGAGTCCACGCCGAGACGGGGCGGGTCGACGCGGTGCCGGGCGACGGCGGCGACCAGCGCCGAGAAGTCGTTGACGGTGGGCTGGTCCGGGAGGACCTCCTCGTGCCGCTGGAGCAGCCAGGGCACGTCGATGTGCAGAACGGATGCCATCGGTCAGGCGGCCCGTCCCGCGCCCCTGGCCCGCGGTTCGTCGTCCGGGAAGGCAACGGCGAATTCGTCGGCGTGCGAGGCGAAGAACCGGCGGAACGCCTCCGCGCCCTCCTGGAGTGCCCGGTGGCGGGCGATGTCCGCCGCGGCCGCCTCCCTCACCAGCGCCTTCATCGATGTACCGCGTTCCTTGGCGATCTGCCGCAGGTCCTCGAGTTCACGGTCACTGAACTCCACATTCAGAGCAGGCATGACATCACGGTACCGCTCGGGTACTCGATCGTAAATATCACCAGTTCAGAGTGGGTATGGGGCGGTACCGAAAGGGGTACGCCGGGGGTGTCGCCCCGGAGGACGACACCCCCGGCGCCGGGGTCCTGGATGCTCGAGTCGGATCCGACGGCGAGGGTCCCGGCGGGCGGGTCAGGCAGCACCGGGTCGAGCCGGCGGGCGTACCGGCGGCTGCGCCGGCACTGCGCGCGGGCCTCGCCGTACCCGGTGACGTAGGAGATGTTCAGGGTGTCGCGGCCACGGAGGAAAGCGCTGCCATCCGTACACGGACACCGCCGTAACCCATGTGGCACTCCGTCAACAAGCGGGACAGGACTGGTGACGGACGTCGGCGGACGACGGGCGTATGCCGGACACGTGCCGGACCGGTACTGGACCGGTACCGGACGGTATCCCGATGGGAACCGGGCGCGACCCGGTCGGGCACCAGGCGATTGCCGGGGCCGAAACCGGACGGGAACCGGGACCGGGGGCCGGATCGGTCCGCCCGGGCGACTGTCCCGGGGGTGCCGCTCCCCGCCCCTCCCGTCCGGCCCGCGGGGCCCCGGCCCGGACGGGGTTCCGGTCCACACCGGCCTCCGACGCACTAGGGTGGAATTCTGGCGATCGACCAGTTCACGGTGAGTGTGCGCGATGGAGTGGCGACGATGAGGGCGGACGACCCGTTCGACGATCCGGTGACGGCTCGGGCCGTCATCGCCGCCGACGGCACCGTCACCCGGTGGAACGAGGCCGCCCGGCAACTGCTGGGCCACCGGGCCGAGGACGTGGTCGGCCGCCCGGCTGCCCGCCTGCTCGCCGACGGGGCGCAGCCTCCCCGGCCGTCGGCCGACACGCGCTGGAGCGGCACGCTCGCGCTCCGGCACCGGGACGGCGGCACCGTCACCGTGTGGCTGCTCGCCCACCGCGGCCGGCCGGAGGACGGTGAGCCCGACGCATGGCTGGCCGTCACCCCGCTGCCGTCCGGGCCCACCGGTCCGGCCGGAGATCCGCTGCTCCGGGCGGCGATGCTCCAGTCCGCGTGCGCCACCGTCGTCTTCGACACGGAACTGCGCCTGCACAGTGCCAACGACGCGATGGCGGAGCTCCTCGGGCTGCCGGCCGCCCATCTGCGCGGTCTGACGCCCACGGACGTCGGCGGCCGTCCCCGGCACAGGGAGCTGGAGCGGCACATGCGCCAGGTGCTGCGGACGGGCCGGGGCCACGACGTCCAGACGAGCCTGCGGGTCACTGGCAAGAGTCACGAAGAGACCTGGCTGGCCCGGATCGTGCCGCTCACCGACGACTCCGGCCGGATCGTCGGTGTCTGCGTGACGGCCCACGACTTCACCGAGCAGAACCGGGCGCGGGCACGGCTGCAACTGGTCAACGAGGCCAGTCTGCGCATCGGCACCACCCTCGACGTCACCCGGACGGCGCAGGAGCTGACAGAGGTCTGTGTCCCCGCGCTGGCCGACTTCGTCAGCGTCGACCTGCTCGAGCACGACCAGGGTGCCGACCCCACCGATCCGCTCACTCTGCCGGTCCCGTTGCGCCGGATCGTCCACCGGTCCCGCACGGCGGGCGACCCCGAGTCGGTCACCGCCCCGGGCGAGGTGGTCGTCTACCCGGCCGCCGCACCCCAGGCGGACTCACTGATCGCCGGCCACAGCGTCGTCGCCTCGGTGCCCTCCGGTGATCTCGATCCGTGGCTCGCGGTCGACGACGCCCACGCCCGGCAGGTGCGGGAGTTCGGTGTCCACTCGATCCTGTCCGTCCCCCTCCGGGCCCGCGGTGTCACCCTCGGCGTCGCGGCGTTCACCCGTTTCCGGCATCCCGAGCCCTTCACCCACGACGACGTACTGCTGGCCGAGGAGATCACCGCCCGTGCGGCCGTCTGCATCGACAACGCCCGCCGCTACTCACGCGAACGCGAGACGACCCTCACACTCCAGCGCAGCCTGCTCCCCCGCGGCCTGCCCCGGACCGCGGCGGTGGACGCCGCCTCCCGGTATCTGCCGGCCGCGCACACCGGCGTGGGCGGCGACTGGTTCGACGTGATCCCACTGTCCGGGATGCGGGTGGCCATGGTGGTGGGGGACGTCGTCGGCCACGGCATCCAGGCGTCGGCGACGATGGGCCGGCTGTATACGGCCGTCCGCACCCTCGCCGACATCGACCTGGCCCCGGACGAACTGCTCACCCACCTCGACGACCTGGTCCTGCATCTCTCGCACGAGTCGGGCGGCGACGCCGGCCCCGGCGAGGTCGGCGCGACCTGCCTGTACGCGGTGTACGACCCGGTGTCACGGCGCTGCACCTTGTCGAGGGCGGGGCATCCGCCACCGGTCCTGGTCTCGCCGGACGGGTCGGTCCGCATACTGGACATGCCGTCCGGGCCGCCGCTGGGCCTGGGCGGGCTGCCCTTCGAGTCCGTGGAACTGGAGCTGCCCGAGGGCAGTGTGCTGGGTTTCTACACGGACGGTCTTGTCGACGGCCGGGAAAGCGGCACGGACACGGACGCGGGCCCGCGCATGCTCTGCGAGGCCCTGTCCCACGCTGCCTCCGGGGTGCTCGACGAGGCCTGCGACCGTGTTCTGCACGCCATGCTTTCCATGGGTCCCGCCACGGACGACGTGGCGCTGCTGCTGACCCGTACCCGTGGGCTGCCGTCTTCCCGGGTGGCCACCTGGGACATCCCGGCCGACCCGGCGCTCGTCGCACCGGTCCGCAAGCAGGTCCTCGAGCAGCTGGGCGTGTGGGAGCTGACCGACGTGTCGTTCACCGTCGAGCTGGTGGTGAGCGAGCTGGTCACCAACGCGATCCGCTACGGCGCGCCACCGATCCGGCTCCGGCTGATCTGCGACGCGTCGACGCTGATCTGCGAGGTGTCCGACGCCAGCCACACCGCTCCGCATCTGCGGCGCGCCAAGACCTGGGACGAGGGTGGCCGGGGGCTGCTCCTGGTCGCCCAGCTCACCCAGCGGTGGGGCAGCAGACACACCACCGAGGGCAAGACCATCTGGGCCGAGCTGGGGTTGGCGGAGGAACTGTGAGCGTCCGGCCGGTCCGGACCGCCTAGTCGTTCTTCTCGCCCTCGTTCTCTTCCCCGTTCCCGACGAGGCCCCAGGTGACGACCTTCACCTGGAGGTCGGGTTCCGAGGTGTCGATCGCCCAGCGCTGGGCGTCCGTGTCGTCGCGGGCCTTGAGGACGAGGGCGCCCGAGCCGTCGGTCGCGGCGGGTGCCAGGCCCAGGTCCTGGCCGGAGCGGGGCACCAGGGTTCCCTGGACGGTGAAGTCGTAGCGTGCGCTGCCGGCGTCCTTGTGTGCCTCGCCGGTGCACCGGGCCAGGCGCACCGAGTAGCCGAGGCGCGAGTCCAGGCACAGGTCCGGCTGCGCGGCGTTGCGCAGCAGCCCGTCGGTCTCGTACGTCCACTGCTGGACCTTGCCCGCCGAGCAGGCGGTAAGTTCCGTCTCGGCGCCGGCGACCGCCCGGCCGCCGACGACACCGACGCACAGGCCGGAGGCGGTGTTGTGCAGCCGGCCACGCAGGGCGCCCTTCGCCACTTCTCCGGAGCGGAACCACGACGGGTCGCCGGGCGGACTGCCCACGGCGGCGCCGGGGGATTCGGAGGGACGGTCGTCGCCCCGTGCGACGGCGTCGTCGGAACCGCCCATGGTCCACAGCACCAGCGGGAGAACGACCAGCCCGCTGACGGTGAGGATGCCGGCGGTGAGGTTGCGCCGACGCGCGGCCCGGCGGGCGGCCTTCCGGGCGACCCGGGAACCGGCGCGGAGCACGGCACCGCGAGGGCCGGTGCGGGAGGCCCCGGCGCGCCGCCGGGAGCGGGCACCGGGCCGGGAAGCCGTGCGCGCGGAGGTGGCAGGGGCCGCCGTGGCCGGGGCGGTGGCCGGTATCGGGGGCACCGTGGGGATCGCGGGGGTGGTGGGCGTGGTGGGCGTGGTGCGGGGCGCCCCGGTGGGGCGGGGCGGGGCTGGTGGCCCCGCGTCCGTGAACGACTCGCCCGCCGCTGCCGGGGATTCGCCCGCGGGCACGGCGAACGGATCGCCCACCGTGTCCGGACGTCCGCCGGCGGGGCCGGAGAACGCCGCGCCGATGACGCCCTCGGGCGACGGCCGCTCCTCGGCGGCCGACTCGTCGGTGACGTCGGCCGCCCGCGCCCTGCTCTCCGTGTATTCCCGTGCGCTCCAGCCCAGGACAGCCTCGGCCAGGGCCGTACCGAGTCCACTGGTGAAGCAGGCGAGTTGGTCCGCCGCGTGCCGGCAGTGGGTGCAGTTCTCCAGGTGGGTGCGCAGGTCCGGGTCGATTTCGGTGCCCGGGCGCCGGTAGGCCACCTCCAGCAGGCGCAGATAGCTTCGGCACTCCTGGTCGGAGGCGAGTTCTCCGTGGAGTTGGAGGACTTCGTCGCGCAACCGGTCCTGAGCGCGGAGCAGTTCGATGTGGGCGCCCTCCTCGTCCAGGGCGAGCAGCCCGGCGGGGACGTGGAGCGGTTCGGACTCGACCTCGGTGTGCCACAGCAGACAGCGCGCGGACTGCGGCAGTCTCTGGAACGCCCCCGACAGCAGGCGCCGTTCGGGTGGTGGCAGCAGCCGTGCGGCCGGCTGTCGGCCGTCGTCGGAGGCGGTGGTGGTGAGGTCGGGATGGAGCATGTCGCGCCGGTGGTCGCCGTCCCATTCGGCGGCGATCCGACGTACCGTGACGAGGAGTTGGGGGCGCCATGCGGAGCTCGGGCCGTTGCGCCGCAGGGTCTCGCCGAAGAGCCGGGTGAACGCGGCGGTGGTGAGCATCCCGGCGGAACGGGGGCCGTCGGTGCACAGCCGGGCATAGCCGAAGACCGACCCCCAGTGCCGGTCCAGGAGTTCACCGACGGGGTGCAGTGCCGGGGTGGCCCCCGTCCACTTCCGCAACTCGTCACCCAGTTGTTCGTCCGTCACGTCGAACGCGGCGGCCGGGGCCGGGAAATTCGACAGGCCGGTGTCCTTCACGGGTGCAGTCCTCTCGGGGCGCGCGGGATAAAGTCCGAACCAGCGGACCCGGGGCCTCGCCGACAATACAGCGGGAGCCCGCCCGTGGGCGATTCGGCATCTCGAACATCCGCCCGGAGCAGCTCTTTGGGAGCCTGGGTGGCGCACTGGAGCGGCCTCGTGCACGCCAGGACAAAAGGTATTGCCCGCGTGCCGGCGAGACCCACTTTTGCACAGGCCAACGACTTGGAACAAGAGATGCCGCGGTTTCCCGCATTCCCTGTGCGGATGCCGTACTTTGACAACGTGTCGATGGGATTCGAGCCACTTAATTCACGCGCCCAATGATCCGATTCGACGGCCGGTGTCCGAAAAGGCGATGCGGACGCGCGCCGCACAGCCCCTCCGTTTCCGGGTGAGCGTGTGCGGGTCTTCCTGTCCGGGGTGTACGGGTGCGCCCGGGATCACTCGGCGCCGGTCGCGCTCATCGTGGCCGTACGAGGTCCAGGGCCCGTTCCCGGCGGAACTCGGGCCGTCCGCCGTCCGGCGCCGTCTCCCCGGCGTACGGGGCACCGAAGCGGACGCCCATGGCGGTGAGCCGCTCCAGGCTGTCCCGGTAGGCGGGGGGGCGGCCAGGGCGGCGCCGCCACACGGCAGGACGGCGATCGGCACGCCGAGCCCCACACCCTCGCGCAGGGTGCCCAGCGCGAGGGTGTCGGTGATTCCGGCCGCCCATTTGTTGACGGTGCTGAAGGTGGCGGGCGCGACCACCACCGCGTCGGGTTCCGGGAAAGGGCGCGGTCCGCCGGGGGTGCGCCAGGCGATTGGGGCCCCCTGCTCATGGGGGTCCCCCGCTCGAGCGGAGTCGAGGGTGGGGAGGAGTCGAGAGCTTGGGGAATGATCGGCCTGCCGGTCTGCGCGCGGACCGCGAGGGCGTCGAAGAACCCGTTCGTGGCGACGGGTGTCGCGATGACGCCGGCCTCCCAGCCCCGCTCCTGCACGGCAGTGATCAGCTTGCTGACGTCCGCGGCGGCACCGGCGGCGCAGACGGCGACGTGGAGGAAGGGCTTGGGGGCCTGTTCGGTCCCCCGGAAAGCCTACGACCCGGCCGGCGGCCGCGGTACGAAGGCGCGGTGCACGGAGAGGCTGTCCTCGTGGACGTGGTGGCGGACGACCAGGCCGTCCCGCACGGTGAGCAGCAGGGCGAAGCGGGCACGGTAGGGGCGTCCGGTGGGCCGGGCGGTCTGCCGGATCTCACCGAACACCACCGCGTCGTCGCCGTCGACCAGAATGCGCTCGATCTCGGTGGCGGCCGCGTCGGACACGTGGTGGGCGGCCAGTTCCCGGTAGTGGGCGGCAGCGTCGGCGCGGGTGGCCCGGTGGCGGATCCAGGGGGTCGCGGTGCTGCCGTGCTCATCGTCCGGCCAGTCGAGTCGCCAGTCGCAGGGGTCGGCGTACAGCTCGGCGATGCGGTCCGGGTCGCCGTGGCCGATCCGGCGCAGCAGTTCCTCCACGGTGGCGCGGGTGCCGGTGGGCGGGGCGGTACGGGTCGGGCTGGTCCGGGTCGGTGCGGCCGGGGCCGGCGTGGGCTCGGTCATGACGGGGGTCTCCTAGGGCCTGTATCCGGTTGCGATCAATCTGCGAGTTCCGTCCCCTCATCGGGGGCGGATCAGGTAGTCCGTAGTGCATGACGCGAGCGCAACTG
>NZ_JBIAIV010000049.1:0-53708 GCF_042871645.1 Streptomyces sp. NPDC005774 | reverse complement strand
TCAGATCTTTCCGATCCGATTTCCTCGGGGTTTCGCCTTCCGGGTCTCCGCTTTCGCGCTTTCCCTTTCCGGCGGTTCCGACTTTATCAGAAGTTCTGAGTCGAATTTCCCGACCCTCCGGGGACTGGATCCGATGCGTGAAGCAGTCGGGGTTCCCGGTCGGTGGGAGGTGTAAACGTACTGGAGCGGGGCGCCCCGATGCAAATCGAGGTGCCCCGCTGCCAGTTCTCGTGTACGGGCTGCCCTACGGGCCGTCAGACCTCCACGACGACAGGCAGGATCATCGGCCGGCGTCGGTAGGTGTCGGAGACCCACTTGCCCAGGGTCCTGCGTACCAGCTGCTGCATCTGGTGCGCTTCGACGACGCCGTCCTGGGCGGACCGTTCCAGGACATCGACGATCTTCGGCAGTACGGCGGTGAAGGCGGCGTCCTCGATGCCGGAGCCACGTGCCTGGATGTGCGGGCCGCCGGTGATCTTCCCGGTGGACGAGTCGAGCACCATGAAGACCGAGATGATGCCCTCGTCGCCGAGGATCTTGCGATCCTTCAGGGCCGGCTCGCCGACATCTCCCACGGACAGGCCGTCGACGTAGACGTACCCGGCCTGGACCTTGCCGGAGATCTTCGCTCTGCCGTCGATCAGGTCGACGACGACTCCGTCCTCGGCGATGACGATGCGGTCGTGCGGGACACCGGTCAGGGCGCCCAGCTCGGCGTTGGCTCGCAGGTGGCGCCATTCGCCGTGCACCGGCATCAGGTTCTTCGGACGGCAGATGTTGTAGAAGTACAGCAGTTCACCGGCGGAGGCGTGACCCGAGACGTGCACCTTGGCGTTGCCCTTGTGGACGACGTTGGCGCCCCAGCGGGTCAGGCCGTTGATGACGCGGTAGACCGCGTTCTCGTTGCCGGGGATGAGGGACGACGCGAGGATCACCGTGTCGCCCTGGACGATGCGGATCTGGTGATCGCGGTTGGCCATCCGGGACAGGGCGGCCATGGGTTCGCCCTGCGAACCCGTGCACACCAGGACCACTTCGCTGTCCGGCAGGTCGTCCAGCGTCTTCACGTCGACGACCAGGCCCGGCGGAACCCTGAGATAACCGAGGTCGCGGGCGATGCCCATGTTGCGGACCATGGAGCGGCCGACGAAGGCGACCCGGCGGCCGTACTCGTGCGCCGCGTCCAGGATCTGCTGGATGCGATGGATGTGGCTGGCGAAGCTCGCCACGATGATCCGTTTGCGCGCGCCGGCGAAAACCTGGCGCAGAACGTCAGAGATGTCCCGTTCGGGCGGGACGAAGCCCGGGACCTCGGCGTTCGTCGAGTCGGACAGGAGGAGGTCGATGCCTTCCTCGCTGAGCCGGGCGAACGCGTGGAGGTCCGTGAGGCGGTTGTCCAGCGGGAGCTGGTCCATCTTGAAGTCGCCGGTGTGGACCACCATGCCCGCGGGCGTGCGGATGGCCACGGCGAGAGCGTCGGGGATCGAGTGGTTGACCGCGATGAACTCGCAGTCGAACGGGCCGATACGCTCGCGGCGCCCCTCCGTCACTTCCAGGGTGTACGGACGGATGCGGTGCTCCTGGAGCTTCGCCTCGATGAAGGCGAGGGTCAGCTTGGAGCCGATCAGTGGGATGTCCGGCTTCTCGCGGAGCAGGAAGGGAACACCACCGATGTGGTCCTCGTGACCGTGTGTGAGGACGATGCCCTCGATGTCGTCGAGGCGGTCCCGGATGGACGTGAAGTCCGGCAGGATCAGGTCGATTCCCGGCTGCTCCTCCTCGGGGAAGAGCACGCCGCAGTCGACGATGAGCAGGCGGCCGCCGTACTCGAAGACCGTCATGTTGCGGCCGATCTCGCCGAGACCGCCGAGTGGGGTGACACGTAGGCCGTTCGCGGGGAGCGGCGACGGCCGGCCGAGTTCAGGATGCGGATGACTCAAAAGACTCTCCTCACCACACGCGCCACGTCCCGGTGGGGCACGTGGCGCGCATGACGTTGGTGCAGAAGCAGTTGTCGTTGTGGTGCGCGGGCACCGGTGGCCCGCCGCTTATTCAGTTGTGAAGTCAGGTTGCGCGAGCGGTCGCGCGAAGTCTGTTGTCAGAGCTGTACCCCGCCGGCGGCAAGATCGATCTTGAGCTGCTCGATCTCCTCCGGCGTGCACGCGGCCATGGGGGCGCGCAGGGGTCCGGCGGGCAGGCCCTGCAGGGCGAGCGCCGCCTTGGTGGTCATGACGCCCTGGGTACGGAACATGCCCGTGTAGACGGGGAGCAGCTTCTGGTGGATCTCGGTGGCCTTCTGGACGTCCCCCGAGGTGTACGCCTCGACCAGGGCGCGCAGCTCGGGCGTGACGAGGTGGCCGACGACCGAGACGAAGCCGACGGCGCCCACGGAGAGCAACGGCAGGTTCAGCATGTCGTCGCCGGAGTACCAGGCGAGGCGCGAGCGGGCGATGGCCCAGCCGGCACGGCCGAGGTCTCCCTTGGCGTCCTTGTTGGCGACGATCCGCGGGTGTTCGGCCAGGCGAACGAGCGTCTCGGTGTTGATCGGGACACCGCTGCGGCCGGGGATGTCGTAGAGCATGACCGGCAGCTCGGTGGTGTCGGCGATGGCCGTGAAGTGCCGGTACAGGCCTTCCTGCGGGGGCTTGTTGTAGTACGGGGTGACGACCAGCAGGCCGTGCGCGCCGGTGCGCGCCGCGGTGCGGGCCAGTTCGATGCTGTGACGGGTGTCGTTGGTGCCGACCCCGGCCACCACGTGGGCACGGTCTCCGACCGCCTCCAGGACCGCCCGTACGAGGTCCGCTTTCTCCGCGTCGCTGGTGGTGGGGGACTCGCCGGTGGTGCCGTTGATGATCAGGCCGTCGTTGCCTGCGTCCACCAGGTGGGTGGCGAGCCGCTGGGCGCCGTCGAGGTCGAGTGCGCCGTCCGCCGTGAAAGGCGTGACCATGGCGGTGAGGACCCTCCCGAAGGGGGTCTGCGGAGTGGAGGTCGGAGCCATGGGTTACACGCTACTCGTTGCTCGGGGCAGGGTCTGCCCTCGGGGGAGGCGACAAGTGGGGGCGAAGGGAGAGCCCGGCACTGCCTGCTCGGGGGTTCAGTCAGTGCCGGGCCCGTTTGATCAGGCTAGATGAACTACTGGAAATACCGCAATCCGGACGCCTCGGGGGGCTGACCGTACACGTGTGCCCGACCGGGGCTCGGAGCCCGTCCCCCGGGCTACGGGGCCACGCGTCCGTTGGCGTTGAAGGCGGCGTGGGTGAGCGGCATGAGCCGGGCCCATTCGGCTTCCATCTTTTCGCCGACCATCTCGATCTCCCGCTGTGGGAAGGACGGCACCTTCGCCAGCTCGTGCTGGGTACGCAGGCCGAGGAAGTGCATCAACGAGCGGGCGTTGCAGGTGGCGTACATCGAGGAGAAGAGACCGACCGGGAGGGTGGCGCGGGCGACCTCGCGGGCGACGCCGGCCGCCAGCATCTCCTGGTACGCGGCGTACGACTGCCGGTAGGACTCCTCCATGGCGTCGGTGACAGCCTTGTACTGCTCGGGGGTGCCGTCGACGAACTCGTACTTGCCGGGGCGGCCCTGCTGGACCAGCTTGCGGTCCTCGCCGGGGACGTAGAAGACCGGCTGGAGCTCGCGGTAGCGCCCGGACTCCTCGTTGTACGAATTGTGTACGACAAAGCCGTCCGCGATGAAGTTGTGGTGCGGCGGCGGCATGGAGATGTCGTAGGTCATCTCCTCCCCATCGGGGGCGACGGAGACGACGCCCTCCCAGCGCACACCGTTCTGGAGGGCGCGGCGGCGCACTCCGATCGGCACGCCTTCGCCGTTGGTCTTCCGCTGGTGACACGACTTGCAGGCCGGTCGCAGGTTCGAGACGTCGAGCGACTTGGTCAGGTCGGCGTCCACGGGGATGACGTGGTCCAGCGCCAGGTCCTTCGCCTCGAACTTCTCCTCGCAGAGGTAGCAGAGGTCCATGGGCGCGATGAGATCGGCTCGCTGCTCGGTGGTCCAGATCTGGATCCCCTCGCGCAGGCGCTTCGGGATTCCGACCCGCTCGCCGACCTCCACCCGACCGAGCCGCCCGACCCGGTCGCCGACGCGCAGGTCGCCGGCGCGGACCCAGCCTTCAGGCGTCCATACACGGTGCTCCGCGGTGCAACGCAGAACCTTGCCGTTGGTTGTCGAGACCTTGAGGATCGGCTTCACGCCGGACTCGAAGACGTCGACCATGCGCGCCTTCTCCGCCAGCCCGGTATCCAGGTCGATGGTGTCGGCCAGGAGGTTCTGACAGGACTTCAGTCTGCGCGTGCGCCCCATCGAGTCGGGCACACCGATCTTCCAGTCCCGATGGATGTCCGCGATGCGCTTGGTCTTGCCGTTCTTGCTGGTGCCGACGCGGATCCTGGCGTCACCCGGCAGGCACCAGCCGACCCGGTGGCGCATGAACTCGCGGAACACGAAGATCGGGGCGCTGACGAGGAACGTCAGGGAGTTGTGCTCGAACGGGCTGCCGTGCCGGTCCCGCATCAGGTAGTTGATCAGGCCCTTGGAACGCTCCGGGTCCTTCTCCAGTTCCCCGATCGACTGCTCGCCGAGGGTCGATACGCGGGCGGCGAACAGGACGTCCGAGTCCGAGGCGCTGGACTTCACCAGTTCGACGGTGACGTCACTCCGCAAGGTGACGTCAGCGGGCGTTGACGGCTGGGGATCGTCGGCGGAGGTCAAGGGGGTCCTTCCGGTCACATCACGGCTGCAGGTCGGCGACCACTCTACGGGGCGCCCGCCACAGCGGGAGATGGGCCGTGCCGGGACGGATTTTCACCGTCTGGGCACCTTCTGCCGGTGTCGTTCGTTTGTGTCGGTGAGAGCGATTCGTTCGAGGTTCTCAGGTTTAGAGGGGAGAAGTACCACTGATGTTCGGTCGACGGGAATCCGTGCCGTTCGCCTTCCTTTCCGATGAGTTCCGCAGCAATGTCATGCCCCCGCCGCGCGAGCGGGCTTCCGCCGGCGAGCTGGCCGGGCGCTGGCTGCTGGGGATCTGCGTCGTGGCCGGGCTGGTGGGATCCCTGGTGATCGGGATGCCCGCGCTGTCCACGGACGGGTCGGCCACGGGGACCGAGCACTCAGAGGCGTCCGACAAACGCTGAACGCACGCTGGACGGACACCGGACCGGCTCCTCGGCCGCACACCGGCAGAGGGTCCGGCCGCACGCCGAACCGCCCACAGGGACGGGGGCCGGCCCCAACCGGACCCCGAGAGTGGTGGGAGGTACCACGGATCGGTAGCCTCACCGGGCACTGCCCACGCATGGATCGAGTGAGGACCCAGCCGTGCCCCTGCCCTTCCTGACGGCCGACCGCGCCTTCGAGACGGCTGACGATGTCGCGCTGCCGTACCACGACCGTGACCGCTGGCGGCGCCCGTACCGGCCGGGCCCGTGGCGGGTGGGAGCGGCGGCGATACTGCTGCTGCTCGCCTCGTTCGTGCTGTTCTCGGCGGTGATCATCGCGGCTACGGCATCGCTGTCGTCGGCCGGCATGGTCTTCGGGACCGCACTGGTCGTCATCGTCGGCGCCCTGCGGTTGCTGCGCATGGGCACGTGGGTGAGTGCCCATGGACTGCGGCAGGTGAGTCCGTTCACCACCCGTACGACGCCGTGGGACCAGATCGTCTCGGTGCACACGGTGCAGCAGCCGGTGCGCTGGCTGGGGATGCCGCGGACGGTGCAGGGGCAGGCGCTGCTGCTCGTCCGGCGGGGACGGTCGACGGCCCCCGTACAGCCGCTGCTGACCTCGCACAACGCGGACTTCCTGGGGCGGGACGCGGCCTTCGACCGGGCGGCCGACTCCGTGGAGGTCTGGGCCGACGAGTACCGGCGGGTCTGAGCCGGACCGAGCCGCTGCGCACACGTACGACCCGGGGACCGGTCCGCACACGCGGACCGGTCCCCGGGTCGCTTTCTGCCCTGCCGGTCGTCCTCCTGCCGGTCGTCCTGTCGCAATGGCCCTGCCGCGGTCGCCCTGTTGTGCTCGGGTGCGGGAGGGGTCACCGGCTCGGCGGGACGTCAGGGGGCCGTCAGGGGGCCGTCTTGCGCAGGGCGATCGCGCGTTGCATCGCCTTGCGGGCGCGCGGGGTGTCCCGGGCGTCGTGATAGGCGACGGCGAGCCGGAACCAGCTGCGCCAGTCGTCGGGGGCGTCCTCCGTCTCGGCCTTGCGCAGGGCGAAGACCTCGTCGGCCGAGTCGCGGTCGACGCGGCCGCTGGGCAGGCGCTTGAGCTCGTCCACGGGCAGTCCGCCCTGTGCGTCGAGCTCGGCGGCGAGCCGGTTGGCGTTGCGGACGAACTCGGTGTTCTTCCACAGGAACCACACGCCGATGACCGGCAGGATGAGCACCGCCACGCCGAAGGTGACGGTGAGGGGCGTCCCGGCCTGGATGAGGAGCACACCGCGGCTGCCGACCAGGACGAAGTAGACGACCAGGACGGCGGCCGTGATGGCGTAGGAGATCTTCGCGCGCATGGGGTGGGCTCGGGCTCAGTTCAGGTCGAGGAAGTGTTCCAGGCCGAAGGTCAGGCCGGGAGTGGTCACCACGCGGCGGGTGCCGAGCAGGATGCCCGGCATGAAGCTGCTGTGGTGCAGGGAGTCGTGGCGGACGGTGAGGGTCTCGCCCTCGGCTCCGAGCAGGACCTCCTGGTGGGCCAGCAGGCCGCGCAGCCGGACGGCGTGCACCGGGACGCCGTCCACGTCGGCGCCGCGGGCGCCGTCCAGGGCGGTGACCGTGGCGTCCGGGGCGGTGCCGCTGCCGGCCTTGCGGCGGGCCTCGGCGATGAGCTGGGCGGTACGGGTGGCGGTGCCGCTGGGGGCGTCCACCTTGTCCGGGTGGTGCAGCTCGACGACCTCGACGGACTCGAAGTACGGGGCCGCGATCTGCGCGAACTTCATGGTCAGCACGGCGCCGATGGAGAAGTTCGGTGCGATGAGCACGCCCGTCTCCGGCGACTGGTCGAGCAGGCCCGTCAGCTGTGCGAGGCGGTCGTCGGTCCAGCCGGTGGTGCCGACGACCGCGTGGATGCCGTGGCGTACGCAGAAGTCGAGGTTTCCCATGACCGAGGCGGGGGTGGTCAGTTCGACGGCGACCTGGGCACCGGTCTCGGCGAGGGTCTCCAGCCGGTCACCCCGGCCGAGCGCGGCCACCAGTTCCATGTCGTCGGCGGCCTCGACGGCCCGTACCGCCTCGGACCCGATGCGGCCCTTGGCTCCGAGGACCGCCACACGCAGCTTGCTCATCTTCCTTGCTTCCTTACCGGAGAGGTCGAAACCGTGAGGTCGGGCCGGGCAGGCCCTAGGCGACCGTGTCGTGCAGCCTGGCCACCTGCTTGTCCTTGAGCGGGCCGATGACCGACAGCGAGGGCCGCTGTCCCAGGACGTCGCGGGCGACCGCGCGGACATCGTCCATGGTGACCGAGGCTATCCGGGCCAGCATGTCGTCGACCGACATCTGGTCGCCCCAGCACAGTTCGCTCTTGCCGATACGGTTCATCAGCGCGCCGGTGTCCTCCAGTCCGAGGACGGTGGAGCCCTGGAGTTGGCCGATGGCACGTCGTATCTCGTCGTCGGGCAGACCGTGCTCGGCGACCTGGTCGAGTTCGTCGCGGCAGATCTTCAGCACGTCGTGCACCTGGGACGGCCTGCACCCGGCGTACACGCCGAACAGGCCGCAGTCGGCGAAGCCCGAGGTGTACGAGTACACGCTGTAGGCCAGGCCCCGCTTCTCCCGGACCTCCTGGAACAGGCGGGAGGACATGCCGCCGCCGAGGGCTGTGTTGAGCACGCCGAGGGCCCACCGGCGCTCGTCGGTGCGGGACAGGCCCGGCATGCCGAGGAGGATGTGCGCCTGCTCGGTCCTCCGGTCGATCACGTCGACGCGGCCGGCGGTGCGCAGCGTGCGCCGTCCGCCGCGCGGGGCGATCGGCCGGGCGTCCGGGTCCTTGAGCGCGCCGGCCGCCTCGAAGGCCTCCCGGACCTGGCGTACGACCTGGTCGTGGTCGATGTTGCCCGCGCAGGCGACCACCAGGTGGGTCGGGTCGTAGTGCTTCTTGTAGAAGCGGCGGATGCGGTCGGCGGTGAGGTCGTTGACCGTGTCGACCGTGCCGAGGACGGGACGGCCCAGTGGGTTGTCGCCGAACATGGTGTGCGCGAACAGGTCGTGCACGCCGTCGCCGGGGTCGTCCTCGGTCATCGCGATCTCTTCGAGGATCGCGCCGCGTTCGATGTCGACGTCCTCCTCGAGGATGCGGGAGCCGGTCAGCATGTCGCAGATCACGTCGATGGCGAGCGGCAGGTCGGTGTCGAGCACACGCGCGTAGTAGCACGTGTACTCCTTGGCCGTGAACGCGTTCATCTCGCCGCCGACGGCGTCGATGGCGGCGGAGATGTCCAGGGCGGACCTGCGGTGCGTGCCCTTGAAGAGCAGGTGTTCCAGGTAGTGGGTGGCGCCGTTCAGCGCGGGGGTCTCGTCGCGGGAGCCGACGTGCGCCCAGATGCCGAAGGTCGCGGAGCGGACCGAGGGGAGGGTCTCGGTGACGACGCGCAGCCCGCCGGGGAGGGTGGTCCTGCGGACGGTGCCGATGCCGTTCTCGCCCTGGATGAGGGTTTGGGTACGGGCGACGGCCCGCGCCTCCGGGGAGGTGCGGGCCGTCGCCTTGGAGCCGTGGGACGTCACTGGTCGGTGTCGGCCTTCTTGTCGTCGTCCTCGCCCTCGATCACGGGGATGAGGGAGAGCTTGCCGCGGGAGTCGATCTCGGCGATCTCGACCTGGACCTTGGAGCCCACGCCGAGCACGTCCTCGACGTTCTCCACGCGCTTGCCACCGGCGAGCTTGCGGATCTGCGAGATGTGCAGCAGTCCGTCCTTGCCGGGCATCAGGGAGACGAACGCACCGAAGGTGGTCGTCTTCACGACGGTACCCAGGTAGCGCTCGCCGACCTCCGGCATCGTCGGGTTGGCGATGCTGTTGATCGTGGCGCGGGCGGCCTCGGCCTGCGAGCCCTGGGCGGCACCGATGTAGATGGTGCCGTCGTCCTCGATCGTGATGTCGGCGCCGGTGTCCTCCTGGATCTGGTTGATCATCTTGCCCTTGGGGCCGATGACCTCACCGATCTTGTCCACGGGGATCTTGACGGTGATGATCCGCGGGGCGTTCGGGGACATCTCGTCCGGCGTGTCGATCGCTTCCATCATCACGTCGAGGATGTGGAGGCGGGCGTCACGGGCCTGCTTGAGGGCGGCGGCCAGGACGGAGGCGGGGATGCCGTCCAGCTTGGTGTCGAGCTGGAGGGCGGTCACGAACTCCTTGGTGCCGGCGACCTTGAAGTCCATGTCACCGAAGGCGTCCTCCGCACCGAGGATGTCGGTGAGGGCGACGTAGTGCGTCTCGCCGTTGATCTCCTGGGAGATCAGGCCCATGGCGATGCCGGCGACGGGGGCCTTGAGCGGCACACCGGCGTTCAGCAGCGACATGGTGGAGGCGCAGACCGAGCCCATGGACGTCGAGCCGTTGGAGCTGAGGGCCTCGGACACCTGACGGATCGCGTAGGGGAAGTCCTCGCGGGCCGGGAGCACCGGCACGATGGCGCGCTCGGCGAGGGCGCCGTGGCCGATCTCGCGGCGCTTGGGGGAGCCCACGCGGCCGGTCTCGCCGACGGAGTACGGCGGGAAGTTGTAGTTGTGCATGTAGCGCTTGCGGGTCACCGGGGAAAGGGTGTCCAGCTGCTGCTCCATACGGAGCATGTTGAGGGTGGTGACGCCCAGGATCTGGGTCTCGCCACGCTCGAACAGCGCGGAACCGTGCACCCGCGGGATGGCCTCGACCTCGGCGGCCAGGGTGCGGATGTCAGTGACTCCGCGGCCGTCGATGCGCTTCTTCTCCTTGATGACGCGCTCGCGGACCAGGGACTTGGTCAGCGCGCGGTACGCGGCGGAGATCTCCTTCTCGCGGCCCTCGAACTCCGGCAGGAGCTTCTCGGCGGCGAGCTGCTTGACGCGGTCCAGCTCGGCCTCGCGCTCCTGCTTGCCGGCGATGGTGAGCGCCTGGGCGAGCTCGGGGCGGACGGCGCCGGTCAGCGCCTCCAGGACGTCGTCCTGGTGGTCCAGGAAGATCGGGAATTCACCGGTCGGCTTGGCGGCCTTCGCGGCGAGGTCGGCCTGGGCCTTGCAGAGGACCTTGATGAAGGGCTTCGCGGCGTCGAGGCCGGCGGCGACGACCTCCTCGGTGGGGGCGTCGGCACCGCCCTCGACCAGCTTGATGGTCTGGTCGGTGGCCTCGGCCTCGACCATCATGATCGCGACGTCGCCGTCCTCCAGGACGCGGCCCGCGACGACCATGTCGAAGACGGCGTCCTCGAGCTCGGTGTGCGTCGGGAAGGCGACCCACTGGCCGCGGATCAGCGCGACGCGGACGCCGCCGATCGGGCCGGAGAAGGGCAGACCGGCCAGCTGCGTGGACGCGGAGGCGGCGTTGATCGCCACGACGTCGTACAGGTGGTCGGGGTTGAGCGCCATGATCGTGGCGACGACCTGGATCTCGTTGCGCAGGCCCTTCTTGAAGGACGGGCGCAGCGGGCGGTCGATGAGGCGGCAGGTGAGGATCGCGTCCTCGGAGGGCCGGCCCTCCCGGCGGAAGAAGGAGCCGGGAATCTTGCCGGCCGCGTACATCCGCTCCTCGACGTCCACCGTGAGGGGGAAGAAGTCGAGCTGGTCCTTGGGGTTCTTCGAGGCCGTGGTGGCCGACAGCACCATGGTGTCGTCGTCCAGGTAGGCCACGGCGGAGCCGGCGGCCTGCCGGGCGAGGCGGCCCGTCTCGAAGCGGATGGTGCGGGTGCCGAAGGAGCCGTTGTCGATGACGGCCTCGGCGTAGTGGGTCTCGTTCTCCACCAGTGGGTTCTCCGTTACTTGTCGTCTTTCGTCCCGCCTCGCCCGTGTGGCGGGGGGACGGGGTGGAGAAGCGCGCCGTCCGGTGCGGGCCGGTCTTCGATCGAAGCTCCCGGGTTCATTCACCCGGGGGCCACTACCGAGGACCGGCGGCGGCGAGGTGCGCTTCCCCTCGTGTGTCGGAACGTCCGGGGGGACGTCGGGGATGGTGCCGGTGACGGCCGCGACCTGGTCGGTACCGGTCGTCACAGCGAGTCGGTGCTCTTGCCTTGTGCTACCACACTACAAAGACGTGGTGACACTCCGCACGTACAGCAAAGGGAGCGGTCCCCTTTCCCCAGGGGAACCGCTCCCGTCACGGCGTCTTACTTGGCGCCCGCCGCACCACGACGGATGCCGAGGCGGTCGACCAGCGCACGGAAGCGCTGGATGTCCTTCTTGGCGAGGTACTGCAGCAGTCGGCGGCGCTGACCGACCAGGATGAGCAGACCACGACGGGAGTGGTGGTCGTGCTTGTGGGTCTTGAGGTGCTCCGTCAGGTCGGAGATCCGACGGGACAGAAGAGCGACCTGGACCTCGGGGGAGCCGGTGTCACCTTCCTTGGTGCGGAAGTCGGCGATGATCTGGTTCTTCGTAGCGGCGTCGAGCGACACGCGTACTCCTCATGGTCTGTGACTGGCCACCGAGCGCCCCCGGTCTTCACCTCGGGGGATCTTCCATGACTCGGAAGGCGGGATCCGCAGGGCGCGGCCTCCGGAGCAGTGCTCCGAGGGTGCGTACACATACGTCCGTCACTCAGAGTACCAGCCGATGGCAGGCCCCCTTACCACGGTCCGCGGAACCGCCCAGGTGGGACGCTGGGGGCCACTAATGTGAGCGCTCGTACCAGTCCATCGGACCGGTCGCCGGACCGGTCCGACGGACCGGTCGTCGGACCGGTCATACGTCGGGAAGGGGTCGCTGCGACATGGCGGAGACGGCTGAGGAGATCAAGGCACGCAAGGAGCGGGAGAAGGACGAGCTCTACGCACTCGACATCTCCGGCGCCGAGTGGCACAGCGCGCCGGGCACCGAGGAGCACGAGGAACGGGTCGAGATCGCCTACCTGCCCGACGGCGCGGTGGCCATGCGGTCCTCCCTCGACCCGGACACGGTGCTGCGGTACACGGAGGCGGAGTGGCGTGCCTTCGTGCTCGGCGCACGGGACGGCGAGTTCGACCTGGAGCCGGCGGGTCCCGAGACGGAATGACCGCCGTACGCGTCCGGGAGCGTGCACGCGCCTGTGCGCCCTCCCGGACGTCGCGCGTCAGCCGGTCATCGACCGCACCGACGAGTACACATCGAAGACGGCGAGCGTCAGCGGCACCAGCGTCAGCAGGACGAAGCCCTCGGCGATCTCCAGGAAGCGGCCCCAGAAGGGTGTGAGCCCGCTGCGTGAGGCCACCAGCCCGATCGCGGTGATCAGCGCCGACGCCGCCGCGACGGCCGCGACCAGCCAGATCGTACGGATGTCGAGGTCGGTCCGGTCCCCCGTCAGGGCCTCGCGGATCAGGGCGGCCGGCGGGTTGAGCGCCAGGCCGATACCGAGCGCGACCAGGGAGCCGAGCCCCGCGGCCAGCAGAGTGGCGACCTGCGCGGTGTAGCGGAACAACTGCGCCCGCATGAGCAGCGCGATTCCGGTGGCCAGGGCCAGCAGCAGCGCCCAGAGGTCGTCGGAGAAGCCGAGCACGAGGGCGGAGCCGACCGCGAGCAGCGAGCAGCCGCCGACCAGGCCGACAAGGAGTTCGTGGCCGCGGCGGGCCTGGGCCTCGATGCGTTCGGCGTCCACCGGCTCATGGGGCTCGGGATCGGTGCCGTAGGCGCGCGAGGTGGTGTGCGGTGCCTCGAAGCCGATGGGCAGACGGGCGAAGCGCATGGACATGCCCGGCAGGAAGGCCAGGGCGCCGATGGCGACAGGAGCGCACAGAGCGGCGATCTCGGCCGACGTCCAGTCCCGCAGGAGTGCCACGAAGGTGGTGACCAGGGCGAGGCCCGAGGCGGCCACGAAGGCCACGAACGGGCCGTCGCCACGCGGGGAGCACAGGGCGAGGATCACCGAGGCCACCAGCACGGCCGCGCAGGCGAGCAGGAACTGGAGCTTCCCGACGCCCTGCCCCTCGGAGAGCGACAGCAGGCCCGAGCCGGCCACCCCCATGGCGGGGAGCGCGCCGAGACCCAGTGCGATGGCGGCGGCCCGGTCGTCGTAGACGCGGGCGCGGACACAGCCGAGAACGACGAGGAGGACGCCGGCGATGCCCGCGAGGATGCCGGGCAGGCCGTGCATGTCGTGCCGCGGGTCGGCGTTCCAGGCGACGAACGCGAGCAGGGCGGGCAGCACGCCACCACCGACGAGGCCCGCGGCACGTGTGAGGTCGCCGTGCCACAGGGACCGGTCCCGGGTGACCGCGGCGGCAACCGCTTCGGAGACGTCGTCGATGACGGCCGGCGGAAGCGACTCGGAGAAGGGGCGGAGGGTGAGGAGTTCGCCGTCGAGGATGCGTTGCGCCGCGAAGGACCGGGAACTGTCGAGGACGGTGCCGTCCCGCCGGACCAGGTGGTAGCCGACCGGGGCGCCCTCGGCGGCCGTCTGCCGGGAGAGCCTGAGGATCTCGGGGTAGACGTCGGCCACCGGTACGTCGTCGGGCAGCGCCACGTCGATCCGGCTGTCGGGCGCGACGATGGTGACCCGGCAGAAGCCGAGCCCCGGCAACGCCCCGGACGGGGCTGCCCGGCCGGGTCCGCCCGTGCGGGTGGCCGCCGTGGAGGCCGTCATGCTCACGTGCTGCTCCCCCTCAGTGCTGCTGTGCCTGCGGTGTGATGGTCCTGCACCTCTTTCCCGGTGTCCGCCGCAGGACGGGCTGTGCGGGACGGGCGGGAAACCGCCGAGCGGGGCCCGGAGTCGCCGTACCGCGCACAGTTCACGGGATGCCCCGTGCATCCGGCGGGTTCGCATGTGTTCACGGGAACATCCGGCACCCTATCGTTCGCCGGTGGGTGAGGGGATCAGTAGGATCGCGCGGCGGCCCTCGTCCGCCAGACACGGGGTGGCGGACGGCAATCCGGCGGGCCGGCAAGGGGATTGGTGAGCAGTGAGCCAGATCGTCGTCAAGCGTCCGCCGAGGGCGCTGCCGCCGGAAGTTCCCGCGGGCGAGGTCGTCGTGCAGCCGCCGCCCGAATTGCCTCGGGGGCATCAGGAGAGCGTGCTGATGCAGTTGCTGCCGACGCTCGGCATGGGCGGCTCGGTCGTCTTCTTCTTCACGAGCGGGCAGCCGTTCATGCGCATCATGGGCATGGTGATGATCGCGTCGACGATCGCCATGTCGATCGCGATGGTGGTCCGCTTCCGTCGCGGTTCCCAGGGCCAGCTCGCCGATCTGCGCCGCGACTACCTGAGTTACCTGTCGCGGACCCGCCGGACCACCCTGGAGACGGCGAAGGCGCAGCGTGACGCCCAGTACTACCTCCACCCCTCCCCGGAGCAGCTGTGGGCTCTGGTCGCCGAGGGCAGCCGGGTGTGGGAACGGCGTCCGGGCGACGAGGACTTCGCGCAGGTCCGCATCGGTCTCGGCCCGCAGTCCCTGGCCACCCCGCTGGTCGCCCCCGAGACGGGCCCGGTCGATCAGCTGGAGCCGCTGACGGCGGGCGCGATGCAGCGGTTCGTCGCGGTCCACAGCACCTTGGACAACCTGCCGATGGCGGTCTCGCTGCGCGCCTTCTACCACGTCACGCTCGGCGGCGAACCGGATTCCGTACGGTCCTCCGCACGTGCTCTGACCGGTTCGCTGGCCTCGCTGCACTCCCCCGAGGATCTGGTCGTCGCGGTCGCGACGGGCCGGGAGGCGGCGCGGCACTGGGAATGGGCCAAGTGGCTGCCGCACGTGCAGCTGCCCGGTGTCGCGGACGGCGCCGGCTCCCGCCGTCTGATCAGCGGCGATCCCCACGAGCTCGAGGATCTCCTGGCTTCACGGCTGAGCGGCCGGCCCCGCTTCCACGCGAACGCCGCACCCCTGCCGGACACCCCGCACATCGTCGTCGTCCTCGACGGCGTGTCCCTCCCCCCGGACTCCATGCTGGCGAACCCCGAGGGCCTGCAGGGCGTGACGGTCGTCGAGCTGGCCGAGGGCGAGCCGGCCGGCGCCCACGGTGACCTCTCCGTCCTCGTACGGCCGCGTTCGCTGCGCCTGGAGTCGGCGCACGGTGTCGTCTACGAGGGAACGCCCGACGACCTGTCGTACGAGTCCGCGGAGGCGCTGGCCCGGCAGTTGGCGCCGCTGCGGATGGTCTCGGGCGGGGACGACGACGAACCGCTGCTGGCGAACCTGGAGTTCACGGATCTGCTGAACCTGGGCGACGCCGCCTCCGTCGACACCCGGCGCACCTGGCGGCCGCGGTCCCAGGCGGAACGGCTGCGGGTGCCGATCGGCGTCGGCGAGGACGGCCGTCCGGTGATGCTCGACATCAAGGAGGCGGCCCAGGAGGGCATGGGCCCGCACGGCCTGTGCGTGGGCGCCACGGGTTCCGGCAAGTCGGAACTGCTGCGCACGCTGGTGCTGGGGCTCGCGGTCACCCACTCCTCCGAGAACCTGAACTTCGTCCTCGCGGACTTCAAGGGCGGCGCGACCTTCGCGGGTATGGCGCAGATGCCGCACGTGGCGGCCGTGATCACCAACCTGGCGGACGACCTCACCCTCGTCGACCGCATGGGCGACTCCATCCGCGGCGAACTCAACCGCCGCCAGGAGATGCTGCGCGACGCGGGCAACTACGCCAACATCCACGACTACGAGAAGGCGCGCACGGCGGGCGCGCCGCTCCAGCCCATCCCCTCGCTGCTCCTGGTCATCGACGAGTTCAGCGAACTGCTGACGGCGAAGCCGGACTTCATCGACATGTTCGTGCAGATCGGCCGCATCGGCCGGTCGCTGGGCGTGCACCTGCTGCTGGCCTCGCAGCGGCTGGAGGAGGGCCGGCTGCGCGGCCTGGAGACGTACCTCTCGTACCGCATCGGCCTGCGCACCTTCTCCGCCGCCGAATCGCGGGCGGCACTGGGGGTACCGGACGCGTACCAACTGCCGAACGTGCCGGGTTCGGGGTTCCTCAAATACGGCACGGACGAAATGGTGCGGTTCAAGGCGGCGTATGTTTCGGGCGTCTACCGGTCCGGCGGGCAGCAGAGCCCTCCCACGGGAGGAACGCTGCCGGTGGACCGGCGGCCGGTGCTGTTCACGGCGGCCGAGGTGCCGGTGCGGTACATGCCGGTGCCGCAGCAGCGGGCGGACTCGGGAGAAGGTGCCGGCGAGGTCGACGACGCGCTGGCGGACACCGTGCTGGACGTCGTCGTACGCCGGCTGGAGGCTCAGGGGCCTGCGGCCCACCAGGTGTGGCTGCCGCCGCTGGACAGCCCGCCGTCGCTGGACGGGCTGCTGCCCGGCCTCGCCGCCGTGGAGGGGCGGGGCCTGACCCAGCCCGGTTACGAGGGCGCGGGACGGCTGCTGGTCCCGGTCGGCCTCGTCGACAAGCCGTACGAGCAACGCCGTGACCCGCTGTGGGTGGACTTCTCGGGCGCCGCGGGCCACATGCAGATCCTGGGCGGCCCGCAGTCCGGCAAGTCGACGCTGCTGCGCTCGCTCATCTGCTCCTTCGCGTTCACCCATACGCCCCACGAAGTGCAGTTCTACGGACTGGACTTCGGCGGTGGCGGCCTGGCCGCGGTGGCCGGGCTGCCACACGTCGGCGGCATCGCCTCCCGCCTGGACCCGGAGAAGGTGCGGCGTACGGTGGCGGAGGTCTACGGCATCCTGACCCGTCGTGAGGAGTACTTCCGCACCTCGGGCATCTCGTCCATCGCCGAGTTCCGGACCCGGCGTGCCCGCGGCGACATCTCGGTCACCGACCAGCCGTGGGGCGACGTCTTCCTCGTCATCGACGGCTGGGGGAACTTCCGTGCCGACTACGAGGCACTCGATCAGGTGATTCTCGACATCGCCGCCCGTGGTCTCGGCTACGGCGTCCACCTGATCCTGTCGGCCTCCCGCTCGATGGAGGTGCGGTCCGCCCTCAAGGACAACCTGCTGAACCGGCTGGAGCTGCGGCTCGGCGACACGATGGACTCCGAGCTGGACCGCAAGGTGGCCGCGAACGTCCCCGCCGGGGTGCCCGGCCGCGGTCTGTCGCCGCAGAAGCTGCACTTCATGGCGGCCGTGCCGCGCATCGACGGCCTGACGTCCGACACGGACCTGGCGGACGCCACGGCGGCGCTGGCGGCCGAGGTGTCCCGGCACTGGCAGGCGCCGGGCGCTCCCGAGGTCCGCCTCCTGCCGCGCGAGTTCCCGGCGGACCTGCTGCCTCCGGGCAACCGTTTCCCGAGGCGCGGCATCGCCTTCGCGCTCGACGAGGACAACCTGGAACCCGTCTTCGTCGACTTCGACCAGGATCCGTTCTTCCTCGTCTTCGGCGAGAGCGAGTCCGGCAAGTCGAACCTGCTCCGCCTGCTGATCAAACAGTTGACGACGCGTCACTCCGGCGACGAGTGCAAGCTGTTCGTCGTGGACAACCGGCGCTCCCTGCTGGGCGTCACACCGGCCTCCCACCTCGCCGAGTACATCCCGATGTCCAACGCCATGGAGCACCACATGGCGGCTCTGGCCGATCTGATGAAGCGGCGCACCCCCACCGCTGACGTCACCGCGCAGCAGCTGCGGGACCGGAGCTGGTGGCAGGGCCCGATGGTGTACGTGATCGTCGACGACTTCGACCTCGTCGCCACCTCCAGCGGCAACCCGCTCAGCGGCCTGACGGAAATGCTGCCGTTCGCCCGGGACGTGGGCGTGCGCTTCATCATCGCGCGCTCCACGGCAGGAGCGAGCCGTGCTTCGTACGAGGCGTTCATGCAGCGCATCAAGGAGCTGGGGGCCCAGGGCGTCGTCCTGGCGGGCGACCCGACGGAGGGCGACGTCCTGGGCGGGGTCCGGCCGCGGCCGATGCCCGCGGGGCGGGGCGTGTTCGTGTCCCGGCGGCGGGGAAGGCCGTTGGTACAGACGGGACTGGTGGCGGAGGAGGCGCTCTGACGGTTCACCGGCATCGGCTCTTCCGGCCCTGTGGGGTCGGGGACGGACGCCGAGGGGCCCGTCGCGGCTCTTCTTCGAGGCGCCGCGCGGCAGAGAACCGGCACGGTCGGCAGGGCCGGTACGACCGGCACAACCAGCACAACCAGCACGACCAGCACGACCAGCACGACCAGCACGACCACGTCTGATCTGACTGCGGCGAGGGAGCGGAACCCATGTCATGGGACGAGTGGGAACAGTTGAAGGCTCAGGCTGCCGACCGGCAGTCGACGCAGATGCGGTTGAACCAGGCGCCCGCTCAAGGACCGGGCCCCGGCGGCAAGCCGGACCTGGTCGTACGGCAGGACGACCTCGGCGCCGTGGGGCACGACGCTTTCGTCCTGCACGGTGACCTCGTGAAGAAGGTGGACATCGCCGGTGCCGGCATGAACTCCGACCACGCCGGTTCCACCCACCAGGCGGCGTCCGCGCTGTCCCGGGCCGGCTTCGCCATGGGCGACGAACTCATGACGACGCTGACCGTCTGGGAGAGCCAGGTGAAGGCGGTCCGTCAGGCCTGTGCCCACATCTCCAACCACCTGGACTTCAGCAAGAAGCTGCACGCCAACGACGACGCCGGGGTCGCCGCCGTCATCATGCGGAGAGACGGCTCGGAAATGCCTTTATCGGAGCTCGGCAAGTACTTCAATTAGCACGGGGGAAGCTCAGGCATGCCCATCACCTACGAAGACCTCATGCAGGTGGAGCTCGGCAAGTTGGGCACCTCGGTGTCGGACTGGAAAAAGACGGTCACCCACCTGAAACAGCTCGAGACCGATGCGCGTGACGGCCTCAAGAAGAAGTCCGACCGCGCACGCTGGGAAGGCGTGAACGCCGGCGTCACACGGGAGTTCGTGAACAAGACCGCCAAGGAGTTCGCGGACCTCCGCATGGAGGCCGACAGTATCTTCCAGGTCCTCGACGACGCTCACCACGAACTCGAAACGCTGCAGAAGAGCGTCCGGACGCTCACCGACGAGGCCGGGAAAAAGGGCTACGCCGTTCAGGACAACGGTGACGGAACGGTGAGTGTGGGAGTCCGGCCCGAGTCGGGCGCCGACGCGAAGGGCGGCAACGGCGGCAAGGACGGAAAGGACGCGACCGAGGAGGAGCGGCAGCGCTACGCCGACTCCATCACACGGAAGATCGCCCGTGCCGGCGACATCGACCTCTCCACCAGGCTGGCCCTCAAGCGGGCGCACGGGAACGCCCCGTACAACGCCGGCCACGCGAAGTACGGGTCCCTCAACGACGCACAGGTCGAACGCGCTCTGGAACTCGCCAAGAAGCGCGAGGACATGACCGACCGAGAACTGGCGGAGCTGAACCGGCTGCTGCGCCACAACGGACGCGAGAAGGACGGAGAGTTCTCGACCGAGTTCTTCGAGGGCCTGGGCGGACCGAGGCAGACGCTCGAGTTCTACGCCGCCCTGTCGATCGACGGCACCGGTGAGGACGCCTCGAAGACCCGCCTGGCCGGCGTACAGGACCTGCAGAAGTACATGGGCCACGCCCTGGCCAACGCGACCGACCCCTACACTCCGCAGAGCGTTCGAGGGGACCGGCAGCACCTGCCCTCGTCGTGGGGCGCGGAATTCCGCAAGCTGGGCACTCAGCAGATCGAGTGGGAACGCGGCATGTGGAACAAGCCCTACGGATACCAGGTCCTGGGCGGCCTGCTCCGCTACGGGAACTACGATCCGGCGTTCCTGACGCCCATCGCGGAGCACGTCACCCAACTCCACCAGGAGGATCCCCACCGCTTCCTGTCCAACAAACCCGCCGGCAGCGACGACCGCTACGGGTTCAACCCCTCCGGGAAACTCGGCAGCGGCAACGATCCACTGAACAGCGTCCTGGAGGCGCTGGGGCACAGCCCCGAGGCAGCCGAGCAGTTCTTCACGGAGAAGCCCACGGCGTACAACGAGGACGGCACGGTCAAGTCCGGGGGCAAGACGGACTTCAAGTCCTACCTCGATCTCTTCACGGACAAGAACTTCGAGTGGACGATCGACAGGAACACCGCCAACGTCCTGGCGGATGAGGAGGCGACGAGCAAGGCCCTCGCCTTCGGCCCGAACGCTCTGGGCCACGCCCTCGAGGCCGCCGCGACAGGGCACCCGTACGACAGCGGCACGATCGACCCGTCGGTCAAGCACAGCACGGCACAGGCGGAACTGGTCCACGACATCGTGGAGAAGTTCGCCACGAACCCGGACCTGCTGACGCACAACATGAACGGCGACCTGGAGGACGAAGAGACCGGCCCTCTCCACGCCCTGCGCGACAGCCTGGGCAACATCGCGGCGGATTACATCGGCGACTTCCAGCGGTCGATGTACCTGGAGGGCTCCGACAGCAAGACCTTCCCGGTCAACGGCGCGGCCGCCGAGCTCGGGTACGGGGACGCGCAGAGGTTCCTGGGCCTGGTGGGCCAGGACCCCGACGCGTACAGCGCCATCACCTCCGCCCAGCAGGCGTACACCGCGAACGTGGTGCAGGAGTTCCTGAAGGCGGAGGGCAAGGGCCTCACTTCGGAGGACGGCGGGCGCGTCGGGGATCTGGTCGCGCCGGGGGCTGCCATCGCGGGAATCATGAGCAACTCGCGGGCGGACGCCATCTACGACTACCACACGACCTCGAACGCGGAATACAACGAGGCGGCAGCAGACAACGCCAAGTGGGTCAACCGCATCCTGGGCCTCGGCACGGAAGCCATCCCCGCTCCCTTCTCCATCGTGACGGAACCGGTCAACTGGCTGGCGGAGGATGTTACCGAAAGCGTCATGAAGAGCATCGACAAGGACACTACGGATGAGGCTGAACTGAGTGCAGGAAAGGAATACTCAGAGGGAAGGAAGGCAGCAGCGGAGGCGGCTGCGCTAGCCGTCATCAATTACTTCTCAAATCTGGAAGACGGCGACACAGAAACTAGAGAAGCCATCGAACGAGCGGTTCGCATCCAGGCGGGCGTCAGCCATTCTGACAGCGCTCAGTGGAACTCCTCGGGAAGCAGCAATTAAGATGCCTTCCACGCTCGCCCCATCCTTCAATAAACCAATTCCTGCACCCCGAACGGGAAACAGAAATGAGGGCCATCCTTGCCATCGAAAAGGCTACTAACTGCCGCTCTCCTCACCATCACTCTCGCCGCCTGCAACCCGTCGGGTGACGGGCTCTCATACCCCACACCAGACAACATCTGTGGCATTCCTGCAGACAGGAATGTTCTAGAATCGTTGCTCCACGATGGCGATGAACTAAAGCAGGATACCGGCCACTTCACGCGCAAAGAAGGCCAGTTCTGCCACATATACGTGGACGGGAACGACGCTGTTGTCAGCGATGGCAACTGGCACGAGAGTGGATATGAGCTGCGCGACCTCTTCCAAGACTACGAAATGAAAGGTCTGCGCTACTTCGAAGCAGGTGAATTCGCCTCCTGGCATCGCGGGGTAGCGACAGTAATTCCATGCCCTGGAGTCAGCAAGAAGGGCGACGTTCTATCTTTAGAAGTCAAGGACATGAAGTGGAACGACGAGTCGCAAGCCCTGCTGGAGAAGCTCGTCCCTTCATACTTCGACGCCTACAAGAAAAAGCTCGGCTGTCAGCCTTGAGCAGCAGTGCTGGCTAGAAAAACAAAGCGAGGGGATACTCGTGTTCCAAAGTTCACGGACGGCCGCACTGGGCATCTGCATGGCCGTTGGCGGGCTCGCCGGCGGGGTGCACTCCGCGGTGGGCAGAGAAGGAATCTGGAAAGCCCTCGGTATCTTCAGCGTGGGGGTGCTCGGCGTACTCATCGTCGTGAGCTACTTCGTCCACCGTACGGACCGCTGAGCGCCACGCTCTCCAGAAGGCCCCGGATCCCACATCACCCGGTGCGGAGGGACACGTCGTCGACGTGCTGCGCCGGCGCCTGCGAGCCGCCCTGGTCGAGTGACGGCTCGCCCGAACCCGTGCTGAGCCCGCTGCCGAAGGGGGCCGTGGCCGAGACCCGGCGCCTCGGCACACTTCTGAGTCAATCGCTCCCGTTCAGTTGTGGTGTCACGGTTGCCCCGGCGGCATCCCTCCCGGGACGTGCAGGCCGTGTGAGCCGAAGGGCACGTCGTCACGCGGGCCGAAGAGGTGGGGAGCCGTACAGGGGACGACGGCCCACACGGTCTTGCCCGGATCTCCCAACCGTTCGGTGACGCCCCATTCCCCGGCCAGCGCCTCGACCAGAGCCAGCCCACGCCCACCGTCCTTGTCGGGCCGTTCTCCCTGCGGCATCACCGGCCGTCGTTCCCCACGCGCGTCGCTCACCTCGATCCGTACCAGCGTGCCGCAGGGTTCGGCCGTCAGCCGCAGCTCGGCGTCCCGGCCGGGAACCCGGCCGTGGGTGACGGCGTTGGCGGCCAGCTCCCCGACGACCAGCTCGACGGTGTCGTGGGCCGGGCTGCGGTAGGCCCAGCCCCAGGCGTCCATCTGCTGGGAAGCGAGGCGCCGGGCGAGCCGGGCACCGCGTGGGGTGGCGGAGAAGCGGAGGGTGAAGGCCCTCTGCTCGGCGAAGAGGAGGGCGGAAGCGGCCGGTCGCTGCCGCCGGGGGGAACTCGTCATGCCTCCGAAGATCCCGTGACGGCAGCCCGTTCACCAGGTCCGGCGTCCCCACGGCGGCGCTCTGTAGGGACGGTGGGCGAGGATGTCGGACTTGTGGGCGGCTGCCCGCCACCCGTGTTCATGCGGCCCGTTCCAGGCCCTGTCCAGGCCGGCAGCGGACGCACACCGCTCCCGTCCGTCACCTCGTACACGTCGATGCGCAGCAGTGTGCGGACATGGGCCGGGACGCGTTCGACGGCTTTCACGGAGGAGGACGGCACGACGAGTGCGTACCGTGTCCGGGCGTCCTGGCCCGTCATTCGGCGCAACAGCTGCCCGTAGGCGATGTCGGCGTCGATGCCCTTCTCGCTGGTGCGGCCCTTGGCCTCGCAGATCAGCCGCTCGTCGCCGCGCACGGCTTCGACGTCGGTCCAGCGGTCGGTGGGCTCGACCGGCGTCCAGCCCTCGGCGAGCAGCCAGGTGCGGAAGGCGTCGGTGACCCGGTCCTCGTCGCTGTCCCGGGCGAGGATCGTCCGCAGCGCCGCGAGATCGGCCTCCTGGCTGCGCCGCAGCCGCCCGCGGCCGTCCGCGTCGAGGTCGGCGGGGCGGACCACGATCAGCCGCAGCCCGTGGGCGGGGATCTCGGTGTCACGGCGGGCGTCGTACAGGGCCCGCTGCTCGCCCCGGTGGACTCCGCTGACGGTGAGCCTGTCCGGCTTGTCGAAGTGGGGCATGGGCTGGTCGTGCTGCAGTTCCCGGTACTCGACCACCAGTTGGTGGCCGGGCCAGTACGCGTCGACCGGCAGCCTGACCTGCCGGCCACCGGACCCCGGGTCCCCCAGCAGCCAGTCGAACTTGTGCTGGGTCAGGGCCTGTTCGCCGAGAACCTGGTTGCACAGGCCGACCACGTACGCCTCGTCGCTGTCGTCTCTCGATGCCATGGCGCGCATCCTGCCAGGCGTCACCGACTTCGGTATCCGTCCAGGACGTCCTGGCGGAGCAGGTGACCGAAGCCGGCGGACTCCAGCCGCAGGCCCAACTGGGCCTCGGTGATGCCGAGGCCGGCCGCGGTGTTCGCCAGGTGCCAGTCGTGGGCGGCGAGCCGGCTGAGGAGGTGACCGCGGCGGATCTGGCTCTCCGACAGCCGGAACGTCTTGAGGTAGGTGATCCTGCCCCGGTCGTCGGTGATGGCCTCACCGATGTGGTTCTCCTCCTTGGGGCGGAACGCCGGCAGGAAGCGGGAGAGGGTGAAGCGTCCCATCCGGTGGACCGTCCGCCAGGTGTACGCGTGGTGCAGCAGGCCGCCGGCCATGGTCGTGTCGTGGAAACGCGCCCAGGCGTCCTCCTGGTCGGCGACCGCCGTGCGCAGCTCGGCCAGGGAGCGGATCCGCACGTCGTCGACGCGGGCCCGGAAGTCCGGTACCGGCGGCATCAGCGTGGCGTAGTGGTGGATCAGCTCGCCGAACAGGTCCTGCAGGAGGGTCGGGTGGAGGGCGCGGTAGTCGTCGGGGTGCGGAACCGCGAACGCGGCCGCGAGCGCGTCGGCGACGTAGAGCAGCACGCCGCACTGGCCGGGGTGGATCTCGAAGACGCGTAGCGCGTCGGCGAGTCCGCGCACGTCGGCACCCACGTACGCCTCCTCCGCGCGCGGGGAGAGCCCTTGGCGGATCGCGCGCTGCGACCACTCCTCCCAGGCGATCGAGGGGCCGCCGAAGTGCAGTGCCAGGTAGCCCTCCAGTGCCAGGTGCAGGGGGAGGAACCGCAGCCGGTGTGTGGCCTCGCGGCGAGCCGTTTTGCGGTGGAAGCGCAGGTCCGTCGTGGCGGTGGGGGCCGGGTCGCCGTCGGTGGACAGGTGGGTGCCGTAGGCGGCTGCCGGCGTGCCGTCACCGGTCCATGTGGCGACGAATCCGTGCGGGATGTAGGAGACGTAGGCATGGCGCGGGCTGACCTCGACCAGACCCGTCACGTCGCCGTACAGCCGCGCGTGCAGACGGAGGTCATCGACGGGTTCGTCGCGCACGAGCGGCACCAGACGGACGGCGCCCCAGACCTGGGAGGGGCGGGTGTCCAGTCCGGTCAGGTCCAGTGTGGTGGTCATCGCGCCCGCTCCCGGTCGTGGTCGCTCAGCATGCGGGCCGCACGGGCGTCCAGGTAGGCGGTCAGTTCGGCCAGGCCGGTCCGGCCCTCCGCGAACTGGGCCAGTTCCACCAGTGCGGGGAGGTCCTCGGCGTCGCGGATGCCCGCGGTGGGCACCGTCGGGGACAGTCGGCGCACGTCGAAGTCGGCCGCGTCGTAGACGGGATTGACGTGCACGAGGCTGGTGCGGCGCTCGGGGTCGAGCCGGGTCCGCCAGATGCGCAGCACCTCGGCGGCCAGGCCGGGAGGTGCGTTGTCCCATCCGTCGGAGACGATCACCAGCCTGGACGGGGCGGTGTCCAGCGCGTCGAGGATCCGCCGGCCCAGCGGCGTCGGCCCGTACGGACGGGCGAGCAGCGCGTCGGTCCGCCCGGACGTCCACAGCCCGGTGTAGCTGCCGGCGAGGGCCGCGAGCAGGTAGTGGCAGGCCAGGGCCACAGCCAGCGGCCGACGGCGCTTGTGCACCGAGCCGGAGGCGGAGAAGCTGTCGTCCAGGACGGCGGTGACCTCGCCCCAGCTCCCCCGGTGGGAGCCGGCCACCCGGGCGGCGGCCGACTCCAGGGCACGGGTCAGCTCGTCGCGCCGGCGCAGGCGGTCCTCGACCGGCAGCGAGAGCACATAGGTCGCCAACCGGGTCAGCGGCATCCCGGTCAGGTCCGCCTGTACCCGTGCGGCCCCGAGCCGGTGCGCGGAGTCCTGCAGCCGCAGGGTCTCCAGACGGGTCATCCGCGGGGCCATGCGCTCCAGGAACACCTTCCGGGGGATGCCGTGCCGGGCGGCGAAGCCCTCGGCGACCGTGTAGGGCAGCTCGTACAGGGCGGCCTGCTCGTGGTGCGCCCGGCGCCACGTCTCGAAGAGGGGTGTCGCATAGCGCTTGCGGATCGTCGGCGCGAACAGGAACGTCCCCAACTCCTCGACGGCGGGGGCCAGGTGCGCGTGGCGCAGGGCCCGCTTGAGGCTGCGGCGGTATTTCACGGCGTCGAACGCCGGGTCCGGGCGGGCGGTCAGCCAGTCGCGCATGATCGCGCGGCAGCGGCGGTTGTTCACCCCGGCCCGCCGCAGGGCGTCGAACAGCCCGTACACGCGTTGCGGCGGCAGCGTCGCCAGACGGCACGCGATCAGACGGCCTTCACGGCGGCGCTGGTCGACGGTGGCCTCACCGGCGGTCTCCAGCAGCCGTCGGATGACGAGGACCGCGTTGTGGTCGTTGATGTCGAGTGCGAGGACCCCGGTGTACAGGTCGCGGTAGTTCCCCAGCACGTACGCGTGGAGGAAGTCCAGGGAGAGCCGCTGCTCGTCCGCGTCGCCGTGGAATTCGCGCTGGCCGGTCGAGGTGATCGCCGCATTGACGAAGAGCAGGACGTCTTCGGCCGCGACGAGGTCCCCGTACGCATCCATGCGGTTCTTCCCCCCTGGCTGTGGACGCCGACCGGGGAATGGGGGCACGAGCTGCGAATCGTTGCTTCAGAGGCAGGTTCCGGAAGTCGCACCGGAGTCCCGCGGCCGGCCCCAGGACCGTAGCAGGGCGGGCCGCGAGCCCTCCACCGATTTACGCCACCCCACCGGCCGTTCCGCACCACGGGTCAGCGGGGGCAGGGGAACTGCTCGGGGGAGGTTCCTGCGGGTGGTGGGGTTGCTTCCGGTTCCTGACCCGCCGGTACGGGCGGTGCGTCGCGCAGGAGGTAGCGCAGCAGGCCGCCGGGGCGGTGGACGGTGCTGCCGTCGTCGGGGAGGCCGCGCAGGATGTGCAGGCGGACGGCGGCGGGCGGGTGCCCGGCGGCGAGCCAGCGGGCGGTGAGGCCGGCCAGTTCGGCGTGCATGGCGCGGGGGATGTGGTGGAGGGCGGGGGAGAGGTGGGGGAACGCGGAGACGAGGGCGCGGGCCTCTTCGAGGAGGGGCGGGGCGGTCGTCGTCTCCGGCTGCGTTTCCGTCTCCACCGCTGCTGTCGCCGCCGTCTCTGTCTCCGGCCCCGAGCCTGCCGTTGGTGAGCTGAGCTGGTTCAAGAGCAGTTACAGCTCGGGCAGTGGCGGCGACTGTGTCGAGGTCGCGGACGCCGGTACGGCCGTGCTGGTCCGCGACTCCAAGCGGCCACAGGCGGCGATCCTCACCGTTCCTGCCACGCAGTGGACGGCGTTCGTACGGATGACAGCGCGCGACTGACCTGAAGAGGAAGGGGCGGTCGGAAGCCGGGACTTGGCTTCCGACCGCCCCTTCCTCTCTATGCGAAGGCGTCAACCCTGTGTCACACGGTTGGGGATTCGTCCTGCCCCGCCCCTTGAGCAACACGAGTCAGCAGGGTTGTTAGCCTGGCGGGTGCACGCCAATCGAGCACACGGGGGCAGGAAGGCATGGCGGAGCCTGTCGCGGAGCAGTACGGGAACATCGGTGGGGCCGGACAACCGGTCGGTATGCGGCTGAATCAGTATCCAGCGGATCCAGGAGGCTCGCCGGGACCTGTGGGTGGTGGCCGGAAGGACCTGGCATCCAGCCCTGCTCAGAAGAAGGCCGCGGCCAAGTCCATCGAGGAGAACATCGAGCCCGACACCCGCAAGGCCGGCGACCGGGCGGACGAGGAGACCAACGCCGCGGTCAAGGCCTTCGCCGCGAAGGACGGCCACGGGTGGGTCACCTCCACGGCGCTGAAGAAGGCGCACAAGACCTGGGGCGAGCAGGTGCAGAACCTGATGTCCCGTCTGAGTTCTGAAAAGGAAGCCCTGCGCAGCACCAACATTCTTTTCCAGAACACCGACTTCGGCGTCGGACAGGGAGTGCGCCAGTCGTCCAACCTGGACGCCTACTGAGCCGCCCGCTCCCGCCACCGACCGTTCACCCCGACGCACACCACGGGACCCATGCCGACGTACCACGAGATCATGACGACCGACCTGGCCGCGCTCACCACAGCAGCCGACGGCTGGGACGGCATGGCCAAGGAGCTCAATAAGCAGGAGAAGGCCTACAAACGGGACGTGCACGGCATATCCATGGGCCAGACCTGGCTGGGGCTGAGCGCAGACGCTGCCAATCGGCGCTTCGACACCACGCTGACAGAATATCAAAACGCCCAGACCGAGGCGAAGGCCATCGCCTCCCTCCTGCTCGATGCCCACACCCAGTTCGCCGACCTACGTGGCAAGCTCAGGGCCGCCCGCCAAGATGCCATCAGCGACGACATGAAGGTGTCCGAGCAGGGCATCGTCTCCTACGACACCCAACGGCTCAGCGAGAGCACACGTACCGCCTACCGCCATGACCCCGATTTCCAGGAAAGCGTCCGCAAGAGCGTCCGTTCCTGGCAGGACCGCATAGACCAGCTCGTCAAAGACGTCACCGACGCCGACAAGGGCGTCGAGATCGCCTTCAACGCCGTCGTCGTCGATACCGACCTCCAGGACGGCACGTTCAACGGCTTCAACGGCCAAGCGCAGGGCGACATCGAGAAGTACGAGGCCGAGAACGCCGAGGAGATCGCCACCCGCCTCGCGGACGGCAAGAAGGTCTCCGCAGCCGAACTCGCCGAACTGGACCGCGCCTTCCGCGACAACTCCGACAACAAGGTGTTCAGCCAGACCCTGCTGAAGGGACTCGGCCCCGAGGGCACCATCAGGTTGACCAACGAGTTGAACCAGCTCGCCTACGACGACGACAAAAAACACAAGGCCCAGTACCTGGAACTGCAGGGCGGCCTGGCAGACACCGTCGCCAAGGCCACCCAGGTACCCGGATCGGTCACCGACGCACCTCTGGGGTCCCAGAAGTTCAAGGACTGGCTCGCCGGCGACGACGGCAGGTTCTACCGGCAGTGGATGGACAACCTCGACAAGCACGGCGCCAAGAACTACGGCTCCAACAGCCACCCGCTCTACGGTTACCAGTCCTTCGTCAGCCTGATGCAGCACAGCAGCGTCAAGTACGACGACCAGTTCCTCTACGAACTGGGCGACGATCTGATAGCGGCAGAGAAGAAGCAGTCCAACATCTTCGCTCAGTGGGGAGCCCGCCACAACGGGATCTACGCGGACGCCCTCGACGGTCTCCTCGGAATCATGAGCAAGAACCCCGACGCGGCCACTGCTTTCTTCGACCCCTCAGGCAACGGGTCGGGCTCCGACCATGTCGGCAACAGCCACCTGAAGTACCTGCTGAACGAGCGTGAGTGGCCGCAGATCAGCACCCCCACCCCCACCATGGTCATCACTGTCGACGACCCATTCAGTCGGGCCGGGCTGGGAGCTGCTCTGGAGGCTGCGGCAACGGGTCAATTTCCGCTCCAAAAGGGGCAGGATCCGTGGCCTGAGATGCCGCACAGTGACGCACAGGCACGCGTCATGCACGGCATCATCGAGGAACTCAAGCCGAGTGAGGGAACTGACGCGCCCGTACACGAGAATCTGCGTCAACCCCTCGCCAACGCGCTGGCGCAGTACACCAACGACACGCACGAAATCCTCGGTGGCATGGACGCGAACTACGTCCGGGCGGCAACGGGGGACGGTTACTTCCGCGACGGCGACACCACGCACCTCGCAGTTTCACAGAAGGACCTTGTGCAAGTCATGCGTGGGCTGTCGGAAGACCCGGATGCATACGCCACCCTGCACAAGGCGGAGTCCAGGTACATCGACGCCGAGATGCGCAGCATCCCAGAGGGGTCGACCGACTTCGAGAGGTCCGCACCGTTGAGCAAGGCCGGTGCCACGCTCGGAGCGTACTCGGCCATCCGAGAAGGCGTGATCAACGACGAGCGCATGGCAGGCTACAGCGAGGCCGACTGGAAGTCGAAAATCGCATACCACATCATCGGCGGAGCAGTCACTCCGCTGGCCATCCCCACGGCTGGTGGCTCCATCGCCATCGGCGACGCTCTTCAACGAGGTGTGGACACGTGGGCCTGGCAATGGGGCAATTCCATGAAGGCCGAGGCAGATGCCCCGGCCAACGCTGCGATCGCCGATGAGTACCTCAACGCGAACAACCAGATGGCCACCATGGTCGACGCATGGGCCAGCGACCGGGCAGACCTCGATACCACAACGGACAAGGGCAAGGCCCAGGTGGCAGCGCTCACCAACGACATCCTCAACGGCCACGACCGAGGATCGAATACGGCCCAGAAGTACCTGACGGACACAACGAACTGACATCGGCCGCCCTGTATCGCCCTGCAGCAAGGAAAAACATGTCCGAAACGCCTTCGCCGAATGCCCGTCGCTCACGTCTCGTTGCGCTGACCGCTGTCGTTGCTTGTGTGGCAGCGACCGGGGGTATCGGGGCATGGCTCCTTCTCGGATCCGACGGAGATTCAAAAAGCTGCGAGGGATTGTTGCAGGACAAGCACATCCATGAAGCGCTAGGAGACAACTACCGGGTTGGCATGAGCTGTTCCGAGTTCGGGGCAGCGATCAGCAAAGCGACCGTGGGGCCCGTGCCGGGGCAGCACTCGCTTCAGCAGGCGCAGGCCATGAAGGTTGTCCTCATAGCTGTCGAGGACAACCTGGAGAGCACGGGGGGTCGCCTGGATCCGATTCTGAGTGAGCCGCTCGCAGAATCGCTGGCGGACTACGCGGCGGACACCGATGTGATGCTGGGCATCGGAAACGCGGACTACGTGAGCAATAGTCTTCCCTCCAAGCCCTCGTGGGAAGACAGCGACGGCGTTCACATGGCCGTACCGCGTGCCTCGCTGCTGCGCACTGTGCGAGCGGTGTCGGAGGAGCCCACGGCATACGTCGTATTGCGGATGGCAGCGACTCGTCATGCTGCGGAAGGGCTTGCCGCAGTGGAGCGTGACACCACTGGTGCCGAGCTCTCCGCACCACCGGCACGGAACGCCCGCACGCTCGGTGCTCTAGACGCTGTGGCCGCCGACATCCGAAGGGACCTGGGTGAGAACCAGGCGCCCCAGTGGGAACGCGACGTCTTCGAGGGATTGACGAAAAAGATTCCCGAACCTCCATCCTATTCCAACGCCCCCGTGAACCACCTCGTCGGCTCATGGCAGCAGACCCTGCTCGCAGACGGCGCCAAGAACAGTTCGACCGCTCTTGAAGAGCAAAGCGCCGATATGGTCGATGCCTGGGGGAAGGCTCTAAGGCTCGACAGCAAGGTGCAGAGCTCCCTGCGGAAGGACGCGCTCGACAGCTCCTACCATTCGCGCAGTGACACGCTCCGTGAACTCGACTGAGGTGGAGGGCTCTGGGTACGTGACTCCTCCCCCTCGTAAACGAGGGGGCTTCTCGCTATGCCGGGTTGGCGTCGCGACGGACCAGCCCGGCCCGTAGAACGTTGACAGCTCCGACTGTGTCGGCGTGCGCGGTGTGGCCGCAGGCGGCGCAGTGGAACTTGTCCTGTGCGGGCCGGTTCTCCTTGGCGGTGTGCCCGCATTCGGGGCACCGCAACATCAACGATGTCACCCAGACCCTCGCCCCCATCGACGGCATCCCGCCCGTCGCGGGCCGTCCCGGCCGGCCCCGCCGCCGACCCGACGCCCTGCTCGGTGACAAGGGCTACGACTCCAAACCCCATTGTGACGAGCTGCGGCACCGACGGATCATGCCCGTCATCTCCCGCAAGGGTGCCCCGAACATCAAGGGCATGGGCAAGCTCCGCTACGTCGTCGAGCAGACCTTTGCCCTGCTCCACCACTTCAAACGCCTCGCCGTCCGATGGGAACGCCGCACCGAACTCCACGACGCCTTCGTCTCCCTTGCCTGCAGCCTCATCTGTCGGCGGCGTCTCAAGAAGGCCCGCTCATGATCGTGTTACGAGTTCTACGAGACCTGTGCAGCTGATGTTCCGGTCAGGGCTCGGTCCTGCCGCGTTGTGCTGTACGACAGGGTGGACACCTCCCGCGCGTGTCCACCCTGTTCGCTTTCTGCGTGTGCTGCGCGCGGTTGCCCTACATGAAGTAGCTGGCGCCCTTCAGGTCGCCGCCGCGGTAGTCGCCACCGGCGGTGCCGACGCGCTGGCCGATGCTGACCAGTGCCTGGTGGATGCCGGAGGCGTGGCGGTCCCACTCCTTGGTCTTCTTGGTGAATTCCTCGTAGGCCTCGCCGCCCCAGCCCGCGGCCGCGTCCAGCACGGCCTTCTTGAGGGCCTCGAGGTCCTCCTCGAGCTTCTTGGCCTGGTTGCCGAGTTCGGTGGCGAGCGCGTCCATGGTGCCGTAGGTGACGGCGAGTTCGTCGTAATGGGCTCCGGACATGTCTTCCTCGTTTCCTTAAGAGCCGGCGGGTCGTTTCCGGGGGCTCGCGTCAGTAGCTGCTGAGGGCAGAGGTCTTTCCACCGAGGTCGTCCACCGAGATCTTGGCGACGTCGGCCTCGATCTGGTCCTCGAGCTTGCGCTTGTCGGCCTTGTTCAGCTGGATGCCCTCGAGGAAGTCGTCGAGCATGCGGCCGATCGAGGCCATGTGGCTGTTGATCTCCGTCTGCTTCTTGTCGAAGGCCATGGCGCCCTGGCCCGTCCAGTTCTTCTCGATCATGTCGATCGTTCCCTGGAGGCGGGCGAGAGACTGCCTGATCGAGTCGTACCGGTCGACGACGTTCGTCTGGAGCTTCTCTACCTGGGCCTCGTAAAGCTTGCGGCCTTCAGCCATGTCGGCAGTCCCTTTCGTGAGAGCGGTGGTGCGGTGCGGTGGCACCGCGTGGTGGTGTGGTGGGTGGTCGGTTGCGCCAGGGGCCGGCTGTTGTGTGCCTTCCTATGCGCCTCGTCGTGAGCGGATCACGGCGAAGGCGCCGCCCCCGATCACCAGGGCCGCCGCTGCGGCTCCGAGGGCCACCCAGAGGGCGGTGTTCTCGGAAGTACCCGTGTCGGAGGCGGCTGTTGAGTTCTGGCCGTCCGACGTGTCCTTCGTGCCCTTCGAAGGCTGGGGGGACGGTGACGTGGTGGAGGCCACCGGGTCGCCCGATTCGTCCAGGACTCCGATGGCGTTTTCCCTGGCGAGGGGGTCGGTGCCGGGCGGGCCGGGCTTGAAGTCCTCGTCCATCAGGACCCTGCGCGGACGGATCAGGCCGTAGCCGAGGTACGTGCTCGGGTCATCCCTCGCCCAGTCGCGGCCAGCGGTGTCGATGAGGCTGGCGAGGACCTGGTTGGCGGTCCAGTCGGGGTGGGCGGACCAGACGAGGGCGGCGGCAGCGGCAGTGAGGGCAGTAGCAGAGCTCGTTCCTCCCCCTTGATCGCAGTACGCACGGAAGGTCGCGTCGCACCAGATGGGCATGTCCAGCCCCGGAGCCGCCAAGTCGACATAGTTGCCGTGCTCCGAGAACTTCGCGACTTTCCCGGACTCATCCGATGCGCCAACACCGACTACATAGGGATAGGCAGCAGGATAATCGATGAGGTTTTTACTTTCCGCGTCGTTGCCCACGGCGGCGAACATCAGCTTGCCCTTGGAATGGGCATATTTTACAGCCGACTCTGCTTCGGAGTCGTCACCCGGGCCTCCAAACGACATACTGATGATTTTGGCTTCGCTGTCAGCAGCAGCTCTGATCGCCTCGGCCGGGCTCGGAGCCTTACCTATCTCCGCCTTGTCCTTCAGACCATCGCTGAGCACAATCCGGTAAGGCACAACCCTGGCTCCGGGCGCAAGCCCCTTCATGCCTCCGCCCGCGCCGGTGCCAGCGATCAGTTCTGCCATGGTTGTGCCATGACCAACGTAATCATCAGTGGCCCCATAAGCGACAGCTTGTGGCACCTCGTCCGTGAGTACCTGCCCTTTCAGAGAAGGAGTCTCAGGGTTGACGCCAGTGTCGATGACCGCAACCTTGACTCCCTTTCCGGTGCTCACTTTCCACATCTCATCGGCTTTCATCGCCGACAGGTACCACTGCTGCGACTGGACGTCTGCAGCTGCTGCACCGGACGTGAGACCTGTCGAGAGGAGGACCACAGCCCCAAGTACTGAGCAGACGCCAGCGCCCCGTCTCCTGTGACGTCTCTGAGAGGGCGCACTCCGCCTGACGCGTCGGCTGAACCTTGACATCATGCCTCTGTCTGTCCTTCTTCAGTCCGGTCAGTCGGTCGCCGACGTGTCGCCACGTTGCTCATCGCGACGTGAACGACCCTCCCCGGAGCCGCGGTTGCTTGTGGCGCCACGTTGCGCCCCGGAGCCCTCGGAGATGCGTCCGCTGTTCCTTGTGCCAGGAACCCTTCCATTGGGCATTCCGACGACACCGTCAGGGCTGCTGACGGAACGGCGGGACGCCTGCCCTGTGTTCGACCTCGTAGGAGGCGATCCGATCACGCCGTGCTGACCGGGCCTCTGTCCAGCCGCGCGCGGGCCGGACACACCTTCGCCACCGATGACCGTGCCACGCGGCAGCTTGGAGCCGTTGCCGCCAGGCGCAGCGCCAGTAACGGGCCGCCCGCCGACAACGCCATCGCTGTTGCGCCCGAAACCACTGCGACTGGACGGTGAAGCTCCCATAGCACCCGTAGGACTGCGGGGGACACCTCCAACGTGTCCGGGCGCCGGCCCTGCGGGCTTCGGTACCCCGCCGACGATGCCGCGTCCCATAGGACCAGTTCCGGGACTCCCTGCTTGCCCCGGCAGCGCGGTACGTCCCACTGGTCCCAGAGGACCGGTCCCGCGGCTTCCCACCGGCCCCGGCGTAGCAGCACGTGGACTCTGGCCCGCGGGACCAGGTCCGGTACGAGCTGCCGGACCATTGCCTGCCGTGCCCCCGGCTCGTCCCTGCGCCGACGGGGGAACCTTGGCCGCGGGCATGCCGCGGGACCCCGCGGTACGCCCGGCGGCCCCGCGAAGGGCGGGTGGGACCGCGCTGGGGGCAATGGGAAGAATCGGCCCCTGCTGACCAACGGAGCCAGCCGTCGTCGGTGGTGTGGCCGTGGTCGGTTTCATGACCTCCTGCGGCGGCAACGTTCCGACGCTGTTGATCTCCGTGTTCACAGGCTGCTTCGGCGGCACGTCAGGCTTCGTTGTCTCTCTGGGAAGCGCCTGTTGCTCGTGCGGGTGCTGCCGCCCAGCCTCGACACTCGTCGCATCCTGATGTGTGGTGCGAGCCTCGTTGAGGGACGTGAGCAAGACTTGGTCTGCTACCGGTAGGCCCGGGGTGCGGTAGTCCGGCAGCGGCTCCGGCACCCCCACATCCGGCATCTTCGGGAACACCGGTTCCTCCGCCTTCGCCATCGTCCCCGCCGACACCGTGTAGAACGACGCCAGGCGGTACATCTGGTTGATGGCTTCCTGGCGGTGCTTCTCCGCCTTGACGGCTGCCGTGTACTCGTCGTTGCTGTCGACCCGCTTGGCCTCGGGGATCTCCTCGACCAGCTTGGGGTCGGTGCGGCTGTCGCGTGGGGGCATGGACTTGCGGACGGAGGCGAGGCCGGAGCCGGCGGCCATGACCTGGGTGCCGACGACGTCGGCGTAGTCGGCGATGCCTTCGGCGGTCTTGACGAGGCTGGTGGCCCATGTGGTGAAGGCGGTGCGGGACTCGCCCTTCCAGTCGATGCCCTCGATGTCGCGCTCGAGTTCCCCGGCGGCATCCCTGATGGCATCGCGGGCGTCGACCAGGGCCTTGCTTGCGGATTCCAGCAGTTCGGGGCCGGCGGACTCGACGATGTCGACCATGTCGTTGAGGTCGTAGCCCTCGAAGCTGGTGGAGCCGAAGTGAATACCACGGGTGGTACCGAAGGGGCCGAAGGGATTGACGATCTTGGTCATGTTCGTGACCGCGTCAAGTGTGCCGTTCTGCGCCAGCGCCTCTTGGCGCTCCTCCTGGTACGGGTCCGGCTTGTTCTTGTCTCCGCTCATCAGTACCCCGCGTCGGTGTGGTCGGCGCGGTTGTCACCCTTGCGGTGCTCGTTCAGCATCTCTTCCCGCGTCTGGTTGACCTCGGTCCGGATCTCGTGGAACCGGTAGCGCTGTTCGTCCTCGAGGTTGTCGAAGGTGACGTCCACGCCGTGTACGGCGATCTGCATGGCCTCCAGTTGGAGTCCCAGCGACTTGGAGAGGGCGGTGATGCGCTCGTGCACCCGCTCGTACTCCAGGTGGAGCTGCTTGCCCTCCGGGAAGGCGCCGCTGCCGAAGGCCGCCTCCGGCAGGCTGTGGGCCCGGACCTTCGATGGGCCGCCCGGCGATTCCTCGAAGGTGGAAAGCAGGTCGTCCACCCGCTTCTTGAACGTCGACAACGCCATCACACCGCGGCGCAGATCCGCCGCGCCTACGCCCCCGTATGCAGGAAGCACTCCGCTTTCCTCCCCGTTCTCCCCGTGCTGGGGCCGGATCCGCGCACGTCACCCGACGGTTCACGCGCTTGCGGTGATCACGACCGCAACCACAACGGAATCACAACGGAACCACTCTAGTGATACGCACCGACAGTCCCAACTGCCATATCCGGTCGCGGTACTGGCACTTGGCAGCCCTCACCCGTCATTCACCGGACAATACGGTTCTCACTTCGGTCGCGGACACCCCGACCGTGCTCCAGCGGTCTTTCTCACATTGCAGTGTGGTTCCTGCGAACGCCCGCCGTCCGGGGCCGTCTGCGCGCGTCCCGGATCGCCACCGCAGTCCCGCCCAGTCCCGCCACCAGAACTGCCGCGCCGACGGCGACGTAGGTCGCGAGGCGGGCGTTCCGTTCGTCGGCGGTCTCGCCGAGCGGGAGCTTCGCCGCGGCAGGCGCCTCGGCCGAGGCCAAACCCTCGTCGGAGCGGGGAGACTCGATCGGCCGGTCGTCCTCCGTCAGGGCGCGGACCGGGTCCACCACCCCCCAGCCGACCAGGCGGTCGTGGCCGGCGATGGTGCGTTCCGCGGTCTGTTCGATCTGGGCGACGATCTGGCGCCGGCTCCAGGTCGGGTGCTCGGCCTTGATGAGCGCCGCGAGGCCCGCGACGTACGGCGCGGAGAAGCTGGTGCCGTTGTCGGCGCAGTGGCCTCCCTGGGGAACGGTGGAGATGATGTCGACGCCCGGTGCCGCCACGTCGACGAAGTCGCCCGACTGGGAGAAGGACGCGCGCTCGTTGTTGCGGTCGGAGGCGGCGACGGCGAGGACGCCCTCGTAGGAGGCGGGGTAGGTCTTCTTGGTGTTGCCGCCGAGTCCGTCGTTGCCCGCCGATGCGACGACGACGATCTGCTGGGCCAGGGCCTCCTTGACGGCCGCTTCCAGCTTCGGGTCCGGTTCGACGGCGCCCGCGGTGTCCTGGGAGATGTTGATGACGTCCGCACCGGCCTGGGCGGCGTAGCTGATCGAGTCGGCGAGGGTGTCGGTGTCGCCGTGGCCCTCCGCGTCGTTCTGCTGGATCGGGATGATGGTCGCTTCGGGGGCCAGGCCCACGAAGCCGGTCCCGTCGGCGGGCCGGGCGGCGATGATGCCGGCGACCTTGGTGCCGTGACCGACGGTGTCGGTGGTGCCGTTCTCGTTGCCCCGGTCGAGGGGGCCGCCGTTCTCGTCCTTGAGGCCCTTGGGCAGGAAGTTGCGGCCGCTCTTCACGTCCACCGCGTTCTTCAGCTGCGGGTTCCTCACGTCGACGCCGGTGTCGATGACGGCGACCCGTACGCCCTTGCCCTTGGACTCGCTCCACAGTTCGTCGAGTTGGACGCGCTGGAGGGACCAAGGGCGGCCCGGGTAGGTGGCGTTGGGGTATTCGCACTGGCCGGAGAAGGAGTCCTCCGCGGCGGCCGGGGGCGCGACGGCCAGGGAGGCTGCCGTCAGCAGGGTCGCGGCGGCTGCCATCGGCAGAGGCAGGAGACGGAGACGGAGACGGAGGCGGGAGCGGGGGCCGGAGCAGAGGCGGAGGCGCATGCGTCGCATGGTGGGTGGCGTCCTCCGCTACGAGCCCTGCGGCTGGCGTGCCGCAGCCGTGGACAGGCGGGGGCCCGTGGGGAGGAACGCGGACCAGGCGGCGGGAATCGGCGCGGGGTCCACGTCGGCGTAGCCCAGGCGTGTCTGGGCCTGCTGGGCCTCCTGCTCCAACTGCTTCTTCTCCTCGGCCGACATGCCGATCCCGGCGTCGTCGGTGGCGCTGTCCGCGTTGGACTGCAGGACGTAGCGCAGGCCGGTGTCGGTGACCAGGAAGACGGGGCCCGCCTTCGTCTCCACGCCCTTGAACTGGCGGTAGAGCTGACCGGAGCCGGGCGTGACGTAGGCGCTGGAGGAACCGGCGGGGAGATCGGCCGGGAAGTCGGTGCCCGCCCAGGTGCTGAGGGTGGTGGCGCCCTTGCCGTCGACGCCGCGCAGGACGGTGCAGATTGTGTTGCGGCTGCCCTTGGTGTCCGACGCCGAGTTGACCGCCTCGGGGGTACCGGTCGGCCAGTCGTGCTCGGTGCCGAAGGGCTCGCCCGGGACGATCGCCCCGGGGCTCATGTCCAGTGCCTGACCGGCCTGCCCGACCTGAGCCAGGTCCTTGCTGAACAGCAGGAGCTGGGCGACGAAGGCGGACACCGGGGCGACCCGGCCGGGCAGCACGACGTAGTGCTGCTCCTTGTTGTTGTCGAACGCCTTGAGCACCGTGCCGACCTTGTCGGCCGACTCGCCGAGCCGGCCGGGGGCGTTCGCGGGTGCGCCGGGCGTGCCCTCGATGTCCGGGAAGGTGATCGGGGCCCCCTGGTGGAGGGCCGCCAACCACTCCCGGGACACCCGCTGGGGCTCGCGCCCGGAGCCGACGACCGTGCGCAGCAGCAACTCCAGGTCGGCACCGGTGTCCACCCCGTCGACCTGATACGCCGTACCGCCCGAGTCCACGATGAAACGCTTGCCGTCGGGGGCCACCACGTAGAGCAGTTCGCCGCCGGTCAGCTTCTGCTTGCCCTCGATCAGTTTCCTCTCGCGGTCGGCGAGGACCAGTGCGGCCTTCTGGATGGACCGGCCGCCCGCGCTCGGACGCTCACAGACCGCCCACCGCTTGGCGGTGCCCGCCTCCTCCTCGGAGGGCAGGCGGTCGGGGGCGTACGGGATGCCGATGGTGAGACCGTGCGGGATCCTGCCGCTGTCCAGGAGCGACTCGCTCACGGTGACGACGTCGCCCTTTCCCGGGGCGAGGAGGAGCTTGGCGGACGCCATGTTGAGCACCGGGTGCAGCTGGACCTCGTCGCCGGTCTTCAGAACGACGTATCGGGTGGTCGACTTTCCGGCGATGATCACCTTCTCGTTCGGGGTGTCCCAGCCCTTGGGCGCGGTGGGCTTGAACATGCCCCAGGCGCCGAACACGGCCATGACGATCACGCCGATGACGAGTCCGGGCACCACGCCCCGCAGGGGGCGCGGCGCACCTTCCTCGGAGCCGTGCGGGAACGACTGGACGAAGGCCGCGAGCAAGCGGCGCTTCGCGAAGGTGTAGGCGTTGAGTTGATCCCGCCGAGATGCCATTGGTGAGTGTCTCTCCCCGTGTCCCGCCCGTGTGCGTCCGCGTCCCGCCCATGCGCGTCCGCGTGCATCCGCGTGCACCCGGGCAACGCCGGGGATCGCCGTCCCCTGCCCGCCGATGTCGGACGCGGCCCCTACTATGCCTGGTGTGAGGGGGGAGTTGAGGGCCGGGTAGGGTGCCTGGGCCCTTCGGGGCCTGGTGCGGTGCCGGAGTTTCAGCGAGTTGTGGGCGAATCGGGGGGATGGAGTGATGGTTTCCGGAACGCGGGCCTCGAGCCGTGACCGGACGGGGGCACGCGGCTCCGCCGGGCCAGGGCGAGGGCCGGAGCCGCGGGCGACGCGGCAGCCGTCCGCGCGAGGCGGTCTCCATCTCAGGCTGCGTGCGGGGCGGCCGGGTTCGTTCCGGCTGCAACGGATCGTCCTGCTGGAGCTCGCGGCCGCCGTCCTCCTCACCGGGTGGGCCCTCGGCACCGTGACACTGGTGCCCGCCGCCGTTGTCGCCGTCGCGTTGGTCCTGCCGGCCTTCGTGCGTCGCCGGGGCCGCTCCCTGCCCGAATGGGTCGCCACGGCACGGGCTCTGCGCGTCCGGCAGAAGCGCGCACCGGAGCTGGTGGCAGCGCCCGGCACCGAGCCGGGACTCGCCCCGGCCCTGGAGTGCGATCCGAGCCTGCGCACGTACGCGTACGGCGGCCGGGAGCGGCGGCCCGTCGGCATCGTCGGGGACGGGACCTTCGTCACCGCGGTGGTGCAGGTGGAGGGGGACGCCACCGCCCTGCGCGCCGAGCGGAGCCGGCGGCCGCTGCCGCTGGCCTTGGTGCGGGACGCACTCGAGGTGGACGGAATCCTCCTGGAGTCGGCGCAGATCGTGCTGCACACGCAGCCCGCGCCCGCGCTGCACTTGCCGCGTCAGTCCGTGGCCGTCAGCAATTACGCGCCGTTGCAGGAGCAGACCGGCGCTCCCGCGGTACGGATCACCTGGATCGCGCTGAAGGTCGCCCCGGAGCTGTGTCCGGAGGCCGTGGCGGCCCGGGGCGGCGGCTTGGTCGGCGCGCAGAAGTGCGTCGTGCGGGTCGCCGACCACCTCGTCAGCAGGCTGACCGGCGCCGGGTTCCGCGCCACGGTGCTCGACGAGGAAGAGCTGACGTCGGCCATTGCCACGTCGGCCTGTGCCAACCCGCTGGTGACGGCCGAAGCGGGGCGGGCGAACCGGCAGGAGAGACGCACCGAGGAGTCCGGCCGGAGCTGGCGCTGCGACAACCGCAGGCACACCACGTACTGGATCCGCAGATGGCCTCACCTGGGCGGCGACCGCGGGATCTCCCTGGCCCAGTTCGTCGCGCAGATCACGGCGGTTCCCGCGCTCGCCACCACGGTCAGCCTCACCCTCGCGCGCGCGGACCGGGCGGACCGGCAGGAGATGTCGCTGCGGGGCCATCTGCGGGTCACCGGGCGCAGCTCCGAGGAACTGACCGAAGCGCGGCGTGCGCTGGAGAGTGCCGCACGGGAGGCCGGCGCCGCGCTGACGCGGCTCGACCGGGAACAACTGCCGGGTGTGCTCGCCACTCTGCCCCTCGGAGGTGTCCGGTGACCGCCATGACGACACGGACCGCTGACGGGCCGGACGGGTACGGCGTGCCGGGAGCCGCGGACGCACCGGCCGGTGCGCAGCCGCCGGTGGCCCGGCGGGCGCGCGGCCTGCTGCGCGCCGGTTTCGGCCTGCTCGGCCCACGCCACGGCCGCCACACCCTGTCCGCGGCGGACGTGGACACGCTGTCACTGCCCATCGGGGACGACGGGGTCGTCATCGGGGTGGACGCCGAGGGACAGGCGGCGGTGTTGGGGCTGAACCGGCCCACGCCGTACGAGGTCGTGCTCATCGGCGGTCTGTGGACGGCCCAGGTGTTCGCGCTGCGGGCCGCGGCGATCGGCGCGCGGGTGGCCGTGGAGACCGGGCGGGCGCAGGCGTGGACGCAGATGGTCCATGCCATGGGCGGCGGTCAGAACGGACTCGCGGTCTACGACGTGGGACGGGTACCGCCGCTGGGTGCCTCGGCCGGCACGCCGGTGCTGGTGGTGCGCGACTGCGGCATGCGGCCGCCGCGGGGACGTGTGGTCTCCGGGCCCTGGAAGTCGGTGCTGACGCTTCTGCCCTATCTCAGCCCCGTCGCGCCCCGGCTGATCCGGCAGGCGCGTCTCGTGGGCGTGCAGCGGGTATCGCCGGACGAGGCGGGGGAGTTGGGCCGCTCGATGGCCTTGCCCAGGGGTGATGTGGACGCGTTGCCGACCCTCGCGGACGGTGTCACTCTCTGGTGTGCCGACCGCGATCGGCAGTACGTGATGACCCAGCCGACGGACGCCGAGGTCGGGCTGCTGGGTACGCCGCGACGAATGGACTGAAGACGCGGCCGCTCGGCGGCACATGAGCGAAGCGTTTCGGTGCGTCCCTTCTTCGGCGCGGAACTCGCCTTGGCATGCGACGCGTTGTCCGGCGCGCCCGCGGACATGGCGGTGCCGCCGGCCAGGCCGTGACGGAACGGACGTGTACTGAGCGGCGGACGGGCCTGCCGGTGTGCCGACATCGACGATTAGGCTGGGACCGGGCGTCGGTGTCCCCAGGGGAGCCGGTGGGGCGGACGGCCGTGAATCGGACGAACTCGCAGCGCCCCTCAAACGGCCTCGGACAAGTCTGGACGACGAGAAATGGTCGCCTCAGCACGGCGTGAGGATGTTCGACCACACCAGGAGGAACTGTGAGCAGCGATCGGGACGGGACGCACGGGGGCTGGGCGACACCCGGCGATGGCCAGCCCGATGCGGAGTCCGCCGTCGAGACGACGGGCGAGTTCACCATCGACTACGCGCCGCCGGCCTGGTACACGCAGAACGCTTCGGGGAGTTCTGAGCCGAAGTCGGAGTCGGAGTCGGGGGCAGGAGCGGGGGCGGGGGCGGATTCGAGGGCCGGCACCTCGTCCTCTCCTCCCGCTTCCCCAGGGCCTGTTCCGCCGTTGCCCGGGTTGACTCCGCCGCCGCACGCGGTCGGCGCTCCTGGGCCTTCGTCCCCTCCGGCGCCGACATCAGGGGCGCCTTTCGCTTCGCCCGCGCCGGGCGCTCCCTTTGCACCGCCGGCTCCCGCGCCGGGCGCGCCGTTCACGCCGCCGGCTCCTCCCTCCGGGGGGCCGGGAGCCGTGCCACGGCTCCCGATGGGCAGCGGGTTCGAGCCGGAGCCGCAGTCGGCGCCCATGCCCGAGCCGGGCTCTGTTGTTCCTCCCGCGGCCGTGCCGGATCTTCCGGTCAGCGGGTTCGGCCGGGACTCCGGCAGCGGTGACCTCGAGAGCGGTGCCACCCTCCGCTTCTCCGCCGCCGCGCTGAAGCAGGAGATCCAGAACCGTGAGGCCGAGGCCGAGACCGAGGCCGAGACCGAAGCCGCGCCCGAGGCGGACGCGGAGCCGGAAACGCGGCCGGAGCCCGCCGACGAACAGGGCCTGACCGGCGACGACGAGCCCGCCGTTGCCTCCGCCCCCTTCGCTGCTGACGGCGCCGAGGACGGGGGCACCGACATCGCCGACGCCTCCGAATCGGCTGCGGAGGCCGACGAAGGCGACGAGTACGCCACGAACGACGACTTCGGCAAGCCGGGAACGGAACCCGGGGCCGAGGCGGAAGCGCCCGAGCCCGAGGACGCGAAGCCGGTGAGCGACGAACCGGTGACCGACGCGGCGCTCTCCGCGACCAGCGCGCCCGACGCGCCCGACGCGCCCGAGGACTCCGTACCTGTCTCGTCCGGCACCTCGGCCTCGGTGGCCTGGACTCCCCCGGCACCGCCCATCGTGCCGCCCCCGTCGCACCCCGTCGCGCCGGCGCCCGCGAGCCAGTGGCCGGCCCAGCCGCAGCAGGCGCCGCAGGCTCCTCCTGCAGCGCCCCCGGCACCGGTCGCTCCCGCACCGGCACGGCCGGAAGACGCGGGTGTGTCTGCCCAGCAGCCGCAGCAGCCCCCCTTCCAGCCGCAGGCGCCGCAGCCCGCACCCGCCGCCTGGAACACGCCGGACGGACCGATGCCACCGCACCCGGCACCCGCCCCGCCCACGCAGCAGCCGCAGCAGCCGCTCACTCCGCAGGCCGGATACGGCTTCCCGCAGGGGCACCCACAGCAGCCCGGAACGCCCCCACAGCCGCAGCAACCGCAGGCTCCGCAGCGGGGGTTCCCACTCCAGCAGCCCCAGCCGCCGCAGAACCCGCAGGCTGCCGTACCGCCTCAGCACATCGCACCTCATCCCCCGCAGGCCCAGCCGCAGCCGCCCGTCGATCCGCGTACCGGGGCCGCCTGGCCACAGCCCATCCGGCACGACCAGCGGCAGCCGACCAACCCCGGTGCCGCGCCGCTCGGTTACACCGCGGCCGTGGAATTGTCGTCGGACCGGCTGCTCAACAGCAGGAAGCAGAAGGCCAAGAGCAGCCGTCCCGCAGCAGGGGGGTCGCGTTTCAAGCTGGGCGGCAAGAAGGAAGAGGCCGAGCGGCAGCGGAAGCTGGAGCTGATCCGCACTCCGGTGCTGTCCTGCTACCGGATCGCCGTGATCAGCCTCAAGGGCGGTGTCGGCAAGACGACCACGACCACCGCGCTCGGCTCCACGCTCGCCACCGAGCGGCAGGACAAGATCCTCGCGATCGACGCCAACCCCGACGCCGGTACGCTCGGCCGCCGGGTGCGGCGGGAAACCGGGGCCACCATCCGTGACCTGGTGCAGGCGATCCCGCATCTCAACTCGTACATGGACATCCGGCGGTTCACCTCGCAGGCACCCTCCGGGCTGGAGATCATCGCCAACGACGTCGACCCCGCCGTCTCGACGACGTTCAACGACGAGGACTACCGGCGGGCGATCAACGTCCTGGGCAAGCAGTACCCGATCATCCTGACCGACTCCGGTACGGGTCTGCTCTACAGCGCCATGCGCGGCGTGCTGGACCTGGCCGATCAGCTCATCATCATCTCGACGCCGTCCGTGGACGGTGCGAGCAGCGCCAGTACGACGCTGGACTGGCTGTCGGCCCATGGGTACGCGGATCTCGTCTCGCGGTCGCTCACGGTCATCTCGGGTGTGCGCGAGACCGGCAAGATGATCAAGGTCGACGACATCGTGTCGCACTTCCGGACACGGTGCCGTGGCGTGATCGTCGTACCGTTCGACGAGCATCTGGCCGCCGGTGCGGAGGTCGACCTCGACATGATGCGGCCGAAGGTGCGGGAGGCGTATTTCAACCTCGCGTCACTGGTCGCCGAGGACTTCGTCCGGCACCAGCAGTCGCACGGCCTGTGGACCTCCGACGGCAACCCTCCGCCGGTTGCCGCCCCGCCACTGCCGGGCCAGTACGCTCCCGGCCAGTACGCTCCCGGTCAGCACGTCCCGGGGCAGTACGCCCCCGACCCGCCCTACCCGGGCCGGCAGGCACCGCACCCCCAGCAGGCTCCGCCTCCCCAGCAGCCGCAGCCGCAGCCCGGCCGGCAGCCGTACGCCCCGCCCCCCGCGCAGCCCGGTCAGCCCTACCCGCAGCCGGCCCCGGGCCGGCCGTACCCCCAGACGCCCGGCTACGGCTATCCGCAGGCGGGCGGGCCGGATCAGCACGGTCAGCCCGGCGGCGGACAGACGCCTCCTCCGCAGGGGCCGCCTCCGCAGCAGTAGCCGCCGCGCACATCACCCGGTCGGCCCCTTTCGAGGGGGCGGTCCCGTTTTCGGCCCGCACCGTTCGTACGCGGTGCGGGCCGTCCCCGTTTCCGGGTCGTACCACGGCGTCAGGCGCCGGCCAGGAGCGCTTCAGTGATCTCGGCCAATGGGCGCAAAGGGCTCGTCAATCCACTCCGCGCTGTCCGGTGGCACTGGAGTCCTGCGCGGTGGACGACCAGCCGCTGCGGGCGGCGGGACCGAGGCGACGGGCGGCGTGCGTACGGGTCGCGCAGGACGCGGCCGAGGAGCCAGGGGCCAGGTGCCTCTGGAGGAAGTGAGGCGTATCACCCCATGACGGTCTCCCCCGCTGCCGCCCCCGGCCCCACCGGGCCCCCAGCCCCTCGGAGCCCTCCTGCTCCCCCACCGGCTCCCCGCTGCTGAGCGCCCGGGGAGTACGGGTCGCCTTCCCCGGACGGCACGGCGCCGGTCCCGCCCGCGCGGTGGACGGTGTCGACCTCGGCATCCGGCCCGGTGGGATCGTCGCCCTGGTGGGCGAGTCGGGCTGCGGCAAGACGATCCTGTCCCGCGCCCTGTTGGGCCTGGTCGAGCCGACCGCGGGGCACATCTCCTTCGACGGGCGGCCGCTCGACCACTCCGGCCGTTCCCTCAAGGCGTACCGCAAACGGGTCCAGCTGGTCCTCCAGGACCCGAGCGGCTCGCTCGACCCCCGGCCCACGGTGTACGACGCGGTGGCCGAGGGGCTGCGCATCCACGGGTACGGCGGTGACGAGCGGGCAACGGTCGCGGAGGCCCTGTCGCGGGCCGGGCTGCGGCCGCCGGAGCGGTTCTTCCTGCGCTATCCGCACGAGCTGTCCGGCGGTCAGCGCCAGCGGGTGGTGATTGCGGGCGCGCTGGTCCTGGAACCCGAACTCCTCGTCGCGGACGAGCCGGTGGCCTCCCTGGACGCCTCCGTACGCGGCGAGATCCTGGCCCTGCTGCTCCGGCTCCGTGCCGAGTTGGGCCTGTCCGCGCTGGTGGTCACGCACGACCTCGGGCTGGCCTGGAACATCGCCGGCCGGGTCGCGGTGATGCACCTCGGCCGGATCGTGGAGACCGGGACGGTGGAGCAGGTGCTGACGCACCCCGGCACCCGTACACGCAGGCCCTGTTGCCGGTGCTTCCGGAAGCGCCGGGCGACCCGGTGGTCCTGAGCGGTGCACCCCCGGATCCGACCCGTGTTCCAGGGGGCTGCCGGTTCCACGCACGCTGCCGGATCCTGCTCGACGGGGAGGCGGACCGGGCGGGCGTCGCGGACGCGTGCCGGACCCGGGACCTGGAGATCCTCGACGGCGGAGGTGGGAGCGGAGGCGAGGGCACGGCCGGCCGGGTGGCCTGCCACTGGGCCCACGCGCGTGAGACCCGGGACCCGTCCGGGCCCTCCGCCCCGTCGCTGCGCGCGTGCAGGCCCGCGGGTGAAGGCCCTTCGTACGTGCCTACGGCGTGTCTACGGCCGTTCGGCCGCTGCCACCAGTTCCTTGCAGCGTCTGACGTCCGCGGCTATCTGCTCCATCAGCGCCTCGAGCGAGTCGAACTTCGCCTGGCCGCGGACGAAGGCGAGGAAGTCGACGGCGACGTGCAGGCCGTAGAGGTCCAGGTCGACGCGGTCGATGGCGTACGCCTCGACCGTGCGCTCGGTGCCGTCGAACTGGGGGTTGGTGCCGATGGAGATCGCGGCCGGCATGGCCTCGCCCTGGGCGTGCAGCCAGCCCGCGTAGACGCCGTCGGCGGGGATGGCGGTGTGCGGGAGCGTCTCGACGTTGGCGGTGGGGAAGCCCAGTTCGCGGCCGCGCCGGGCGCCGCTGACGACCACGCCCTCCACCCGGTGCGGGCGGCCCAGGATCTCGGCGGCGCCCTCGACCTCACCCTCGGCGATCAGGCGGCGGGTGAGTGTGGAGGAGAACGGCTCGCCGCCGCCGGCCTCACCGCTCACGTACAGATCGACGACCTCGACCTCGAAGTCGTAGATCTTGCCCTGTTCCACGAGGAAGTCCACGGTGCCCGCGGCCCGGTGGCCGAAGCGGAAGTTGGGGCCCTCGACGACCGCCTTGGCGTGCAGTTTGTCGACCAGGACCTTGCCCACGAACTCGGCCGGCGACAGCTTCGAGAAATCCGTGGTGAAGGGGAGGATCAGGACCGCGTCCACTCCCAGCTCGGTCATGAGTTCCGCGCGGCGGTGATGCGGTGCGATCAGCGGCGGGTGGCTGCCGGGGCGGACGACCTCGCTGGGGTGCGGGTCGAAGGTGACGACGACCGCGGGGACGCCCAGTTCCCGGGCCCGGTCCACGGCGTGCCTGATGATCAGCTGGTGCCCTCGGTGGACTCCGTCGTAGGAACCGATGGTGACGACGCTGCGCCCCCAGTCCTGAGGGATGTCCTCCAAGCCACGCCAGCGCTGCACTGCCTGCTCCTTGTCGAAACCTTGTCGGGCCGAGTCCGTGGACTTCTCCTACGCAGGTCTAAGGGTGCCATGCCGACCGCCGTCGGCTCGCATCGGCATCGGCGCTCCGGCAGTGTGACGCTGTGCACTCCCGGGTGCGGCTCAGACGGGAACGCCCACTCCCGCCCGGGTCTCGATCATCCGCCGGGTGCCGGGTCCGACCACGTCCGCCCACTCCTGGGGCGCGTCCGCCAGCCAGTGGGCCAGGGCGGCGGCGAAGCCCGGGACGTGCCGCCCCAGGTCGGTCAGGACGTGGTCGAAGCGGGCGGCGCCCTCGGGGGTGCGGACGAGGAGCAGCCCGGTGCGGCGGACGAGCTCGCGCGCGGGGTCGCCGGTCCGCCGGGGGTCGTCGACGTGGCGGGGGTCGTCGGTGTGGCGGGCGGCGGCGCCGAGCACCGCGGCCAGTAGGCCGGGGTCGTGGTCGTGGGTGAGGAGCGGGTCCAGCGGTTCGCGGCGCAGGGGGCGCGAGGCGGGGGTGCCGGGCTCGGCGAGGGCACCGGCGAGGGCGGCCCGCAGCGGCTGCGGTCCGGCGTCCAGCAGGCCGGTGAGCAGGGGCAGGAGGACGTCGCGGCCGGCCGGTTCCTGGTCCGGGCGCGGGTCCGCGTACGCGGCCGGCTGTCCCGCGAGGTCCGGCCACCGCTCCACCGCCGCCCTCACCAGCGCGGCGACGCGGGGGGCCGGGCCGGGCGTGTCGGTGTCGGCATCCGCTTTGGTGGGAACGGGCACCTCGGCGGGGGTGTCCGGTGTCCCGCCGGCGTCCGACCGGGCGAGCCTCGCCCGGAGGCCGTCGAGGACGGCCTCCGGGTGGGTGGCGAGGGCGCGGGCCGGCGCGCTCGGCGGGACGTACGGGTCGCCGGCCACGATGTGTTCCAGAGCCCGCGCGAGGTGGCGGTCCCTGCCGCTCGGGTCCTGGACGAGCAGGGCGAGCGCGCCGCCGTGCAGGGCGCGGTCGCCGGTACGTACGAGCAGGGCGAGGGCCGCGTACCGCAGCAGGGTGCGGTCGGTCTCGTCACGGGCGTGCGGTGCGGCCAGCAGCCCGTAGGTCACCGCTGCCGCGCGGCGGCCTGGGCGCTCGTCGCGCGCCCAGCGGCCGACGGCCCGGCACACCACCGAAGGGTCTTCCTCGGCCAGCACGCCGAGCAGTTGTCCGGCCCGCCGGTGCGGGCTGTCGGCGAGCGCCTCGGTCAGGGTGTCCGGGGCGCGGTACCGGTGGGTGTGCAGCAGTGCCTGTGCCGCCGTCGCGACCGTCGCGTGCGGGGTGGCGGGCAGCGGTCGTTCGTCCTCGAACCACCGGACGAGGTGCGGGAGTACGGCGACGGGGTCGGCACTGAACAGGCGGGAGGCGGCGTCCAGGAACCGGGGACCGGCCTCGCACGGGGGGCCGTCGGCGTGGACGAGTCCGCGCAGCAGCTCGAAGCCGGTCTCCAGAGGTAGGGGGAGAGCGGTCCAGAAGGCGGGGCCCAGCTCACCGGGCACCGGCCGCCGCTGCTGCCGCCAGGCCACGATCCGGTCGGCCAGCAGCCGCAGCACCCTGGTGTAGGGCGTCGCGTCGGGCACGCGCGCGAGGGTCTCGGTGAGCAGCCGGACGGCCCACCACGAGCCGGTCCCGGCGTCGAGGGCGTGCACCAGGTCAGCGAGCCGGGAGGCGAGCGGGCCTGTGCCGTGCTGCCGGGCGAGCAGGAGCATGGCCTGGACGACGGGTCCGACGCGGTGGTGCGGCACGGGGGTGGTGTCGGGGTCGTGAGGGGCGCCGAGGTCGTCGTGGACCAGGGCACGCAGAGCCCCGTCCAGGTCCAGGTGGGTGCCCTGGAGCCAGTCGGCGAGTTCCTCGTGGGCGAAACGGTAGCCGGTCCCGGCGGGGACGAGGAGGCCCTCGGCGAGTACGGCGGGGGCCCAGCCGGTGCCGCCGCCGAGCCCGGCCGGTGCCGCCCTCCACGGGAACACCGCCTCGAACGCCTCCCGGTCCAGCTCGCCCTGCCCGGGGCCGAGGCTGCGCCGGGCGGCCTCGTGCACCTGCCCGGAGACCCTGGCGGCCAGCCGGCGTACGGCGGTACCCCTCAGCCCGCTCTCGGCGGCGAGGCGAACGGCCACGCGCAGGCACATCAGGTCCAGGTGGGCGGAGAGGACATCGTGGCGGTCCGCGCGGGCGTCCGGCGCGTCCGGGGCGTCGGCGAGGGCGGCCCTGACCTCCGCGAGCAGCCGGAGCGTCAGCGGGTGCCGGGTGTCGGCCGGGGAGCCCTCCGGGATGCCGTAGCGGGCCCGTGCCTCGATGGCCTCGTCGGCGGTCAGGTCGCCGAGACGCACGCACGCGGGAAGACCCTCGGCCGTGGGCCCGCCCGGGGACTCGCCTCGATGCCCGCCCCGGTGTCGGTGCAGCAGCTCCGCCGGGAGGAGCGCGCCCGCGCTCTCCCAGTACTCCGCGCGGCATCCCACCACCAGGCGCGCCCCGCTCCGCCGCAGCCACCGTGCCGTCCCGTCGCTCCACTGGGCGAGGCGGCCGGCCAGGAGGGGCGGCATCTCCTCGGGGCCGTCGAGGAGGAGCAGCAGCGGACGGCCGGCGAGGCGGGCCAGGCCGGCGAGGCGGGCCGGGCCGGTGTCGCCGAGGCGTTCGGGTCCGGCCGGGATCCGGATGCGGGAGGCGGTGATGATGCGGGCGGCCCGGTCGAGCGCCCGCTGGGCCGCGTCGGCGACGGAGAGGTCGTCCTCCCGCAGATCGGCGCCGCGCAGCCACAGCGTGGGGCCGCCGGCGCGGTGGCGGCGGGCGGCGAGCGCCGCGAGTTCCGTCGTACGGCCGCTGCCGGGCGGTCCGACGAGGCCGAGGACCGCGGCCGGGCCGTGCTCGAACGCGGTGAACTCCGCGGTGACGGCGGCCCGTTCCACCGGAACGACGTCGCCGGGGGCGAGGGCGCCCGACGGGCCGTCCTGCCCGACCGAGGTGGCGGTGAGTTCCAGCACGCCGGCGAGGTTGAGGTCGGTGCCGTACGCCGGGACCGTCGCCGCGTTCTCGGCGAGGAGGGCTGCGAGGGGGCCCGGGGCGGGGCGGAGCGGCACGGCGAAGCAGCCGACGCGGCCGCCGGAGCGGAGCGCGGTGCCGAGGACGCCGAGGACGGCGCCGGTGGCGGCGTCGAGCACCGGGCCGCCGGCCGCTCCGCCGCCGGTGCGCAGCGCGTCACGGCCGGTGGTGCCGATGGCCAGCTCCAGCGCGTCGTCGAGGATGTGGCAGCGCTCGGTGGTGGTGTACGTGGTGGTGTACGTCACGGTGGTCGCGCCGAGTACGCGCGCCTCGCGCCAGCACCCGGCGGCGATCCGCACGTAGGCGCCGCTGTCGAGGCGGTCCCGCGCGGTGACGGGCAGCGGATCGGCGCCGAGTCCTTCGGCCTGCACGAGGGCGAGGCCGAGCTCGGGCAGCGGAGTGACGGCGTCGGCTCCCACGACGCGGTGGCGGTCGCCGGGGGCGCGCAGGACGAGGCCGGGGAGGCCGTCGACGGCCTCGTGGCTGGTGATCAGCGTGCCGTGGTGGTCGGCGGGGAAGGCAAGGCCGCGCGGGCGGCCGTCGAGGTCCTGGACACGGACGAGGACATCGGTGGGCAACGGCTCCCGCCGGGCCCGAGGGGCCTCCCCCGGACTCCGGCCGGCCGGGTCGTGGAGCGTGTCCCGCTCATGACGGGACGGGTCGCGCGACGTCATCGTCGAACCTTCATGCCGTGTCTTCGTGCTGTGCCTTCGACTGTCTCGGCTCGACAGTAGGGCCGGGTGATCGGCGGCACAGCACCCTCGGCAAACGCGCCCCCTTCCGCTCCCCCCGTTCACTCCGAGCGCCTGCACTTACGGGTGAAAGGACGGTCACCAGTGGATACACCTTGGATGTGGGGGAACCGAGGGGGACCGTGGAGCGGCGGCATGCAGTCCCCGTGACGCCGTTCCACGGGCGGACCCTGCGGCGCCGGGCTGCTGGTGGGGACGGCGGGTCCGCACGGACTGTGCGGACCCGTCAGGCCGGTCGGACCCGTCAGGCCGGTCGGACCCGTCGGGCCCTCATAGGGTCACGCCGGTGGAACCACGGGGCGGTCGCGCCGCAGGTCGGCCGGGCAAGCCGGTCGGCCGGCGAGACCGCTACGGCCGATCGCACGGCCGGCCCGGCCCTTCCGACGCAACCGGTCGGTCAGTCACGCCGGCAAAGCCCGGCGACAACGGCGGTCACGCGGTGAGCATGCAAGGCTCACCGCGCGGCGGACCGATCAGGCCGTTCACCGGGTCGTACCACTGAGCGGTGTGCCGGCCGGGTGGTGGGCCGGTGGGGGCCGGCACCATGCCTGCCCACCCTGTGAGCCTGCCGGCCGATCCGTCGGCCCGCCCGGCCGTCAGCCGAAGACCGCGAGGCTCTTGGCCTTGCCCCGGTGCGCCTCGACGAGGGCGAGGAAGGTGCCCTCGGGGTCGAAGACGGCCACCGGACCGGTGCCCGCGTACTCCTCGGGCATCTCCAGGCGCACGCCGTTGGTGAGCAGCCGGGCGCGCCGGGCGTCGACGTCCCAGCGGGGGAAGGCCGCCGCGGCGGCCTCCGCGATCGGCAGCACGGCCAGTTCCTGCTGGAGCCGGTCGAGGGTGCGGGCCGCGTCCAGCTTGTACGGGCCGACGCGGGTCCTGCGCAGCACCGTGAGGTGACCGCCGACGCCCAGGTCGGCGCCCAGGTCGCGGGCGAGGGCCCGGATGTACGTACCGGAGGAGCAGACGACGGAGACGACCAGGTCGAGCACCGGGGTGCCGTTCCCGGCGACGGCCGGGCGGACGTCGTACACGGTGAACGAGGAGACGGTGACCGGCCGGGCCGGAATGTCGAACTCCTCGCCCTCGCGGGCCCGCTTGTAGGAGCGCACTCCGTCGATCTTGATGGCGCTGACCTTGGACGGCACCTGCATGATGGCACCGGTCAGCTTGGCCACCCCGGCGTCGACGGCCTCGCGGGTGACCCCGGAGGCGTCCGTGGACGAGGTGATCTCGCCCTCGGCGTCGTCCGTGAGAGTGTCCTGCCCGAGCCGGATGGTGCCCAGGTACTCCTTCTCGGTCAGCGCGAGGTGGCCGAGGAGTTTGGTGGCCCGCTCGATGCCGAGGACGAGGACGCCCGTCGCCATCGGGTCGAGCGTGCCTGCGTGGCCGACGCGGCGGGTCCGGGCGATGCCGCGCATCTTGGCGACCACGTCGTGCGAAGTGAAGCCCGACGGCTTGTCGACGATGACAAGGCCGTCGGGCGTGGTGTGCTTCTGGGTCATTCGGCGGTGTCGCCCGTCTCTGCGTCCTCGGGGTCCGCTGCGTCCGCTGCGTCCTCTGCGTCCTCGGGTTTGCGGTACGGGTCGGCCCCGCCCGCGTACGCGGCGCCCGCGGACGCCTCGCGCACCTTGGCGTCGGACTGGCGCGCCCTGTCGAGGAGGTCCTCGATGTTGCGCGCGGTGTCCGGGAGCGCGTCCATGACGAACGCCAGGGTCGGCGTGAACTTCACGCCCGCCGCCCGGCCCACCTCGGAGCGCAGGATGCCCTTGGCACTCTCCAGGCCCGCCGCGGCGGCCTTCCGCTCCTCGTCGTCCCCGTACACCGTGTAGAAGACGGTCGCCTCCCGCAGGTCACCCGTGACCCGGGTGTCCGTGATGGTGACGTGCGTGCCGAGCCGCGGGTCCTTGATCCCGCGCTGCAGCTTTTGGGCCACCACCTCCCGAATGAGGTCCGCCAGCCTTTTCGCCCGCGCGTTGTCGGCCACTGGTCCGTCTCCCGTTCTTTCCTGTCCGAGTTGTCAAAGCTCCGCGTTCCCGGAGTCTGGATTCGTCAGTCGTCCTCGCCGCGGAAGCGCCGCCTGACGGACAGCAGCTCCACCTCGGGGCGCCCGGCGACCAGCCGCTCGCACCGGTCCAGTACGTCGGTCAGGTGCGCCGCGTCGCCGGACACCACCGCCAGGCCGATGACGGCCCTGCGATGAAGATCCATGTGATCCACCTCGGCCGCGCTCACCGCGTACTTCCGCTGGAGCTCGGCGACGATCGGGCGGACGACGGAGCGCTTCTCCTTCAGCGACCTGACGTCGCCGAGGAGGAGGTCGAAGGACAGCGTCCCCACATACATGCACAACCGGTTCACCCGCCGGTACGGGATCGGCGTCCCCGCCGTCCGTGGTGGGCAGGGACATCAGAACCGTACATCGAAGGGGCGGGCCGATCGACGGATATTACGCTCCGTGGACCCGCCGGTGAGCGTACCCGGCCCGGCCCCCCGGTTTCGTGACCCGTCCCCGCCCCTGTGCCCGTCCCTGGACACGTGTGCCGGGCGGGGGGGCCCCGGGGGCGGGGGGCGGGCCCCCCCCCGGGGGGGGCCGCCCCGGGGGGGGGGGGGGGCGGGGTGGGGGGGGGGGCGGGGGGGGGCGCGGGCGCGGGGCCGGTTGCGCAGGGGGTACC
>NZ_JBIAIV010000048.1:0-64552 GCF_042871645.1 Streptomyces sp. NPDC005774 | reverse complement strand
GTTGGAAGCGTCAGAACTCCCATCATCCCAGGTCAGCGGGCACCTCTTCTGATTTCTCCGTCCACAGCCCGACCGCTACGCGGTGGATCGAGGCTCAGGGCGGTGGCGCGACCCCGAGCACCCCGTCACCGGGCAGCGGGCATGGGATTTGGGTCAGCGCCGCCTCCTGGAAGCCCAGCCGGCACCGATTCCCGCCACATGCAGAGCCAGGGCGGTCAGCCCCAGCAACATCACATTCACCGAAGAGAACACATCGTTGGTACCGATGTCCGCCGCGTTGATCAAAAACGCGAGGAAGAACAGCACCGCAGCCACTGCGCCAAGCATGAACAGGCTCCTCTCCAAAGGGTGAAGCCCGTATGCCCGGACATCGCCCCCACAAGCCTGGCGCGGAGACTGAGCTCTTTCGGAGTCGCCTCTCCAGGAGAAGGCCGGCTGCCGCCGGCGCGTGAGACGTGCCCGCGCGGCCGGAACGACGGCAGCACCGGACCGGGGGTGAAGGTCTTCATCCAGCCACTCCGGTCGCCGTGCCGCACGGAACCAATGCTCGGACCCGCTTGTGCCTGATGCGCCAGTCCGGTCGTGCAACCTTTAACGGGTCGTGCGAGTCGCCCGTTCGGGTGACCGGATTCGGCTCTGCCTTTCCTTGACGAAGAAGAAACCCCCCCGGCTACGGGGCCGCGTCGTGAATCACGAGTTTGAACTCGGCGAGTGTCACCAGCCGGGGGGCGGCGTCGTTGTGCGTGACGCGCAACGCCAGGGGTGTACCGGGCTCGACGAAGATGCCGTGGTTCTTGACGTAGTACTGGCCGCCCGGTGTCGGGGTGCGGTGCTCGGTCGCCGTGGTGTCGTCGGGGTTCGCGGTCAGGCCGAGCGGGTCCCGCACGAACTGGTCGCGCAACTCGGTGTAGCCACCGGAGGAACCGGCCGCCTCCCACTGGATCATGGCGTGCAGATGGCCCCAGCCGGCCCTGGACGGCCAGATCAGTCCACTGCGGTCGTCCGACGCCCAGGTGCTCACCACGTACCCGTCGGGCTGAACGGCCTGGTGCATCGCGAACCGGTCGGTCGGCTCCGCCGCACCGAACGGAAACCTCATTATTCGGTACGTGCTGCCGGGTTGGATCAGCTGGTGCGTGCCGGTCTTGAGGGAGCACACCTGTACTCCGGGGGCGGGGGTCGCGTCAGCAGACATACAGCGATGCTGCCCGCCATCGGATCGGCCGATGTCGGGGCCGGTCGATCCGGTGGGCGGCGCTCGGCGCACAACGAACGGCGGAGTGTGCTCGTGCGCCGCCCCGCGCTCCGGCGGGCTGCAACCCTTGGTCTCCGGTGCGAGTCCCGTCGTTGCCGAGTCCTTCACGGGCGCGGTCGGCTGCCCGCCCACAGTCGGGGGTTCGCCTTGTCCTCCTGTGCCGTGCATTCCGCGGGTCCGCCGCCGCTGCGGCCGCGTCCGTCGTCACCGTCGTGGGGGCGGCACCCGCGGTGTCCCGTGCCGATACTCCCTCGTCCGGTTCCGTCGTATCCGGTGTCACGGCGGTGTCCCGAGCCGACTTCGACGGCGGCGGCCATCCTGACGTGGCCATCGCCGCCCCGGGAGGCACCATCAACGGCAGGGCGGAGGCCGGGTACGTCGCCGTGGTCCATGGACCGGCCGAGGGCCCGGGACTGCGGCTGGGTGCGGATCGCCGGCGTGGATGTGCCCCTGGGCGTGGGGGTGTGCGTCATGGTCTGCCGGTTCCTTGGAAGTGGTGGACACACCGGTCGGCCGGAGTGCCCGGTGGTGGTGCCTGCGGTACTTCGAGGTGGGCAGCGTGTGGGCTGGTGGGGCCCACTGCGCGCACGGAAATCTAGGGGCATGACACGACGCCGCGCAGTAATCATTCCCTCGGTCCTTCTCTCCCTCGGTGCCGTCGCCGTGGCCACCCCGGCCGTCGGGGAGGAGGTGACAAAGACAGGGGCTTCGGTTTCGGCGCCGCAGGCCACCGGGTCCGGGCAGCACGGAGAAACGGTGGTCCATGCCATCGAGCGCAGCGCGCACACGCTCCGCAGCGTCGAGCCCGAAGGCGACCTGCGGGACCTCGACGCGCTGGGCCGCATGGTCGAGGGGGCCGACGTGGTGGGTCTGGGCGAGGCCACCCACGGGTCGCGGGACTTCTTCCGCATGAAGCACCGGCTCTTCCGTTATCTGGTCGAGGAGAAGGGCTTCCGGGCCATCTCTCTCGAGCTGCCCTGGAGCAGTGGTGTGCGGATCAACGACTATGTGGTGAACGGCGAGGGCAGCCTGGAAGACATCGCGCGTGAGGAGTTCCGGGGTTCGTACCGCGCCTGGCACAACCAGGACTACCTCGATCTCATCGAGTGGATGCGCGACCGCAATCGCCGGCACCCGCACGACCCCGTGTATTTCACCGGCAACGACATGGGCTACGCCGGGCCGGAGCTGTACGAGCGGGTGACCGACCATGTGACCCGCCGTCACCCGCGGCTGCGGGAACGCGTCGCCGGGCTCTATCGCGGACTGCCGCCGACCACCGACGCCGGCACCTACAGCCAGGAGTACCTCGAACTGCCGCTGTCCGAGCGCAAGGAGCGGGCCGAGCGGACCGGCAAGGTCCTCGAACTGCTGCGGAAGCAGCCTCCGGGCCGTGGTGCCGACGAGCAGGATCATCTGTGGGCCGTGCAGCACGCCAGGGCCATCCATCAGATGGCCGAGGGTTACGCCTTCGACATCACCGACGACGCCCAGATCGCGGAGATGATGAAATTCCGTGACGGGGTGATGGCCGCGAACGTGGCCTGGTGGCGCCGGCACACCGGCGACCGGATCCTGGTGTCGGCGCACAACACGCATGTGTCGTACGACTCGTTCGACGTGCGGTACCCCAAGACGCAAGGGGCTTTCCTCCGCGACGCGTTCGGCAAGCGATACGTCAGCATCGGTTTCAGTTTCTACAAGGGCGCCTTCAAGGCGTTCGGTACCGACGACAACATGATGCGAACCTACCGCGTCGGTGCCGCGCGGCCGGGATCCAACGAACACACCCTGGACCGGGCCCGCCCACGCGACTACATCCTCGACATGCGCACCGCGCCCCGTTCCGTGCGCGACTGGCTGGATCAGCCGCGCGTCACCTACAGCATCGGCGCCGGATGGCCCGACCCCGTGGAGTACAAGATCGCCCTCGGTGCGGCGCACGACGTCCTCATCCACCTCAACGAGGTCGAGGCCACCACGTACCTGGGCACCCCCTGAGCCGGGCCGGCGGGACGTCGGCCGGCGTGGTCGAGGACCCCGCGCAGCTTGCGCGCGCATGCCTCGAGCCGCCCGGCACAACCCACTTCTGACGTCGTTGCCGACGTCCGGTGCCACGGTGTTCCTCGACGGCGGCGGCGAGGTCCGTGCTCCGGATGATCCGGTGCACGGCGACCGGCGGGTCGTTCGCAGTCTGCCGGCCCTGCCGGCTCCGCATCCGCGAACCGTCGTGTACGCCCACGCCGTCAACGGTCGGATCGGCCTCGTGGTGCGCCACTGCGGGGAGGCCGCCACCGTCATCGGCCTCGACGTCTCCGGCCGTCACGTCGTACGGGTGTGGGTCACTCTCGGCCCGGACGAACTCCGGCCCTGGAACCGGCCCGATTCCCGCACACACCTCTGATCCAGGGCATGACCGGGGCGCCTCCCGGTCCGTGGAGTGGGCGAGGCTGCCGAGTGGCGCGGGCGGCGCAGCGTGGCGGTGACTTCGGCGACCGGCTCCGCTTCGTCGTCCGGTACGGGGAACGAACACACCGGACGGGCCGGTCGGGGGGCCGGGCCGGGCAACTCCCCTGCCCCCGGGCCGGCCTCCGGATTCTTCCTGTACGCGCATGCCCGGTCACGTCACCGCGTGCAGAATGGAGCAATGCTGCCTTCCGACGATTCCGCCGCACCACCGCCCTGGCATGCCTGGCCCGCAACCGATACGACGGGCCGGCTCGACGTCGACCCCGGTGCGGGGCTTTCGTCGGAAGAAGCCGCCCGGCGGATGGCGGAGCACGGGCCCAACCAGTTGGACGAGGCCCCGCGTGAGCCCCGGTGGCGGGCCTTCCTCCGGCAGTTCCAGGATCTGCTGATCATCATTCTGCTGGTGGCCGCCGTGGTCAGCCTGGTGGTGTCCCAGGAGTGGGAGACCCCGATCGCGATCGCGGTGGTGGTGCTGCTCAACGCGACGATCGGGTTCGTGCAGGAGTCCCGCGCCGAGGCGGCACTGGACGCCCTGCGGGAGATGACGGTCACTCACACCACGGTCCGCCGCGACGGCCGCCTGATGCAACTGGCCGCCAGTGAACTGGTCCCCGGGGACGTGGTCACCCTGGCTCCGGGTGACCGGGTGCCCGCGGACGGACGGCTGCTGACGTCGGCTTCCCTGGAGGTGCAGGAGTCCGTCCTGACCGGCGAGGCACAGGCCGTGGCCAAGGACGCGGCTGCCGAGGTCGCGGTGGACGCCCCGCTGGCCGACCGGGTGACGGCGGTGTTCATGAACACCTCCGTCACGCGCGGCCGCGGCGAGGTCACGGTCACCGCCACCGGTATGAGCACCGAGACCGGCCGCATCGCCGACATGCTGCACTCGGCCAAGCCCGGGCCGACGCCGCTGCAGCGTCAGATCGACACGCTCAGCCGCACTCTCGCCCTGATCGCCGGGCTGGTCATCGCCCTGGTGTTCGTCCTGGGCCTGGTGCGCGGGCAGGACTTCGGCGACCTGTTCATCAGTGCCGTGTCACTGGCGGTGGCCGCCATCCCCGAGGGTCTGCCCGCGGTGGTCGCGTTCACCCTCGCGATGGGCACGGGCCGGATGGCCAAGAAGGGAGCGATCGTCAAGAAGCTGGCGTCGGTCGAGACGCTCGGCAGCACCACTCAGATCTGCACGGACAAGACCGGCACGCTGACGCTGAACCAGATGACGGCGCGGGAGATGCTGCTGGCCGGCCGTCGGCTCACGCTCTCCGGCGAGGGCTACTCCTCCGATGGGCGGATCCGCACCACCGACGGGCAGCCTCTGCCGCAGACCCTGAACCACGCGCTGACCGCGACGGCCCTGTGCACCGACGCCGTGATCCGCGACGGCGAGGTCGTGGGTGACCCGACCGAGGGCGCCCTGGTGGTCCTGGCCGAGAAGGGCGGCATCGACGTGGCCGGGCTGCGGCAGGACCGGCCACGGCGACTGGAGGTCCCCTTCGACTCCGACTACAAGTTCATGGCGACCTTCCACGACTGGACGGACGATTCCGGGCGCGCGGTGGTCCGGTGCTTCGTCAAGGGCGCCCCCGACGTCCTCGCGGGCCGTGCGGACCGTCTCATGGGCGAGGAGGGGATCCTGCCGTTCGACGACGCGGCCCGCCGTCGGTTCGACGAGGGCAACGCCTTGCTGGCCGAGCAGGGCATGCGGGTGATGGCGCTGGGCACGGAGGACTTCCCCGCCGACGACTTCCGAGCTCCCGAGGATCCCAAGGATCTCCTCGACCGGATCGTGCTGACGGCCATGGTGGGCATCGTCGACCCGCCCCGTCCGGAGGCGCGCACGGCGATCGCCGAGTGCCTCGACGCCGGAATCCGGGTCCGCATGATCACCGGTGACCACGCGGTGACCGCCGGTGCCATCGCCCGCGAGCTCGGTATCCCCGGAGCCGCCGTGACGGGCGCCGAGCTGGACCGTATCGACGAAACCGCCCTGGCCGACCGGCTGGACGAGGTGGGCGTCGTCGCCCGCGTGTCCCCCGAGCACAAGATCCGTATCGTCCGGGCGCTGCAGGACCGCGGGGATGTCGTCGCGATGACCGGGGACGGCGTCAACGACGCCCCCGCGCTACGCAAGGCCGACATCGGGGTGGCGATGGGTGTCACCGGGACGGAGGTCACCAAGGAGGCCGGCACGATGGTGCTGACCGACGACAACTTCGCCACCATCGTGTCCGCGGTCCGCGAAGGCCGCGGCATCTACGGCAACATCGTGAAGTTCACCCGGTTCCAGGTCTCCACCGCACTGGGTTTCGTGGCCACCTTCCTCATCGCCTCACTGACCGGTCTGGCCGGCGGGGCGCCGTTCACCGCCCTGCAGATCCTGTTCGTCAACCTGGTCATGGACGGCCCGCCTGCCATGTCCCTGGGCGTCGACCCGGTCGACCCGGACGCGATGCAGCGCCCGCCGCGTGCCGCCGGCGAACGCATCCTCAGCAGGCAGCGTCTCACCCGGATCCTGCTGGCGAGCGCGGTGATGGCGGCAGGCACGCTGGCGGTACTGGTCTGGGCTCCGGGCCCGGAGGCGGAACTGGGAGAGGCGACCGTCGCGGGCACGATGGCCTTCGCCACCTTCGTGTTCTTCCAGGTCTTCAACCTGCTCAACGTGCGGCACGACACCCGCAGCGTGTTCAGCCGTGAAACGCTGCAGAACACCTCCGCGTTCGTCGCCACGGCGGCCGTGATCGCCCTGCTCGTCGTCATCGTCGAGACCGACGCGCTGCACGGCTTCTTCACCACCACCGACCTCACCCCCGGTCAGTGGCTGGTGTGCGCTGCCGTCGGCTCGGCGATCCTGTGGGCAGGCGAGGTGCTCAAGACCGTGCTGCGCGCCCGTGCCCGCCGCACACGCGTCACCGGCTCGCAGCCGAGGTCCCGGCAGGCGGTATGACGGCGGTGCGCCGGGCGGACCCGACCGGGCGGGCAGGGCGGACAGGCAGGCAGGGCGGACAGTCGGACACAACAGGTGGGTGGAGCAGGGCGGACGGGCCGGGCTGTCCGCCCTGCTCCACCTTCTGCGTTCCCACGGTCATCGGGGTCCACGGCCTCTCGACGAGCTCGTGAAGACCTACGAGGTCGGAGCGATCAACGAGGCCTTCGCCTACTCGGCCGACGGGCCGACGATCAAGCCGGTCGTCGCCTTCTGACGGCCCAGTTCGACCCCGCGGTCACCAGCGGAGTACCCGGGAGGGGCGTACGAACCCGCGAAAGCGGGGTTCGTACGCCCCTCGGGCGTTGGCGGGACTCATGCGGGGCAGGTGTCGGTACCCGCGCCTATTTCGATGCCGCTACCGACTCGGGCGCCTGTGCCTGTGCCTGTGCCTGTGCCGGAGTCTGTGCCGGAGTCTGCCGTCGGAAGGCCCAGTCCATCCTCGGCTCGAACGCGGCACGGAAGATCCGCCGCACCGGTGCGGTGCACAGGGCGGTCACGACCACGGCCGCGATCACGGTGACGGCGATCCCGCCGAGCGGGGTGTGGAACCAGTCGTTGCGGGACCAGTTCCAGTGGCCGGCGGCCTGGATGAAGAAGCCGTGCAGCAGGTACCCGTACAGCGTGCCGGCGCCCAGCGCGGTGAACCACGTACGGCGGCGCGGGACGAGGGCCACGAAGGCGGCGACGAGGACCGTCGAACAGCCGAAGACCGCCAGTGTCATGACCGGCCCGTACCAGGCGGGCGCCGCGAGACCCTCGGCACTGGACTTGTGGAAGAACCAGGCGTAGTTCATCCGTGTCACGGCCCAGTGGGCCACGATCAGCGCGCCCGCGAACACCGGCACGGCCAGGATGCGCACCTCCCGACGGCGCACCGTCTCGAAGTGCTCCTTCTTCAGTGAGAGACCGAGCACGAAGTACGGCAGGAACTGCAGGGTGCGGTGGAGGTCGAGGTCCTTGCCGATGGACGGGGCGAGGGTGGCCAGTGCCGCGATGGTCAGCGCGATGGGCAGCGGCCACCGCAGGGCCCGCCAGATCGGGGTGGTCAGCCGCCAGATGAACAGAGCGGCCAGGAACCACGTCAGGTACAGGGGGTCCAGCAGGCTGATCGGGCGGTCCGGTTCGCTGTCGCTCCACCGGGTGAAGAGGGTGTACGCCACCTCGAAGACGACGTACGGCACGGCGACACCGGTGATCAGGCGCTTGATCTTCCCCGGGCTCCAGTCGAAGCTGCGCGAGAAGTAGCCGGAGATGATGATGAACGCCGGCATGTGGAACGCGTAGACCAGTGTGTAGAGGGCCGTGACGGTGCGGCTCTCGCTGCGCAGTGGTTCCCACGCGTGGCCGACCGCCACCAGCACGATGGCCAGGTACTTGGCGTTGTCGAAGAGCGCGTCCCGGGGCTTCGCCGACCGGCCCTCCCCACCGGCCCTGTCGTCGTCCGGTGCGGTACCGGTGCGGGTCTTCTCCTGGTTCGGTCTCGGCGACGGCCCGTCCGTCTCTCCGGGGCTGCGCGAAGGCAGCGTTTCGTTCACGATTCCTTCCTTCGGGAACCCAGACAGAGCAGAACACCTCTTACGGAAGTTGCGTAAGTGACACGAGAGCAACGATCTGTGAAACCGTAGCCGCGGCCGACGTCCGGGTAAACCCGAACCCGCGGACGGGTGACCCTCGCGATCGTGTGCGGTGGCGGTGCGGGAGGTCCCGTGCCCGCCGACGACGCGGGCGCCCACTTTCGGCCATTCCCGCCGGGTCGACACCGAGTGCACGCTTGCCCGGACATCGCCGATCTATGCTTCTACATGCCTGTAGAAGGCCTGTGCCGTGCGTCCGCGGGGATGTACGGCACTGCTCTTACGGAACACTCGCACGTGAAGGAGTGGACGCCGCGATGGTGTTCAAACGACTGCTCGGCTCGCTCGGCGTGGGCGGCCCCACGGTCGACACGGTCCTCGACCCCGGTGCGGCCCGGCCCGGAGCCGTACTGACCGGGCAGGTCCATCTCAAGGGCGGTGACACCGACTTCGACATCGAGCACATCACGCTGGAGCTGGTGGCCCGGGCCGAGGCCGAGCACGAGGAGGGGGAGAGCGAGGGCGTCGTCGCCTTCGAACGGTTCACCGTGGGCGGCGGCTTCCGGCTCGGCGCCGGCGAACCGCTGAGCGTTCCGTTCACCGTGGTGCTGCCCTGGGAGACCCCCGTCACCGAGCTCCACGGCCAGGAGCTGGGCATCGTCCTGGGCGTGCGGACCGAGCTCGCCGTGGCGGGCGCCAAGGACAAGGGCGACCTGGACCGGCTGAGCGTCGGGCCGCTGCCGGCACAGGAAGCGATCCTCGAGGCGTTCGGCGGGCTCGGGTTCGCCTTCCGGTCCGCCGATCTCGAGTACGGCCGTATCGGCGGCACCGGCCAGCAGCTGCCCTTCTACCAGGAGATCGAGCTGACCCCGGGGGCGCAGTACGCCCACCGGATCACCGAGATCGAGGTGACGTTCCTCGCGGGTCCCGGCGGCATGGAGGTCGTGCTGGAGGCGGACAAGCGCGGTGGGCTCCTCTCCTCCGGTCACGACGCGGTGAACCGGTTCACGGTCTCCCACGACGGTGTCGAGCACCAGGACTGGAACGCGATCGTCGACGAGTGGCTGCGCCGGCTCGTGGAGCACCGGGCTTCGTACCGCTCGTACGGCGATCACGGGTACGTCGGTCACCACGGGCACGACGAGCACCACCATGACGGGCAGCGCTCCGGCCCCGGCATGGGGACCGTCGTCGCGGCGGGCGCGGCAGGCCTGGCCGTGGGGGTCGTCGGCGGTATGGTCGCGGCCGAAGTCGTCGACGAGGTCGGGGACTTCTTCGAGGGCGAGGAGGAAGAGGCGGAGGACGAGGGCTGACCGCACGGGGGCGGGCCGGGCACGCCATGTGCTCGGCCCGCCCCGCCTCGTCCCGCCGTGACCATGGGCACCGGCAGGTGCCTGCCGGGACTTCTCGTCGTACGGCACCCCCACCCCGCAGCTTCTACAGAATTGTAGAGGTTAGGCTTGCCCCTGCACGGACGCCCGCTGTGCCGCACCGTCGGCACGGCAGGCGCGGCACGGCGACACGACTGGGAGGGGCGTCATGGGCGTCATCGCATGGCTGGTGCTGGGACTGCTCGCAGGAGTGGTGGCCAAGGCCATCCTGCCCGGGCGCGACCCGGGCGGGCTCATCGGTACGACGGTCATCGGCGTCGCGGGGGCCTTCCTGGGCGGCTGGCTGTCGTCGCAGTTCCTGGACCGGCCGGTGCAGCGGGAGCTCTTCGACGCCGCCACCTGGGGCTCGGCGATCGTGGGCGCGCTCGTCCTGCTCATCGCCTACCGCGTCCTCTTCGGCAACTCACGCAACTGAGCACCCGGCCCGGAACGTCCTGAGCATCGCAAACGTTCAACAACCACCGAGAACGACCGAGAAGGAGTACGCAGTGGGAGTTTCCCTTTCCAAGGGCGGCAACGTCTCTCTCAGTAAGGAGGCCCCGGGCCTGACCGCGGTCGTGATCGGCCTCGGCTGGGACGTACGCACCACCACCGGCACCGACTACGACCTCGACGCCTCCGCTCTGCTGCTCAACACCTCCGGCAGGGTGCCGTCCGACCAGCACTTCGTCTTCTACAACAACCTGAAGAGCCCGGACGGTTCGGTGGAGCACACCGGGGACAACCTCACCGGTGAGGGCGAGGGCGACGACGAGTCCGTCAAGGTGAACCTCGCCGGTGTGCCCGCCGACGTCGACAAGATCGTCTTCCCGGTCTCGATCCATGACGCGGAGAACCGCGGCCAGAGCTTCGGCCAGGTCCGCAACGCCTTCATCCGGGTCGTCAACCAGGCGAACAACCAGGAGATCGCCCGCTACGACCTCTCCGAGGACGCCTCCACCGAGACGGCGATGGTCTTCGGCGAGCTCTACCGCAACGGCGCCGAGTGGAAGTTCCGCGCCGTCGGCCAGGGGTACGCCTCCGGGCTCGCCGGAATCGCCGCCGACTTCGGCGTCGGGGTCTGAACACCGGCCGGACCAGTTGCCGGGCCGGCTCCTCCGTGGCCGGACCGGCGCCGGTCCGGCCGCTCACATCCTCAGGCGTCGAGACCGCCGCGCTTGACGAGCTGGCCCGCGAACACGTTGCGCTGGATCTCATTGGCGCCCTCCCCCACGATCATCGGGGGCGTCGCGGAAGTGGCGTTCGACGTCGGACTCGGCCGAGCGCGCGGGACTATCTCCCGGACTCGGTCGAGGGCACAGCCGGGTGAGCGGGCGCGGGCGGCATGCGGTAGACCGAGACGTGGGAACCCGACTCGGCCGTGAAGGGGGCGCCGGTCCAGTCCGCGTGCCTGGTCTCCAGGTCGAAGCCGGCCAGCTGAGCCATGAGGTCGAGTTCGGCCGGCCAGATGTAGCGGTGCGGGGTGCGGTCCAGCCGCGCCGTCCGGGTCCCGTCGAACCGGAAGTGGTGCGACACCACCTGCTGGTGCAGCACGTCGTACGTGTCCAGGAGGAGGTAGCCGGGTTCGGACCGCATGACCGTGGCCGCCTGGCCCGGTGGGAGCCTGCGCAGCTCCGGCACCCAGAGTTCGATCACGAACCGGCCGCCGGGGACGAGGTGGCGGGCCGCGTTGCGGAAGCACTCGACCTGCTCGGCCTGGGTGAGCAGGTTGGCGATCGTGTTGTAGACGAGGTAGACGAGGCGGTACTCCCCCGGCGCGACGGTGGTCGCCATGTCACCGATGACCACCGGGACCGTCGCCTCGTCCACCTTGGTGCGCAGCCGCTCCAGCATCGGACGCGACAACTCGATGCCGGTGACGGGAACACCTCGCTCGGCGAGGGGCACCGCCACCCGGCCGGTCCCGATGGCGAACTCGAGCGCCGCTCCGCCCCCGGCGAGCCGGGCGAGCCGGTCCACGGCCGGCCCCAGGATCTCGGGCGCGAACATGCCGGTCCCGGGCGTGTCGTAGCGTTGTGCGGCGTCGGCGTCCCAGATGTCCTGCTGCTGCATGCTGTCAACGCTCTATCGGATGCCGGTGGGTTGTCCAACGGATTTCAGGGGGTGGCGGGTCCGCCGTGCGGTGCGGGGATCGCGGGTGGGGCAGTCGCGGCGGCGGTTGTGTATCGGCGGCCCAAGTGGGCGAAGGCCGCCTTGAGTTCGGGCGGGCCGACGACCTCGATGTCGGCGTCGAAGAGGCCGACGGTGGCGGCGAGGCCCTGCCATGACCACGCGCCCAGGGTGAGTCGGCAACGGTCCGGTCCCAGTTCCTCGACGACTCCGTCCCGGGCGTAACGGGACACCTCGGCGGCGGGCAGATCGAGGATCACCTCGCCGCGGCAGGGCCACTCCCCCGAGCCGTCGGAGCCCCGGAACCTGGCGGCGACGAAGCGGGACACCTCGCCTCCGGGCAGTTCGCGCGGGGTGAAGCGGGGGCCCGTCGGGGGCCGTGGGGTGATCCGGTCCGCCCGGAAGGTGCGCCAGTCCTTGCGGTCCAGGTCCCAGGCGACGAGGTACCAGCGTCCGCCCCGGGTCACGAGGTGGTGCGGCTCCGTCCGGCGGGGCGGGGGCCCCGCCGGGTCCTGTGCCACGGTTTCGGGCGGGAAGGCGGGGGTGTAGTCGAAGCGCAGTACCTCGCGGGCGTGGACCGCGTCGCTGAGCGTCATGAGCACACCACTGTCGGCCTGAGGACCCGGGCGGACTCCCGGCCGTTCGACGGCGGTGACCTGGAGGGTGTCGACGCGGTGGCGCAGCCGGGCCGGCATCACCTGGCGGACGGTGTTCAGCGCGCGTACCGCGGCCTCCTCGATACCGGCGCCGGTGGTGGCGGCGATCCGGAGCGCGACCGCGAGGGCGACGGCCTGCTCGTCGTCGAACAGCAGCGGCGGGAGGTCCGTACCGGCGCCGAGCCGGTAGCCGCCGTCAGGACCCTTGACGGCCACGATGGGGTAGCCGAGCTCGCGCAACCGGTCGACGTCACGGCGCACGGTGCGCGGGCTGACGCTCAGCCGCTCGGCCAGCAGTGCCCCTGGCCAGTCCCGGCGCGCCTGGAGGAGGGAGAGCAGTGCCAGCAGTCGCGCTGATGTCTTCGGCATGACGTCCATGGTGCCTCGAGTGGAGGACACATCCTGACCTCTACGGCTGTCACGGTGGTCCCGTACCGCACGACGACAAGCACGACCCGGAAGGCTTCCTCATCATGAGCACCACCACGACGGACACCACCACCGCGACCGACGCCGGCACCGCCGCCACGACCACGAGCGCTCCCCGGTCCGCCGTCGACGAGGAGCGGGCCGATCTGCTCGCCTCGCTCGCGTCCGCCCGCTCCGCCCTGACCACCACGACGCGCGGGCTGAGCGACGAGCAGGCGGGTGAGCGGCCCACGGTCGGCGTGCTGTGCCTGGGCGGGCTGGTCAAGCACGTCGCGTCCATCGAGGAGGGTTGGATGCGTTTCGTTCTCGAGGGGCCCTCGGCGATGCGCCACGACCTGCCCGAGGGTGTCACCTGGGCCGATCTCGCAGCCGGTACCGCCCGCGAGATCCCGCAGTGGGCGATCGACCACCACAACGCCTTCCGGATGCTGCCCGGCGAGACCCTGGCCGGGATCGTCGCGCGCTACGAGCGGGTCGCCGCCCGGAGTGAGGAGATCATCGCCTCCGTGCCCGATCTGTCGGCGGCGCACCCGCTGCCCGAGGCGCCGTGGAACAAGCCGGGAGCGGTGCGCAGCGTGCGCCGGGTGCTGACGCACCTCATCGCGGAGACGTCGCAGCACGCCGGGCACGCGGACATCCTGCGCGAGGCGCTGGACGGGCAGACGTCGAGCTGACGGGCGGGCCGGCCTCTCCTCGGGGCCGGCCCCGCCCTTTGCACGGCCTGCCTCCCGTACGGAATCGAAGGAAGTCGAAAGGAGCGGTGTCATCGTGACTCATCAGATGCCGGCGTGCTGCGGGGTCGTCCAGTGACCGTGCTGGACGTCCGGGCGCTCAACCGTGCGACGCTCGCCCGGCAGTTGTTGCTCGACCGCGCCGTGGTGCCGGCGCTCGACGCCGTGGCACACCTCGGGGGTCTGCAGGCGCAGGAACCGCAGGAGCCGTTCGTCGGGCTCTGGTCTCGGCTGCGGGGGTTCGAGGCGTCGGAGCTGTCGGGTCTGCTGACGGGGCGGTGGGTGGTGCGGGCCCATCTGATGCGCCGGACGGTGCATCTCGTCACGGCCGACGACCTGCTGGCCTGGCGGTCCCGGCACGACGCCATGCTGCGCCAGCGGGTCCTCGGTGTCTACCGCCACGAGCTGGCCGGGATCGATCTCGGTGAACTCAAGTCAGCAGGTGAGGAGTTGATGTCCGACGGGGAGCCTCGTTCGATGGGTGCCCTGGCACGGGAGCTCGCCGGGCGCCTGCCGGAGCCGGGGCCGCGCGCGCTGGGAGAGATGCTGCTCGCCGCTCTGATCCCGGTGGTGCAATTGCCGCCGCGCGGGCTGTGGCGGACGAAGGGCGGGGCGCGCAACGCCTTGGTCACCTCGTGGCTGGGCCGTGACGTCGACCCGCTCCCCGCGGACGGCTCGGACCCGGTGGGCCGGGCGCTGGTACGGCGCTATCTGACGGCGTACGGCCCCGCGGCCACGGCCGATCTGCGCGCATGGTCCGGCCTGGCCGGGTTGCCGGCCGCGGTCGCCGCGATGCGCGGGGAGCTGGTGTCGTTCCGCGATGAACGGGGGCGGGAGCTGCTGGACCTGCCCGGCCTGCCGCGCCCCGACGCCACGACACCGGCCCCGGTGCGGTTCCTGCCCGCGTTCGACAACGCGGTCCTCGGCTACCACGACCGCGGGCGCGTCATCGACGACGCGCACCGCGGTCTGTCGGTCACCGGCGCCCGGGTGGTGCTGGTCGACGGGCGGGTCGCCGCGACCTGGGGGTTCGAGGACGGTGCCGTGGTGGTCGCCCCATTGCGCCGCTTTTCCCGGGCCGACCGGGCCGCCGTGGCCGAGGAGGGGAGTACTCTTGCGTCGTTCCTCTCCGACCGGGACAGTGACCGCGTACGGTTCGACGCGTCCTGATCGCCACACCCCTGACGGCCCGTCGGCGGGGTGGAACTGCGGTCGAACCGGGTTGGTATCATCCCGGCTCGGCCCGGAGTTCCTTCAAGGTTCCGGCCGGGTTCCCCGCTGGTTTCGGACCGGTTTCCTCCGGGTCCGGCAGTGCGCGTTCCGTGCCGGTGACATGCGGAAGGCACGCGTGTGAGGGTCTGGTGAGGGTCGCCGAGTGACGCATGAGGCATACGTTTTGCGCATATGTAACTGATAAGATCATCGGACTTTCAGCAGACTGACGGCGCGTCATGAACGCGTACGGGGGACAGTCTCTAAGGCCCCATTGCCAGGGAGTGAGGTGTGGTCCACCCGTGGGCCCGAGCCGTTCGACGGCCGGGTCGCCCTTTACGGATCGGTGGACCCTCCGCACTCCCGGCGCGATGCGACTTGAAGAGAGTCTCATGACGTCATTGATCCGGGATCCACTGTTGTGGATCTTGCTGGTAGTGCTCATCGCTGCGGTGTTCGCAGTGATGAGGGCGCGGAGAACCAATCTGGCTCTCCGCAGAACGAGGAAGGATCTGGAAGCAAGCCTGGGGCAGACCCAGGGGCAACTCGCCCAGCAGCAGGGGCAGACAGCCGCGCTCAACGCGCGGCACCAGGGCGACCTCGCCGACGTCCGCGCGGATGCCGAGTCGTCGACCAAGGCCGTACTGAAGTCGGCGATGGGAACGCTGCAGTCCCTCGCCGAGGAGCAGCAGCTGCTGCTCGACGAGCTGCTGAAGAAGTACGGCAACGACACCGAGGTCCTCGCCGACCTGATGGCGGTGGACCACACCGGCAGCCAGTTCAGCCGCCGGGCCAAGGGCATCTCGGTCCTGTGCGGCGGATGGCTGGGCCGGCGTGACGGCGCGGCGACCGTGTACGACGTGGCGCGCAGCGCCCAGGGACGGATCAAGGACTTCAACCGGGTCGGCATCCACGCCCAGGTCAGCGTCTCCGTCTCCACCAAGGCCGTCGAACCGGTGGCCGTCGTACTGGCCGAACTGCTGGACAACGCGACCACCTACAGTGCTCCGGGCACGCCGGTCGAGGTCAACATCCAGGCCGTTCCGACGGGTGTGTGCTTCATCGTCGACGATGCCGGGCTGGGCATGGACCAGGAGACCAAGGACCGGGCGGTGACGCTGTTGTCCCCCGAAGGCGCGGTCGACATCACGAGTCTGGGCGATCCGCCCCGGTTCGGATTCGCGGTGTGCGGCATGCTCGCGGCGCGGTACGGCTTCGCCGTCTCCGTAGGCTCGGTGTCCCCCTACGGCGGAGTGCGTGCAGTGATTCGTGTGCCGGAAAGCCTCCTTGCCGCCGAGGCGCCCGCACCTGCCGAGCCCGTCCGGGAAACCTCCGGGGAGGAGGCCGCCCCGCAGCGGCTCGCTCCCGTCCCGGTGGGCCCCTCCCATGTGGTGGGCAGGACCAACGGCGGGCTTCCCAAGCGGCGCCGGCGGCAGGGCCCCATCTCGGTGGTGCCCTCGCCGGACGCCACGGCCACCGCCGACGAGCCCACGCCCGAGCAGGCCAGCGAGGTGACCGCGTCGCGCCTCGGCGCGTTCGCCCGCGGCACCCAGCTCGGCCGGATCACGAACACCATGGAAGGACCTGATCAGCGGTGAACACCGACCTGTCGTGGGTGCTGAACGACGTGCTCGAGGTGCGCGGTGCCCGTCACGCCGTCCTCGTCTCGGGCGACGGCCTGCTGCTGCAGCGTTCGGACGACATCTCGCGCGACGACGCGGAGACGAACGCCGCGGCCATGAGTTCCATGCAGTCCCTCAGCCGCGCGGTCTCCAGTTTCGTCGGTTCGGGCAACGGCGTCTGGAAGCAGACGCTGCTGGAGTACGACGGCGGCTGGATCTTCCTGAGCGCCGCCGGTCAGGGCGCCTACCTGGCCGTCTCGGCGGCTCCCGACGTCGACATGGAAGCCGTGTCGTTCCGTATGCAGAAGACGGTGGTGGCGCTCAGCAAGGCGATGAGCGTCGCACCACGCTCGGCCCACGGTGGCGGCTCATGACGGCTCCCGGCGAGAAGGAATCCGTCTCCAGCGACTTCGTCCGCTCCTACGTCATCACCGGTGGCCGGAGCCTGCCGTCCTCGGACGATCTTGCACTGCACACCCTCGTCACCCTGGCTCCCGGGCGGACTCCTCCGCTCGGGGCCGGGCCCGAAGTGACGGCGATCTGGGACCTGTGCGCGGGGGGCTACCTGTCGGTGGCCGAGGTGGCCGGCCACCTCGGGCTGCCGGTCGGGGTGGCCCGCCTGCTGCTGACCGACCTGTCCGAACAGGGGCACCTGCTCCACCGCGCCGAGCCGCCCCGGGCCCAGAACGTTGACAGAGCGACCCTCGAGAAGGTTCTGCATGGACTCCAATCCCTCATCAGCTGAGACGGCCCAGGGCTCCATCTACGTCTCCAGCGCGGTGACCAACGCCGCCAAGATCCTCGTCGTCGGGCATTTCGCCGTGGGCAAGACGACGCTCATCGGTTCGCTGTCGGAGATCACTCCGCTGCGCACCGAGGAGAAGATGACCCAGGCCTCCGTGCACGTCGACGACCTGCGGGGCGTGACGGGCAAGACCACCACCACGGTCGCCCTGGACTTCGGCCGTCTCACGCTGAGCGAAGACCTGGTGCTGTACCTCTTCGGCACGCCGGGGCAGCAGCGCTTCATGCAACTGTGGGAGGACATGGCCCGCGGTGCGCTGGGAGCACTGCTGCTGGTCGACCCCGCGCGGCTGGAGGAGACGTTCCCCGTCATCGACCTCGTCGAGGGGTACGGCCTGGAGTACGCCATCGCCGTCAACACCTTCGACCCGTCCGCCGCCTACGGCGAGGCGGAGGTACGTGAGGCGCTCGACCTGCTCCCGGACACCCCCGTCGTCTACTGCGACGCCCGAGACCAGCAGTCCTCCGCGAAGGCGCTGATCGCGCTGGTCCGGCATCTGCTCGAGCGCGCGGCCTGACCGTCCCGCGCCCACTCCACCTGGGAACAGCGGTTCCCAGATCACCAAGGAAGACTTCGTGACTCCGCTCCCCCTCCCGAAGGAAGGGGGCTTCCAACCCGAGGGTTGCGGTCCAGCCCGAACCGATCCCTTGCGGGACACCGGAAACGTACACCAGGGATTCGATTCCCCCACCGGTTGAAGCCGGTGGTTCCCTCGAAAGAGGTCCGATGGACTCTCAGCCGACAGCTGCGCCCGCGGGCAGCAGATGCCCCATGCACGACGCCTCGTTCGCCGCCGATCCGCAGGCGCTCTACGACCGGCTGCGGGCCCACGCTCCGGCCGGTCCGGTCGAACTCGCCCCGGGCGCGGACGCCACGCTGGTCGTGGGGCACGAGATGGCGCTGCGCGTCCTGCAGAACACCGAGCTCTTCGCCCGCGACGCCCGCCACTGGAAGGCCCTGAACGAGGGGCGGATCGGGATGGACAACCCGGTGCTGCCGATGATGGCGTACCGGCCGAACTGCCTGTTCACCGATGGTGCGGTGCACCTGCGGCTGCGCAAGGCGGTCACCGACAGCCTGGCCAGACTCAACATCACCCGGGTCCGCCGCGACGTGGAGCCGATCGCCGACTACCTGCTCGACCAGTTCAGCGAGCGGGGCCGGGCCGACCTGCTCAACGACTACGCCAAGCTGCTGCCGCTGCTGCTGTTCAACAAGCTGTTCGGCTGCCCCGCGGACATCGGTGACACCCTCACCACCGCGATGTCGGCGATCTTCGACGGCAAGGACGCCCTGCGCGCCAACGAGGACCTCACCGCCTGCCTCATGGAGCTGATCGCCCTCAAGCGGCGCCGGCCGGGCGACGACGTCACCTCATGGCTGATCCAGCACCCGGCCGGGCTGACCGACGAGGAGCTCAAGGACCAGTTGGTGATGCTGATGGGCGCCGGGGTGGAACCCGAGCGCAACCTCATCGGCAACGCCCTGCTGCTGATGCTGTCCGGGGCGGGCGGCCGGCAGAGCGGCATGATGATCGAGGAGGCCCTCGACCACGTCCTGTGGAACGAGACGCCGATCGCCAACTACGCGACCCACTACCCGGTCCAGGACGTCGACCTGGGCGGCCATGTGGTGGAGGCGAACACCCCGGTCGTCATCTCCTTCGCGGGCGCCAACGGCGACCCCGCGCTCGCCGAGGCCCGCCGCGCCCACAGCAAGGGCGCGCACTTGGCGTGGGGGGCGGGACCGCACGCCTGCCCCGCCAAGGACCCGGCGACGGTGATCGCGACCACCGCGATCGAGCGGCTGCTCAACGCGCTGCCCGACCTGGCGCTGGCCGTGCCGCGGGAGGAACTGCAGTGGCGGCCGGGGCCGTTCCACCGGGCCCTGGTGACGCTGCCCGCGACCTTCAGTCCGTCACCGGCCACACGCATGGCGGCGGCTCTGCAGAGCCGTGCCTCGGTTCCGGGTGCGGAGCAGCCCATGACCGTGGCACCGTCCGTCCCGATGCGACAGGAACCGGGACGGAGGCGGGGATTCTGGAGCAGTTTCCTCGATGTCTTCCGTGTCTGATGCACTGCATGTGACAGGAGCAACACCCTGAGGCGCATGACGGAGGAGGGTGGAGGGGTAGGTTCCGGCGGAACCCGGCAGCATCCAGCCAAAGGAGCCCCGCGTGACCGCCGTTGGCGACATAGGTGACATCAGCACTATTCCCGGCACCACGTCCACCGACCGCCGAGCCGTCATCGCCCTCCTCCGTCGCCTGCGTTCCGACGAGGGCCAGACCGACCCCCTTCCCGTCTGGGAGAAAATGCGCTCCATGGGGGACGTGGTACGTGCCCCCTGGGGCGGCTACTTCGTCACCGGATTCGAGGCGTGCAGCCAGGTCCTGCGCGGCAGGAACTGGCTCGTCCCCGACTTCGCCTGGCAGGAGCGCCAGCCCGACCCGAAGCGCTGGGAGGCCCCGGCCACCCGCGAAATGACCAGGACCCTGCCCCGGCTCAACGCCCCCGCCCACACCTGCCAGCGGCGGGCCCTGGGCAATCCCTTCGACCGCTCCGCGATCGAGGAGCTGCGTCCCGTGATCGCCGCCCTGGCCTCGGGCCTCCTCGACGAGCTCGCGGACCGGCTGAAAGCCGACGGTGAGGCCGACTTCGGGACTCTCGTCGGTGAACAACTGCCCATCCGCACCGTCGGCCGCTGGCTCGGCCTCGCCCCCGAGGACCACGCGCGCATCCTGAGTTTCACCCACCGGCAGGTGTACGCCCAGGAGTTGCTCCCCACCAAGAGCGAACTCGCGATATCGGCCCAGGCCACCCTGGAGATGCGGGCCTATTTCACCGAACTGATCCGGCATCGTCGTGCGAACCCCGGCCACGACGCCCTCACCGGCTGGATCCACTACTGGGACGCCCGGTATCCGGACGACCGGGCCGCCGCGGACCGGATCATCTACGACCTGACGATGTTCATCACCATCGCCTCCCTGGAGACCAGCGCGGTGCTGATGACCAACGCCGTCTGGCTGCTGACCCAGGAGCCGTCGCGCGCGGCCTGGCTGCGCCGGCATCCGGAGCACATCGACGACGCGATCGAGGAGACGCTGCGCTACGACCCTCCCGTCTTCGTCAACTCCCGTATCGCCGCCGACGACACCGTCCTCGCGGGGGTGCCCGTCGCGAAGGACACCACCGTCCACGTCCTGTACGGTTCCGCCGCCCATGATCCCCGCCGCAACCCGGACCCCGGTGTCTTCGACCTCCGGCGCAACGGGGGGCATCTCACCTTCGGCGGCGGCGCGCACTACTGCCCGGGAGCGGGCCTCGCCCGGCTCGAGGCACGTGAGCTCCTCACTCAGCTGCTGGAACGATTCCCCACCTTGCGGCCCTCCGCTCCCCCGTCGTACGACACCTCCCGTGTCGTCTTCCGCCGCATCACCTCCCTGAAAGTGACCGTATGAACACCCCGCTCCTGTCCGACGACGCCCACGATCCCGACGATCCCGACGACCGGATACTGAAGACCCTGCGCACCCGCAGGCAGGGTCCTGTCCTCACAGTGGAGTTGAACGTTCCCGAGCAGGGCAACGTCGTCGGCGAGGCCATGCTGGACGACCTGCTCTCCGTGCTCGACGACCAGGACCCCTCGGTCCGCGTTCTGGTGCTGACCGCCGCCGGGCAGGACTTCTGCCTCGGCGGGGACCGCGACGAGTTCGCCGGACACCTCGCCCAGGATCCCACCGGCAACGGTATCCGTGTCTCCGGCGTCAAGGCCCGGCGAGTGTGCGACGCACTGATGTCCCACCCCGCCGTCACCATCGCACGCGTCCAGGGAAGGGCCATCGGGGCCGGCTTCGCCCTCGCCCTCGCCTGCGACCTGCGGGTGGGTGCCGACACGGCGACCTTCCGGCTGCCCGAACTCGCCCTCGGTCTGCCCACGGCGTGGGGCGGTCTGCTGCCACGGCTGGTCAGTGAGGCCGGAGCCGCGTCCGTGCGCGAGATCATCCTCACCGGACGCCCCCTCGCCGCCCAGGAGGCCTTCGGCCTGTCGATCCTGCAGCGGGTCGTGCCCGAGGACTCGCTCGACGCTGCGGTCGACGAGTGGACCAGGCCACTCCTGCGGCGCTCGTTGCCTGCTGTGCGGGTCACCAAGACGCTGCTGAACTCCCTGACCGCCTCGACCCGTCTCGCCGACGCGTCGGTCCTGGATCCCGAACTGATGGCGGCGGTCGCCAGCGAAGTGCACCATATGCGCACGACCCGCTGATCACGCTCTTCACAGCGTCATCAGCCCACCGGCCCCTGGAACACGCCGACTTCCGGGGGCCGTTACTGTTCCCGCCGCCCTGGGCGGGCCTCGGCCGAGGTCCGCGCCGGCACCTCAGTCGAGCACCGCGACGGCCTCGATCTCGACCAGGTGGTCGGGGATGTCCAGTGCCTGTACGCCCACCAGCGTGGCCGGAGCCGCCGGGGCGGTTCCCAGCTTCTGAGCCGCGCGGGTGGCGCCCTCCATGAACTGCGCCATCTTGTCGGGGGTCCAGTCGACGACGTAGGCCGTCAGTTTCGCGGCGTCGGCGAAGGTGGCGCCCGCCGCGGCCAGGGCGGTGGCGACGTTGAGGTAGCACTGCTCGACCTGGGCGGCGAGGTCGCCCGCGCCGACCGTGACGCCGTCGGCGTCCCATGCGACCTGCCCGGCGGTGAAGACCATCCTGGAACCGGACGCGATCGCCACCTGCCGGTAGACGTCGATCTTGGGAAGTCCCTCGGGGTCGACCAGGGTGATGGCCATGCCGCCTGCCTCCTTGTGCTGTGAGCCCGTGGGCTCGCTGTCGCCCGGACCGGTGACGGCCCGGGTGGTCGTGGTCACCTGCGGTTACTCGGAAACCGTAAGAGAGTGGCCGCTGACGTGGAAGAACGCACTTTTTGGTAACGGGGGAACCTGAAAGTGACCCAGGCACGGAAACCGCGTCATGCAGGAACGCGTCCTGGGGAGAAGGATCATGTGGGCGGGGCCACGGGACAGCGGGGAGGAACGGGTGGGCGGCGGACGGTGGGGCGCGCGCGGTGGGTCGGTCCTGACTCGGGGGCGGGTGATCGTGGCGGCCTCGGCGCTGACGGCGGGGCTGTTGTTGTTCCACCGTGCGGTGCCCGACTCCGTGGGCCGGGCGGGCAGTCTGCTGGAGTCGTTCCTGCCCTGGCTGGGGCTGGTGGTCGTCGTGCTGTTCGCGGCGGCGCTGGTGCGGCGTTCGGCGATCGCGCTGCCGGCCCTGCTGCTGCCGGTGACCGCCTGGACGTACCTCTTCGGCGGGCTGTTCCTGCCCGAACCGCGGGCCGGGGCTCAGGATCTGGTGGTGGTGCAGCACAACGTCAGTGACGAGAACACCGACCCGGCGGGTACCGCCCGTACCCTGGCCGTCGCCGGCCCCGACCTCATCGCACTGGAGGAGCTGGTGCCGGCGGCGCTGCCGGTCTACCGGCGGACGCTCGCCCCGGGTTACCCGTACCACGAGGTCCGGGGCACCGTCGGTCTCTGGTCGAGGCATCCGCTCACCGATGCCCGGCTGCTGGACATCAAGCCCCGGGGGATCACGGAGCCGTGGAGCCGCGGGCTGCGGGCCGTGGTCGGCAGCCCGCACGGGGACATCGCGGTGTACGTCGCGCACCTGCCCTCGATCCGGGTCGGGCCGGGCGGCCTCGCCTCGGCCCACCGGGACGAGAGCGCCCGCCTGCTGGGACGGGCCCTCGCCGCCGAGGAGCTGGAGACGGTGATCCTGCTGGGCGACCTCAACGGCACCGTCGACGACCGTGGCCTGGCCCCACTGACCTCCCGGATGAACGTGGCGGAACGCGGCTTCGCCCTCAGTTTCCCCGCCGGGCTTCCCCTGACCCGCATCGACCAGGTGATGGCCCGCTCGGCCGCCGTCCGCCACATCCGCACCCTGTCCGGCACCGGCAGCGACCATCTGCCGGTCGCCGCGCGGATCACCCTCGACCGAAGCACCCGGCCAAACCCGCGGTCCTGACGGCGGGTCCGGAACAGGCAGAGGGCCTGCCTGTCCTCCCGACGGCCGGCCGGGTGACGCCCGGTCACCATCTCCCCGGTGCCCGCCCACACCGGCCGGCGTGGCCGGCGTGGCCGGCGGGCATCTGCGGGGCCCTGCCGACCGCGCCCGGTTCCGCGTCGCCGGTGGAGTACCGGTCCGACAGCGGGCCGGCCGGGTTCGTCGGCCGGACGACACGAGGCCGGGTCACCGGAGCCGTCGCCGTCGCGCGGCCGGTCGTGCAACCGGTCTCCGGCGATGCCCAGCGGGTTGGTGTCGTCGCCCTCCGGACCGGCGATGAAGCCGTCGAGAGACATCGACATGTCCAACACGAGCGAGCCGCGTCATGACGTCCTCCGGGGAGGGTCCCGGGTCCCGGGGCCCGTATGAGGAGGACCGCCGCGGACGTACGGACTCATCGGTCGTGTGCGGCGGACGGGTGAGTGTGCACGCGGCGGCGGGTGCCGTGGGGCAGACTGATCCCATGGGCGACCTCAATGCCCCCGGGGCGCCGTCGCGGCGGTTCCCTCCGGAGCCGGAGAGTGTGGCGGAGGCTCGGCGGTTCGTGCGGGCCACGCTCGACGAGGCCGCACCGGAGACGTTGGACACCGCGCAGCTCCTGGTCAGCGAGCTGGTGACGAATGCGGTGCTGCACGCGCGCACCGAGATCGAGGTGACGGCCCGGGCCGGGGACGGCGGGATTCTGGTGCGGGTGAGCGATCGGCGGCCGGAGCGCGGGCTCGTGCCGTACGGGGGTCCCGCGTACACCGGTACGGGGCAGGGGCTGGTCCTGGTCGAGCGGCTGGCGTCCCGGCACGGCGTCGACACGGGCGACGCGGTCAAGACGGTGTGGTTCGAGTTGTGGCCCGAGGGATCGCCGTCGCCCCCTGCGTCGGACGGGTGGGTGGCCGCCCCGCCCCGTTCCGGGCAGGGCGAGACCGTGACGCTCCTGGACGTACCGGCGGCGCTCTGCCTGACCTGCACGCAGCACCGGCACACGCTGCTGAACGAGCTCGTTCTGGCCCTGGCCTCCGGGGACGTCCCGGGCATGACGGCGGAGGACCTCGCGGTCGCCCTGGCCATGAACGACGTGATCAGTGCGGGTGTTACGGCCACGCTGCAGCGGCAGCATGCCGAGGCGGAGTTCGGGTCCCTGCCCCTGTGGGTGTCGTCGGGCTCCGGACCGCCGATGGAGACCTTGCGCTCGGTTCTCGACGTGGCCGAGGAGGCTGCCCGTGACGAGCGTCTTCTGACACTGCCGGCGCTTCCGCGCGGGCGCGGCTTCCAGGAGTGGCTGTTCGAGCAGATCAGCGACCAGCTCGCCGGGGAACGACCCACGGCGTGGACGGTGATGCCCCGGGAGCCGGGCGCCGGTACCTCGGAGCCGGTGCTGTGGGACGCCGGGCAGGTGCAGGCCAGCAGGGTCGCGACGATCGCCGCCGACGAGTCGAATCGGATCATCGCGGTCAACGGGCCGGCGGCGGACCTGCTCGGCTGGCCCGCGGACGATCTCGTCGGGCAGCCGCTCACCGCGCTCATCCCGGAGCATCTCCACAGGCGTCACACCATGGCGTTCACGTCCCTGCTGCTCAGCGGGCAGCCCCGGATCCTGGGCCGGTCGCTACCGCTGCCCGCGTTGCGCCGCGACGGTGAGCTGGTCCCCGTCCGGCTGTTCGTCGAGAGCCAGGAGACCGGCGACGGCCACACCGTGTTCGTGGCCCGGTTCTCCCCAAGAGGATCCGCGCCCCCGGCTCGTCCGCCCGCCCGGCTCCGGCCCGGGGCCCCGCAGGAGGCGGGCGGCGCCCCCTGGTCCGCCTCCCCCGGAGGGGACCGGAGAACGGGCGTGGGCCGGGCCGGCGGCACGTCCGAGCTGGAACGGCTTTCCCTGCTGGCCGAGACGGGGGCCACGCTGAGCACCCTTCCGGACCTGAACGAGGGCCTGCGACGGGTGGGCCGGGTCCTGACCCGCTGGCTGGCCGACTGGTGCCTCGTGGACCTGTTCACGGCGCAGGACGAGGTGGAGCGGGTCTGCGTCATGCACCGGGCGCCCCAGGGGCCGTGGCCCGAGGAGTACGAGGGCCGGCTTCTGCCGCTGTCCGAGACCTCCCAGGGGCCGCTGGCCCGCGCGCTGCGCGGGGCGGGCCCCCTGCTGTTCACCGAACTCCCGCCCCCGGGCCGGGCCGCGAGCCCGCTGGACGCCCACTACGCGGAGCTGTTCCGGAAACTGGGCGCGAACAGCGCGGTGGTCGCCCCGCTCCGGTCGCCCCGGAAGGTGATCGGCGCGCTCACCCTCGCCCGGAAGGGGCGGGGAAGGCCGTTCACGGAGGAGGATCTGCCGCTGGTCAACGAGCTGGGGCGCGCGATCGGCCTTCGGGTGGACAACGCCCGCCTCCACCAGGAGACGCGGAAGATCGCCGAACGCCTCCAGCGTTCGCTCCTGCCGGCGCTGCCCCAGATCCCGCGTCTCCATCTGGCCGCCCGCTACGCGGCCTCCTCCGCCACGGCCGAGGTCGGCGGCGACTGGTACGACTGCTTCGCCCTGCCCGACGGGGACACGGCGCTGGTCATCGGTGACGTCGCCGGGCACGACCTCGACGCGGCCATCGCCATGAGCCAGCTGCGCAACATGCTGCGCGGTATCGCCGTGGACCGTCAGGAGCCGCCGGGGGAGGTTCTGCGTCGCCTGGACATGGCGAACCACACCCTGCACCAAGAGGCCACCGCGACCTGCGTCTACGGCCTGCTCAAGGAAGTCGGGAACGGCCTCTGGGAGTTCGCGCACTCCTCCGCGGGCCATCTGCCGCCGCTGCTCGTCAGCCCCAACGGCCGCACCCGCTACCTGGAGGACGGGGCGGGGCTGCTGCTCGGCGTCGACCCCGATCTGGTCCGGCCCCAGGCCAATGACGCGATCCCGGCGGACTCGACCTTGCTGCTGTACACCGACGGCCTCATCGAACGCCGCACCGAGTCCCTGGACCACGCCCTGGACCGGCTCCGCGGACACGCCGCCGGGCTGGCCCACGAGCCCCTCGACGTGTTCTGCGACGAGTTGCTCATCGGACTGGCCGCCGGCAGCGACGACGACATCGCGGTACTCGCGGTCCGCCCCGGGTCTCCGCCCTGACGGCGCGTGCGGCGAGGCCGTTCAGCCCGCCAGGGCGGTCAGTACCTTGTCCGGCGTCAGCGGGAGGTCACGCAAGCGGATGCCGGTGGCGTGGTGCACGGCGTTGCCGATGGCCGCCGCGGTGCCGACGATGCCGATCTCGCCGATTCCCTTGCTTCCCATGGGGTTGAGGTGGGCGTCCTCCTCGTCGATCCAGTGCGCCTCGATGCGGGGCACGTCGGCGTGCACGGGCACGTGGTAGGCCGCCAGGTCCGACTCGGTGAAGTCGCCGAAGGCGGTGTCCATCGTGCTGCCCTCGGTCAGCGCCATACCCAGGCCCATGGTCATGCCGCCGATGAACTGGGACCGCGCGGTGCGGGCGTTGAGGATTCGTCCCGCGGCGTAGACACTCAGCAGCCGGCGCACCCGGACCTCTCCGGTGACGCGGTCCACGGAGGTCTCCGCGAAGTGCGCGCCGAAGGCGTGGCGCGCGTAGGGGCTGTCGGCGTCGGCCTGTCCCGTGGTGTCCGCGTGGGCGGTGATCCCCTCGTCGGGCAGCGGCCCCGTGCGAGCGGCGAGGGTCCCCGCCAGCCGGGTGCACGCCTCGTGGACGGACCAGCCCCAGGAGGCGGTTCCGGAGGAGCCGCCGGCCAGCGGCGCGGAGGGCAGGTCGCTGTTGCCCACCTCGGTCCGCACCCGGTCGAGGGGCGCGCCGAGGGCGTCCGCCGCCACCTGGGTGAGCACCGTGCGGGCTCCCGTGCCGATGTCGGTGGCGTTGATCCGTACGACGAACGTTCCGTCCGGCAGCGCGCGTGCCTCGGCGGTGGACGGTGCCACGAGAACGGGGTAGGTGGCTGCCGCGACGCCCGTGCCGACGAGCAGGGGGCCCTCGCCGCGCGAGCGGGGACGCGGATCGCGCGCGGCCCAGCCGAACCGCCGCGCGCCGTCCCGCAGGCACTCCGTGAGGTGCCTGCTGCTGAACGGCTTGCCGCTGTCCGGTTCGCGTTCCGGTTCGTTGACGAGGCGCAGCTGTATCGGGTCCATGCCCAGTTCGCCCGCCAGCTCGTCCATCGCGGACTCCAGGGCGTACATCCCCGGCGCCTCGCCGGGGGCGCGCATCCACGAGGGGGTGGGCACGTCGAGCCGCACCAGCCGGTGGAGCGTACGGGAGTTGGGTACCTCGTACATCGTGCGGGCGGGGACCGCCGCCTGCTCCACGAACTCCCTGATGCGGGAACTGTGCGTGACGACCTCATGGGTCAGGCAGCTCAGCCGGCCGTCGGTCCCGGCGCCCAGGCGGAGCCGGTGCAGGGTGGGCGCCCGGTGTCCGACGGAGGTGGGCAGGTGACGGCGTGGCAGGGCGACGGTCACGGGCCTGCCCGTCCGGCGGGCGGCCATGACGGCGAGTACGACGTCGGGACGTGGGGTGCCCTTGGAGCCGAAGCCGCCTCCGACGTGGTCGGCGGTGACGGTGATCCGGTCCTCGGGCATCTCGAAGAGTGCGGCGAGCGTGGCGCGTACCGTGGTGGTCCCCTGACTGGAGGTGTGGACGACGAGGCGGTCCCTCCGCCAGTGCGCGGTGCTCGTGTGGGGTTCCATGGGGTGGTTGTGCAGGGGCGGCACCCGGTAGGCGACGTCGACCCGGACGGGTGCGGAGGCGAAGGCGCCCTCGGGATCGCCGTGCTCCCTGCGGGCCGGGTAGCCGCCGTTGGCGGTGTCCGGCTCGTACGCGTCGGGGTGGTCCGCCCTCAGGGCCACGTCGTGCTCCTCCACCGCGTACTCGACACGGACCGCCTCCGCGGCCAGGCGGGCCTCCTCCGGGGAGCGCGCCACGACGAGTGCAACGCACCAGCCCCGGTGCGGCACCCGGGGGTTCTGGAGCACGGCCAGCATGGGGTCGTCGGGTTCGGCGATCGTGGGGGCGTCCTCGTGGGTGAGCACGGCCAGGACCCCGGGCAGGTCCAGGGCCGCGGCCGTGTCGACGGCCGTCACCCGGCCGCGGGCGATCGTGGCGGGCACGGGCCAGGCGTGGGCACGGCCCGGCAGCGGGTGTTCGGCGGCGTAGCGGGCGCTGCCGGTGACCTTCTGGTGTCCTTCGCGGCGCTCGGCCGGAGCTCCCAGGGTGGAACCGGTGCCGCTCATGGTGTCCTCCTCGACGTGCCGGTTCAGGTGCTGGTGGGCCCGGCGAGCCGGGTCAGGACGTCCAGGGCGAGACCGCGGGCGAGGCCCACCTTGTAGCCGTTGTCCCGCAGGGGCCGGGCCGCTCGGAGTTCCAGGTCGATGCCCTGGGCGAACGCGTCCGCGGCCGCCGGTCCGCCCCGCAGCGCCTCTTCGGCGTGGGTCGCCCGCCACGGCCGGTGGGCCAGCGCGCCGAAGGCGAGGCCCACCTGTGCGACGGTGCCGTCGTCCGACAGGCGCAGGACGGCGGCGACGGACGCCAGGGCGAAGGCGTACGAGGCCCGGTCGCGGGCCTTGCGGTAGGCCGAGGGCAGCGAGGCCGTGGCGGCGGGGAGCACCACACCGGTGATGAGTTCACCGGGGCGGATCTCGGTGTCCCGTTCCGGACGGTCGCCGGGCAGCCGGTGGAATTCGGCGGCCGGGATGCTCCGGGAGCCCTCGGTGCCGTACAGCTCCACACGGGCGTCCAGGGCGGCGAGCGCGACGGCCATGTCCGAGGGGTGGGTGGCGATGCAGTGCTCGGAGTGGCCGAGCACCGCGTGATCGCGGTGTGTGCCGTCGCGGGCGCCGCAGCCGCTGCCCGGGTCCCGCTTGTTGCAGGGTTTGGACACGTCCTGGAAGTAGGGGCAGCGGGTCCGCTGCAGCAGGTTGCCGCCGGTGGTGGCGGCGTTGCGCAGCTGGCCGGAGGCGCCCGCGAGGAGCGCCTGGGACAGCGCGGGGTACCGGTCGCGGACCAGGGGGTGGGCCACGAGGTCGCTGTTGCGGACGGTCGCGCCGACGCGCAGGGATCCGTCCGGCAGCTCCGCGACCGTGTCCAGCGGCAGGCGGCTCACCTCGACGAGGAAGTCGGGCCGCTCCACACCCAGTTTCATCAGGTCGACGAGGTTGGTGCCGCCGCCGAGACAGCGGGCGCCCGGGTGCGTGGCGAGCGCTTGGGCGGCTTCCTGGACGGTCGTGGCCCGCAGGTGTCCGAAGGGCTTCACGGGGCCACGTCCCGCACGGCCTCGACGATGTGCGGATAGGCGCCGCAGCGGCACAGATTGCCGCTGAGCCGCTCGCGGATCTCGGCGGCGTCCAGTGCCACCGGCCGCCCCGGCGGCGTGGCGGGGTCGGTGGCGTGGGAGGGATGACCGGCCGCGGCCTCGGCCAGGACTCCGACGGCCGAGCAGATCTGCCCCGGTGTGCAGTACCCGCACTGGAAGGCGTCCCGGTCGAGGAACGCCCGTTGCAGAGGGTGCAACTGGTCACCGTCGGCGAGTCCTTCCACCGTCAGCACGTCGCAGCCGTCCAGCGAGACGGCCAGTTGCAGGCAGCTGTTGACCCGGCGCCCGTCGACCAGGACCGTGCAGGCGCCGCACTGGCCGTGGTCGCAGCCCTTCTTGGCCCCGGTGAGGTCCAGGTCCTCCCGCAGAAGGTCCAGCAGGACGCGCCGGTGGTCGATCAGGAGGGTGTGCGGCTTTCCGTTGACGCTCAGTGTCACTTCGGAGCGGTACGCGGCCGGCGGGGCGCTGCCCGTGCCGTCGGCACCGTGGTCGTGCGGGGAACTGTCCATGGCGTCGGGGAACCTTCCGGGCGGCCGTGGTGCGTTAGTGGTGTCACCGGCCGGCGCTGTCGGCCGGTGACGCCATACCCACCGCGTATCCAGGTCGTGGCACCTGACACGTGCCGCCTTCCTTCCGGGGAGGAGGGAGGGAGTTCCCGGAGCGACCTTGCCCTGCGGTGCGGGCCTGGCGCACGCTGGTGCCATGAGCACGGGCCCCACGCTCATGGCACCAGCGTGCAGCGCGCCTTCCGCCTGCTGGAGGCGGTGAGCGCGCACGAGACCGGTGCGCCGGCGAAGCGGCCGGCGCGCGAGGCGGGGCTGCCGCCGGCCGCCGTCGGCCCGTTCCATGCGGCCGTGTCCACTACAGTGCCGCCGCCGCGGAGGCCCGGATCGGCGGCGCCACTCCTGGGCCGACAGCTCGTACGACCGGACGCGGTCCCGGTGGTCGTGCGTAATCGTGGTGATCAGCAGTTCGTCGGCGCCGGTGGCTGCTGAGGCACGACAGTGGGCGCGGTGGCGGCGGGCGATGCCGTCGACGTCGAGGTGGCCGCCGAAGACGGGGTGGCCGGCCAGCCGGCGGGCGTAGGCCCACAGGGGACCCCCCTTCCCTGCTTTCCCTACTGATTTACTAGGGAAGTATTGACGGGGCTCAACCCGGGCGCACAGGATGAGGAGCGGAATCCAGGTCCCGCACCGCGTGCCCGTGCCGCGCCGAGCGGCCGACCTCGAGGAGACCACCGTCATGGGCGTTGCCCCCGCGCCTGCCGGCCCGGTCCAGGACCCCGATCGGCGCTTCTCCGGCCGGCAGGACTCCGACCGGACCGGGCAGGACCGTGCGTACTGGCTGCGCGTCGCCCGTGAGACGGCGGACGACCTGGCCACCGACGCGGCGGCCAGGGAACAGGCGGGCAAGGCCCCCGTCGACGAGGTGTCCCGGCTGCGTGAGGCGGGGCTGCTGGCCCTGCTGGTGCCGGCCCGGTCCGGCGGCGGAGGCGCGGACTGGCGTACGGCCTACGCCGTCGTCCGGGAGATAGCCGCGGCCGACGGCGCGATCGGCCAACTGCTCGGTTCGCACTACTTCCTGTCGGGGAGCGCCCGGTTCTTCAGCGATCCGGCCCGTGCCGCGCGGATCGAGCGGCGGTCGGCGGCGGAGCAGTGGTGCTGGGGAGGCGGTTTCGCCCACCAGGAGCCCCCGCTGACACTGACCGGGAAGGCCGGCGGGCACGTGCTGGACGGCCGGCAGAGCTTCGCCGCCGGGGTCCTGGTCGCCGACCGGCTCGCCGTGCGCGCCGTCCGGGCCGACACCGGTGAACCACTGGCCGTCGCGGTCGATCCGGCACTGCCCGGGGTGGGTGCCGACGGGGACGCGGACACCTTCGGCCAGCGGCTGGCGGCCGGCGGGTCCATGGAGTTCGACGCCGTGCCGGTCACCGCCGACGACGTCCTCGGTTCGCTGTCCGCGGACGAGGACGTCCTGTCGCCCCTGACGGCGTTGGCGTCCCCGGTCAGCCGCCTCCTCTCCGTGCAGCTCCGGCTCGGTCTGGCCGAGGGCGTGCTCGCCGAGGCCCGTGAGTACAGCAGGTCGGGGCAGTGGCCCTGGCACCCCGTCTGGCCCGCCGAACCGCCCCGGGATCCGCAGACGCTCACCGTGTTCGGGGAACTCACCGTCCTCACCCGTTCCGCGGCCGCGCTCGCGGACCAGGCGGTGGACGCCGTACTGGCGGGGCTGGAGCGCGGGGAAGGGCTCTCCTACGACGAGTACGCGGAGATCTCGGTCCTTGTGGCGATGGCGGAGGCCGCCGCGTCCGGGGCCGCGCAGGAGTCCACGTCCCGCGCCCTCGACGTCATCGGCGCCCGCTCCATGTCCGCACGGCTGGGCTTCAACCGGTTCTGGCGCAACGCCAGGGCCCACACCCTGCACGAGCCGGTCTCCCACCGGCTGCGCGACGTCGGCGACTACTTCCTCAACGGCGCGTACCCGCCGTTCGTCCTGCCGGCCTGATCATCCGGGGACCCGCGCCGGACACCGGCCGTGGCGTGCGGGATACTACGGATATGCGGATCTCAGCCAGGGCGGACTACGCGGTACGGGCCGCGTTGCAGCTCGCCGCACCACGGGACGACGCTCCCCTGAAGACCGAGGCCATCGCCGACGCCCAGGACATTCCACACAAGTTCCTCGAAGGCATCCTGAACGACATGCGTCGGGGCGGGCTCGTCCTCAGCCGGCGCGGCGGCAACGGCGGGTACCGGCTCGCCAGGCCGGCCGAGTCCATCAGCATCGCCGATGTCATACGTGTCGTGGACGGGCCGCTGGTCTCGGTGCGCGGGGTCCGCCCACCGGACCTGTCCTACTCCGGGCCGGCCCAGTCGCTGCTGCCCCTGTGGATCGCGCTGCGGTCCAATGTGCGCGAGATCCTCGAAGGCGTGTCGCTGGCCGATGTCGCCGCTGCCGAACTGCCCGCCGATGTCGCGGCGTTGACCGAGAATCCGGACGCCTGGGTGAACCCCTGACACACCGACCGATCAGCCGATTATCAGATCATGAGATGACTTTATCCAGCATATGAACACCCCCTTGGGGCGGGCGCCGCCTTCTGCCACGATCCCTATCAACCAGGTAGGAAAACTAGGGATCAGGGGACGGTCATGACCATGCGTACGCCCGACCGTACGGTTCGCCCCCTGCCCCACCTGACCTCGCGCCGCCACATCGACTTCGGCCGCACGTCGAGCGCCATCTGTCGTCACTCCGCGCCCCAGCAGTCCCCCTCCGGGCAGCCCGACCGCGGGCCGTCGGATTCCGGACGGTCCGTCAGCGGACCGTCCGCCTCCCGGCACGCCTGAAGCGGCCCGCTCACGGGGCGCACGGGCTTTGGGCAGCTCACCGCCGCGCTCCTGCCCACCCCGGTCCCGCCCGGCGGTCCTCCCGTCCGTCCGCGCCCTCCGTCCCGCCCGGCAGTGAGCCAGGGCCGGCGCCCGGCGCACCCGTCGATGCGCTCCGGCCGGCCCGCCGCCGCACCCCGCCGTTTTTGTCTCCTCACCATTCCCGAAAGGACACCTCCGTGTCTGCCGCCAGACCGCTCACTCTCCTGCGCGCCATTGCCGTCACCGCGACGCTGCCCCTTCTGCTCACCGCGTGCGGCTACGGCTCCGAGTCCACCGACGACGGCAAGCGGTCCGAGGTCGCGGCGGACGCCGAGAAGCTGTCCGTCGACGAGGTGAAGCTCGGCTACTTCCCCAACCTCACCCACGCCAACGCGCTGGTGGGCGTCGAGGAGGGCCTGCTGCAGAAGGAGCTCGGCGCCACCAGGATCAAGTCGGCGACCTTCAACGCCGGACCGTCCGAGATCGAGGCGCTGAACGCCGGTTCCATCGACATCGGCTGGATCGGCCCCTCCCCCTCCATCAACGGATTCACCAAGTCCCAGGGCAGGAACCTGCGCATCATCAGCGGTTCCGCCTCCGGCGGCGTGAAGCTGGTGGTGAACCCGGACAGGATCAAGTCCGAGGACGACCTCGAGGGCAAGAAGATCGCGACCCCGCAGCTCGGCAACACCCAGGACGTCGCGTTCCTCAACTGGATCGCGGAGAAGGGCTGGAAGGTCAACGCGCAGAGCGGCAAGGGTGATGTCTCCGTCGTCCGCACCGACAACAAGGTGGCGCCCGACGCCTACAGGTCCGGCTCGATCGACGGTGCCTGGGTGCCGGAGCCGACGGCGTCCAGGCTGGTCGCGGAGGGCGCCGAGGTGCTGCTCGACGAGGCCGACCTGTGGCCCGACAAGAAGTTCGTGATCACGAACATCATCGTGTCGCAGAAGTTCCTCAAGGAGCACCCGGACGTCGTCGAGGCCGTGCTGCGCGGCTCGGTGAGGACCAACGACTGGATCAAGGCCAACCCCGACGACGCCAAGGCGTCCGCGAACAAGGCCATCGAGGAACTGTCCGGCAAGGCCCTGCCCAAGGACGTCCTCGACCCGGCCTGGGAGTCCATCACCTTCCTCGACGACCCGCTGGCCTCCACACTCGACTCGCAGGCGCAGCACGCGGTGAAGGCCGGCCTGCTGGAGCAGCCCACCCTGGACGGCATCTACGACCTGGCACCTCTGAACAAGGTGCTCAAGGCCGAGGCCAAGGAAGAGGTGGACGACGCGGGTCTCGGCGTGAAGTAGAAACCGCCCCCCGGTCCTGGTGAGTTCGCGGGAGCGGCGGCCGTCACCACGGCCGCCGCTCCCGCGTGCGTCGTACGACGCACGCGGGAGCCGGTCGTGCGTCTCGAGCCCCCGGCAGCGTGCCCTTCCCAGGCACTTGGGACACTGCTGCGATGCCGCCGCCCCCTGGGTTCCCGGAACCCATAACCGCCGATCCGCCCAAGGCGATCGCACGTCCACTGCTCACCCAGTCGTGGCTCGACCTGACCTTCCTCCACTGGGCCGTGGACCCGGCCGACGTGGCTCCTCTACTGCCGCCCGGCACCGTGCCCGACACCCTGGACGGCGTCACCTACGTCGGGCTGGTCGCCTTCCGGATGCACCGGGTCGGATGGCTGCGCCTCCCCGGCATCCCCTACCTCGGCACCTTCCCCGAGACCAACGTCCGCCTCTACTCGGTGGACGAACACGGGCGCCGGGGCGTGGTGTTCCTCTCCCTGGACGCCTCCCGCCTGCTGCCCGTGACGGTCGCCCGGGTCGGCTTCCGGATGCCCTACCTCTGGTCCCGGATGGCCATCCGGCACAGCGGCGACACCGTCACGTACACCAGTTCCCGACGCTGGCCCGGCCCTCGCGGCGCCCACAGCCGCATCACCGTGCGGGTCGGCGAACGGATCGGGGAACCCACCGAGCTGGAGCACTTCCTGACCGCTCGCTGGGGCCTGCACGGCGCCTTCTTCGGCCGGTCGATGTACCTGCCCAACACCCATCCTCGCTGGTCCCTGCACCGTGCCGAGGTGGTCGAGTGCGAGGAGGACCTGGTGACGGCGGCGGGCCTGCCGAAGCCGGTGGGCGGCCCCGTGAGCGTCCTCTACTCGCCGGGCGTGCCCGCCCGCTTCGGACGTCCCGCCCGCCCGGCGGGCATCCGGACCCCTTGACGTGTCAATAGGCCGAAGCCCGGCGTACTGCGACGAGTTCCGGTGGTGCGGGGCCCTGGGAGCGGGGCCCCGCCCCCAGGGTCAGCCCTGCGGCTCCTGGGGCTTGGCGTCCGTCTCGTGCAGGTTCCGGTCCGTGAGTTCGGTGCGTGTCTCCGTACGGTGGCCGCGGGCGATGTAGTCCCGCACCACGACCTCGACGGCGTCCTGGGGCGACCCGACTCCGGCCAGGACCATGACTTCCACGACGAGTTCGGCGTCGAGGGTGACGGTGACCTTGGCCATGGCGCTCTCCTGACGGCGTCGGGCTCTGCGTGGCCCGGATCGCCGAACTCTACAAGGCGGGTTCGTCGCCGCACACGCGGACGCATGACTCCCTGTACGACTTCCCCGCTCTTCAGGGCATGCACGCGTCACTTCTCCCGGTGTTCATTTGCTCTTCCCCGAGGGCTTCCCTCCTGCGTACTGCGGGAGTTGAACTGTAGGCACGTGATCCGCAGTGGTCTCGGAAACCACACGGACAACGTTGTCACATCCACCGAGAGCAGAGGCAACCCCCGCCATGTGGAAGTCCGACAGGCCGAATCCACCGACGCCCCCGCCGGGGCGCCGCAGACTCCTGGCCACCCTTGTGGCCCTCGGCACGCTCGTGACCGGGCTGGTTCCCGCGTCCGGTGCCGCCGCCCAGGGCCGTGAGGTCGCCGCTTTCGACGCCGTCGACCTGTTCATCGGCACCGAGCTGGACCCCACGCAGAACAAGGGGAACAGCGCGTACGGGAACACCTGGCCGGGTGCCACGGTGCCGTTCGGCATGGTGCAGTCCTCCCCCACCACGTACCGCTCCTCGGACGGCGACCAGAAGGGGGGCTACGAGTACACCGCTGACAAGATCCGCGGCTTCGGCATGACCCGGCTCTCCGGAACGGGCTGCGAAGGACGGTACAGCGGCTTCGACTTCCCGGTGCTGCCCTACACCGGCGAACTCCCCGACGGCTCCCTGCCGTCCAGCCCGGCCGGGTCGATCACCGACTACTACGTGGGCTTCGACCACGACGGTGAGAAGGCAGACCCCGGCTCCTACTCGGTGGACCTCGCCAACGGTGTGGAGACCGAGCTGACCGCCACCACGCGCACCGCGGTGAGCCGGTACGACTTCCCCTCCGACGGTTCCTCGACGCTGCTGTTCGACGTGGCCGGTTCCAACAACCGGGTCTTCGGCAGCGAGGTGAACGTCGAGGGCAGGACCGTCAGCGGCTGGGTGGAGACCGCCTCGGTGTGCGACGAGGGCGGACGCTACCGGGCGTACTTCTCGACCACGTTCGACCGGCCCGTGAAGGACCACGGCACCTGGCAGGGCTCCGAGACGCGGCCGGGCGCGGACAGTGCCTCCGGTGGCGACACCAAGCACGGGGCGGGCGCCTACCTGGTCTTCGACCGCGGGGCGAAGGTCACCGCGAAGACCGGTCTCTCCTACGTCAGTGTCGCGAACGCGGCGCGGAACGCGGCCACCGAGACCCGCGGCAAGAGTTTCGACCAGGTGCGCGCGCAGTCCGCGCGGGTGTGGCGGGACGCGCTGGGCACGGTCGACGCCGCCGGGGGCAGCCGTGAGGAACGGGTGAAGTTCTACACCGCGCTCTACCACGCGCTGCTGCACCCGAACGTTTTCGACGATGTGAACGGCCAGTACCAGGGCTACGACGGAAAGGTGCACCGCGTCGCCAAGGGCCGTCACCACTACGTCACTTACGCGGGCTGGGACATCTACCGCAGCCAGGCCCAGCTGATCGCGCTGCTGTTCCCGAAGGTCGGCAGCGACATCAACCAGTCGATCACCGACATGGTGCGTCAGACCGGCAGCTGGCCCAACTGGCCGCACCTCAACCAGGCGCAGCAGAAGATGAGCGGCGACTCGCTGCAGTCCGTCGTCGCCTCCATCGACGCCTTCGGATCCACCGACTACGACCGGCGGGCCGCGCTCGGCCTGATGAAGTCCACGCAGGACCTGCCCGCCGACTCCACGCTGCGGCGGCACGCCTACCAGTACGCGACGGCCGGTTTCATCGAGAACCGCAAGGGCGACTCCGCAACGTCGAAGACGCTCGAGTACGCCGTCGACGACTTCGGTATCGCCCAGCTCGCCGGGCGTCTCGGCGACCGGGCGACGTACGACCGGTACATGGTGCGGGCGCAGAACTGGCAGAACGTGTTCGACGACGCCAGTGACCACATCCGACCCCGGGAGCGGACGGGATTCGACCGCGGCTTCGACCTGGGTGAGCGGGGCAACCAGTTCGAGCAGGCCACCGGCTACCAGTACGGCTGGATGGTGCCGCACAACGTGGGCGGGCTCATCGACAAGCGCGGCGGCATCGAGGCCACCACCAAGGCCCTGGACGACCACACCCGCGTTCTCGACGCGGGCGTGTACAACACCTCCGGCGCCTATCTGAGCAACCAGCCCAGCTTCACGATGCCGTTCGTCTACAACTGGCTGCGGCAGCCGCACCGTACTGCGGACGTGCTGCGGCGGGCCGTGGACGAGATGTACGGCACGAGTCCGCGGGGTCTGCCGGGCAACGACGACCTCGGCTCGCTGAGCAGTTGGTACGTCTGGGCCGGCATCGGTCTCTTCCCCGCCGTGCCGGGCACCTCCGAACTGGTCGTCAGCGGGCCCATGTTCGACCGGGTCACCATCGACAGTGCCGACAGCAGGCGGAGGATCACGCTGAAGTCGCCCGGAGGCGACGAGGCGCACTACGTGAGCTCGCTGAAGGTGAACGGCCGGGCCACCACCCGGTCCTGGCTCGACGAGCGCTTCACCCGCGAGGGCGGCACGCTCGACTTCCGCATGGCGCGGACGCCCGGCGCCTGGGGCACCGGCGCCGCCGACGTCCCCCCGTCGTACGCGGACGGCTCCGACGCCCGCAACAACATCGGCATCACCCCGGACGGCCGGGGCAATCTCGGTTCGCTGGACCTGAGCGACAACTCGCTGTCGCGGAAGCGGCTGAACGAGGCCGGGGCCGCGCCGGGCGCCACGCTGCCGCTCGGTGACACGGGCGTCGAGTTCACCTGGCCCGACACCGAACCCGGACAGCCCGACAACTGGATTCCGCACGGCCAGCGCATCGAGCTGGGCGCTGTCCGGGCCACCGGTGTCTCCTTCCTCGGTCTCGCCACCAACGGGCCGGCGCAGGGCACCGCGGTCGTCGAGTACACCGACGGCTCCACACAGTCGGTGCCGGTGCAGTTCACCGACTGGACGCCGGGGACGGACTACCGGTTCGGCAACGAGCCCCTGGTGACCACCACGGGACGCAACCGGGCCTCGGGAGGTGCCGACACCGTGGAGACCAAGGTCTTCGCCACGCGGCCCCGGCTGCTGGATCCCGCGAAGCGGGTCGCCGCCGTCGTACTCCCGCGGGGCAGCGACCGCGGTGTCATGCACGTGTTCGACGTCGCGTTCACCGACAAGCCGGACCTGGAGGTTCCCGGTTCGGCTCCGGAGCGCATCGTCCTGACGCCGACCGAGAAGCCGGAGAGCTCACAGGCCGTCACCTGGAGCACGGCCGCCGCCCTGCCCTTCGGCGAGGTGCGGATCCGCGAGGCCGGCGGCGAACAGTGGCGGACCGTCCGGGCCCGTGCCAACGAGGAACCGACCGCCGACGGTGAGCAGGTGCGAACGCACTCCGCGGTCCTCGACGGCCTGTCCCCCGGCACCGAGTACGAGTACCGGGTGGGCACGGGCGACCGGTTCAGCCCCGCCCACCGGTTCACCACGGCGCGCCCCGCGGGCGAGGAGTTCACCTTCCTCTACTTCGGCGACGCGCAGAACGAGCTGTCGTCGAAGTGGGCGCCGGTGGTGAAGCAGGCCTACGAGCGCTATCCGGATGCCGTGGGCAGCGTCAACGCCGGTGACCTGGTCAACACCTCGGGCAACGACAGCGAGTGGCGCGACTGGTTCGGCGCGATGGACGGATACAGCCAAACGACAAACGTCATCGCCGCGCCCGGCAACCACGAGTACGCGGGCGACACCTTTCTGAAGAAGTGGAAGTCGACGTTCGAGTACCCGGGCAACGGTCCGGGCGGCACCCCGGCCCGTGACGACAGCCCCGCCGAACGGCAGCGGGCGGCGTACCAGGCGCACATGGCCGAGGCCCTCGCCGAGACCGCGTACTTCACCGACTACCAGGGGGTGCGGTTCCTCTCCCTCAATGCCAGCACGGGTGACGCACGCCGGCTGATGACCCCGGACAACCTGCCGGCATGCACTGAGAACTGCCCCGATCCCGAGGAACTCTGGCTGGACATGCAGGGCCGCTGGCTGGACGCGGCCGTCGAGGACAACCCGGGAAAGTGGGCGGTGGCGGTCTTCCACCAGCCGGTCTTCTCCGGTGCCGAGGGCCGCGACGAGAAGGCGGTGCGCGACGCCTGGCTCCCCGTGTTCCAGAGGAGTGGCATCGACCTGGTGCTGATGGGCCACGACCACGTGTACGCCCGCGGGTTCGCCGACGAGGACGCCACCAGCACGCCCGGCGTGACGACCGGGCCCGTCTACACGGTGGCCGTCTCGGGGCCGAAGTACTACGAACTCGCTCCCGAGAACGACAACGTGTGGACCCGCAACGGCGCGACGCAGGTGGTCCGCGCCGGTCACACCTCCACGTTCCAGGGGATCAGGGTCACCAAGGACCGGCTCCACTACGAGGCCGTCGTCGCGGCCAAGTGGGACGACCGGTCGACCACCGACAAGGAGGTCGGCGAGGTGCTGGACTCGTTCACCGTCACCAAGTACGACGACGGCACGAAGTACGTGACCGAGGAGGGGATACCGGTACCGCCCGTGCCGACGGCCGGGCGCTGAGCGCGGGCGCCACCGCGTCCCGCGACGGCCGACGAGGCAGCCGGCCCGTGCTCCGGGGCTCAGCCCCGGGGCACGGGCCGGCCACGCGGCACGAGCCCGGCGGCCCCGCCGGGCTCGTGCGCCCGCCGTCCGTCAACCCGGCCGGTGTCCGGTATCGGAGTCGTCGGGGTCGACCCCGGTGAAGGCGTCCTCGTCCTTCGTGCCGCTGGGGCGCCCGGAGCGGCCCCGGCGCCCGGTGTCCCGCATGCCCTTCTCCTCCTCCGCGCCGTGCTCCTCACCGCGTCGGGTGTCACTTCTCACGACGTCGCCGGGGACCTGGGTGCGCTCCTCCTTGGCCTGCTTGCGGCCCGGTCCGCGCGAGGGGGCGTGTTCCTCCGTGTGGAAGGATCGGCGAGCGCTCGGGTTCTCCTGCTGCTGTGTCTCGTCGACGTCCGGGGACCAGCCGTGGTGCTCGGTCCCCTTGTGACGGCTCGGCCCGCCACCGGAGGGTTTCGGCGATTTACGCTCCTTGGCCATGTCTCGGCCCACCTGTCCGCTGTCGTAGTCGTAGGCGGCACGTCTCCTGAGTGCCCAGGACAGTAAAAGTCTCCCACTCGCTCCCATCACCGGCATATCGGGTGGTCCACGGTAGGTGGTCCCGGCGTGAGCGCGCGCGAGCCCGACGGCCGTCTGCCATGTGGCGGGAGCGGTCACTCTGTCGAGTGAGGAGCGGGATTCATGTCGACGCTCGCGCCCCGCCATGGCCGACGATCGCAGGCAGCCGGTCGCCTCACCCAGGGCGGCCGCAGCGCCCCGGAAGGCCCGCCATGCATGTCCTGCTCATCGCCAGCGCCTACAACAGCCTCACCCAGCGTGCGCACGCCGAGCTGCACGACCGCGGGCATACCGTCGCCGTGGAGGTGACACCCCGGGGCCCGGACGTGGTCGCCGCCGTCGGCCGGCACGAACCCGACCTGATCGTGGCACCCATGCTGAAGACGGTCGTACCGCGAGAGGTGTGGACGGCCCAGACCTGTCTGATCGTCCATCCCGGGCCCGTCGGGGACCGCGGACCGTCGTCCCTGGACTGGGCGATCCACGAGGACGCCCAGGAATGGGGGGTCACGGTCCTCCAGGCCGAGGAGGAGATGGACGCGGGGCCCGTCTGGGCCACGGTGACCTTCCCCGTGCCCCGGGTGGGCAAGAGCGACCTGTACCGCAACGAGCTGTCCGACGCGGCTCTCGACGCGGTGCTCACGGCGGTCGAGCGGTTCGCATCCGGCAGCTGGCAACCCCTCGACCAGCGCACTTCGCCGAGCGTGCCGGGTGCCCGGACCCGCCCCCCGATGCGCCAGGAGACGCGCCGCATCGTGTGGGCCGACGATGCGACCGGGACGGTCCTGCGCAAACTGCGCGCCGCCGACTCCCAGCCCGGCGTCCTGGACGAGCTGCTCGGCGGGGAGTGGTTCCTGCACGGCGGCCATGCCGAGTACGGCCTGCGCGGGCGTCCGGGGGAGCTGCTGGCGACCCGGGCGGGTGCGATCTGCCGGGCCACGACGGACGGCGCCGTCTGGATTCCCGAACTGCGGGCCCGTACCGGTGCCGGCGCACCGAGGGCCTGCAAGCTGCCCGCCGTCCACGCCCTGGCCGGACGGCTGCCGCGGCTGCCGGACCTGCCCGCTCCCGTACTGCCCTGCGCGGACGACGCCGGCTGGTCGGACATCCGCTACCGGGAGGAGGGACCGGTGGGAGTGCTGTCCTTCTCGTTCCCCGGCGGCGCGATGTCCACCGACCACTGCCGACGCCTGCTGGACGCCTACCGGGCGGCCTGCGACCGGCCCACCGCCGTGCTGGTGCTCGGCGGCGCCCGCGACTTCTTCTCCAACGGCATCCACCTCGGCGTCATCGAGGCGGCTTCGGACCCCGCCGCGGAGTCCTGGGCCAACATCAACGCCATGGACGACCTCGTCGAGGCCGTCCTGCACACCACCGACCGTCTCGTCGTCGCCGCGATCGGCGGCAACGCCGCGGCCGGCGGCGTCATGCTGGCGCTGGCCGCCGACGAGGTGTGGTGCCGCTCCGGCTCCGTGCTCAACCCGCACTACCGGCGCATGGGCCTGTACGGCTCCGAGTACTGGACGTACAGCCTGCCGCGCCGGGTCGGCGCCGCGACGGCCGAGCGGCTGACCCGGGAGGCGCTGCCGGTCAGCGGCGCCTCGGCCCGGGACATCGGCCTGGCCGACCGGCTGATCGAGTGCCCTCCCGCCCGTTTCACCGCCGAGGTCACCCGGCTGGCCGAACGCTGGGCGGGCTCTCCCGGGGCGCAGTCACGCCTCGCCGCGAAGAAGGCGGAGCACGAGCACCGGGCGGCTGTCACCCCTCTGGCGGCGGTGCGCGAGCGGGAACTCGCCCTCATGCGCAAGACTTTCCTCGACCCCGACGCTCCGTACCACGCACTGCGCCGGGCATTCGTGCGCAAGGAATCGGTTCCTGCCGGCCCGGCCGCCACGCGTGCGGTGGCGGGCGAGCGGGCCGACGCTTAGCAAGGAACCGGGCCGACCAACCGGCTCTGCCGTATTCCTCCCCAGGAGGCGTTGATGAACGCAGCAACCCCGACCACCAGCGAGGAGCCCGGGACGTCCGGCGCAGTCGGCACGGACGAGAAGCCGATCCACATCCTCTGGATCAACGCCGGGCTGAGTTGCGACGGCGACTCGGTCGCCCTGACGGCGGCCATGCAGCCCAGCATCGAGGAGATCGCTCTGGGCGCCCTGCCCGGACTGCCGAAGATCGCCGTGCACTGGCCGCTCATCGACTTCGAGTGCGGGCCGGTCGGTGGCGCGGACACGTTCATCGAATGGTTCTTCAAGGGGGAGCGCGGCGAGATCGACCCGTTCGTCCTCGTGATCGAGGGATCCATCCCGAACGAGAAGATCAAGAAGGAGGGTTACTGGTGCGGCTTCGGGGACAACCCCGAGACGGGCCAGCCCATCACCACCAGCGAATGGATCGACCGGCTCGCTCCGAAGGCGCTGGCGGTCGTGGCCATCGGCACCTGTGCGACCTACGGCGGCATCCACGCCATGGCGGGGAACCCGACCGGCGCGATGGGCGTGCCCGACTACCTGGGCTGGGACTGGAAGTCCCAGGCCGGCATTCCGATCGTCTGCGTGCCGGGCTGTCCCATCCAGCCCGACAACTTCGCCGAGACCCTCACGTACCTGCTCTACCAGGCCGCCGGATCCGCACCGATGATCCCGTTGGACGACAAGCTCCGCCCGACCTGGCTGTTCGGGGCCACCGTGCACGAGGGATGCGACCGCGCCGGCTACTACGAACAGGGCGATTTCGCCACCTCCTACGACTCCCCCAAGTGCTCGGTGAAGCTCGGCTGCTGGGGGCCCGTCGTGAAGTGCAACGTGCCCAAGCGCGGCTGGATGAACGGCATCGGCGGCTGCCCGAACGTGGGCGGCATCTGCATCGCCTGCACCATGCCGGGCTTCCCCGACAAGTTCATGCCGTTCATGGACGAGCCTCCCGGCGCCAAGCTCTCCAGCACCGCCAGCGGCGCCTACGGGGCGGTCGTCCGCAAGCTGCGCAGCATCACCGCGAAGACCGTGGACAAGGAGCCCAAGTGGCGGCACACGGGCCGGAAGATCACCACCGGCTACCGGCCGCCGTGGTGAGCGCCCCTCCCCCGCTCCCCTGCCCCGCCTGACACGAAGACCCGCTCACCGACCCGACCGACCGAAGGGCAGTACCGACACAATGGCGACCTCGACGACGACCGGTGACGGCACCGGCCTGGTGGAGATGGCATGGGACCCGATCACCCGGATCGTGGGCAGTCTCGGCATCCACACGAAGATCGACTTCAAGCAGAAGCGGGTCGCCGAGTGCTACAGCACCTCGTCGGTCTTCCGCGGCTACAGCGTCTTCATGCGCGGCAAGGATCCGCGTGACGCCCACTTCATCACCAGCCGTATCTGCGGCATCTGCGGTGACAACCACGCCACCTGCTCGGTGTACGCGCAGAACATGGCGTACGGGGTGAAGCCGCCGCACCTCGGCGAGTGGATCATCAACCTCGGCGAGTCCGCGGAGTACATGTTCGACCACAACATCTTCCAGGAGAACCTGGTGGGGGTCGACTACTGCGAGAAGATGGTCCGCGAGACCAATCCGGGGGTGCTCGAACTCGCCGAGCGCACCGAGGCGCCGCACGCGGGCGAGCACGGCTACCGCACCATCGCCGACATCATGCGCTCGCTCAACCCGCTGGAGGGCGAGTTCTACCGGGAGGCGCTGCAGGTCAGCCGGTACACACGGGAGATGTTCTGTCTCATGGAGGGCCGCCATGTGCACCCCTCCACGCTGTACCCGGGCGGCGTCGGCACCATCGGTTCGGTCCAGCTGTTCACGGACTACATGAGCCGCCTGATGCGCTACGTCGAGTTCATGAAGCGGGTCGTCCCGCTCCACGACGACCTGTTCGACTTCTTCTACGAGGCGCTGCCCGGCTACGAGGAGGTCGGCCGCCGGCGCGTGCTGCTCGGCTGCTGGGGCGCGCTCAACGACCCCGAGTACTGCGACTTCACCTACGCCAACATGACGGACTGGGGACGCCGCATGTTCGTCACCCCCGGCGTGATCGTGGACGGCAAGCTGGTCACCAACGACCTCACCGAGATCAACCTCGGCATCCGCATCCTGCTGGGCAGCTCGTACTACGAGGACTGGGCGGGCCAGGAGCAGTTCGTCACCCACGACCCGCTCGGCAACCCGGTCGACCCGCGCCACCCGTGGAACCAGCACACCATCCCCGCACCGCAGAAGCGGAACTTCGACGACAAGTACAGCTGGGTGATGTCACCCCGCTGGTTCGACGGCAAGGACCACCTGCCGCTCGACACGGGCGGCGGCCCCCTCGCCCGCCTGTGGTCCACGGCCCTGTCGGGGCTGGTCGACATCGGGTACGTCAAGGCGACCGGACACAGCGTCGTCATCAACCTGCCCCGCACGCTCACCAAGCCGGAGACCACCTTCGAGTGGAAGATCCCGAAGTGGAGCAACGCGCTGGAGCGTAACCGTGCCCGCACCTACTTCCAGGCCTACGCCGCCGCCGTCGCCCTGCACTGCGCGGAGAAGGGCCTCGCGGAGGTGCGCGCCGGACGCACCCAGACCTGGGAGAAGTTCGAGGTACCGGACGAGTCCATCGGCGTCGGCTTCACCGAGGCGGTGCGCGGTGTCCTCTCTCACCACATGGTCATCCGGGACGGGAAGATCGCCAACTACCACCCGTACCCGCCGACGCCGTGGAACGCCTCCACCCGCGACACCTACGGCACCCCCGGCCCGTACGAGGACGCGGTGCAGAACACGCCGATCTTCGAGGAGAACACCCCCGAGAACTTCAAGGGCATCGACATCATGCGCACCGTGCGCAGCTTCGACCCGTGTCTGCCGTGCGGCGTCCACATGTACGTCGGCGACGGCAGGACCGTGAAGTCCATGCACGTACCCACCGGCCTGAGTGGTCTGGCCGGATGAGCGGGGTGCGAGGCGGGACGGACGCGGAGACGGCCGGACGGATGGTCGAGGAGACCCTCGACCGGCTCGCCGCCTCCGGCGACCGCGCGGCGTGCGAGGCCGCCGAGGAACTCGTGCGGGTCCTCATGGATTTCTACGGTGCCGGATTCACCCGCGCCCTGGACCTGCTCGGACGTGATCCGGACAGAGCGGCCCGGGAGGCACGGGACGCCCTCCTCGGTGACGAACTCGTCGCGAGCCTTCTGGTCCTGCACGGGCTGCACCCGGACGACGTTCCCACCCGCATCACGCGGGCGCTGAACGCGGTCCCGCATCCCGTGGAGAGTGCCGGATTCGACCCGGCCACGGGTGAGTTGCGGCTGCGGCTCACCGGATCGGGCGGCTGCGGCAGCACCCGTGAGGCCGTCGAGCAGGTGGCGCGGGACGTCCTCGTCTGTTTCGCACCGGAGGTGACCGCGGTGGTGCTGGAGGCGGACACGGAACGCGAACCGGTCCTCCTCCAGATCGGTGCGGGCCCGCCGGCCGCGTCCGGTACGAACGGCCGGCCGCCGGCCGCCGCCGCGCCGTGAGCGCGCTGCCGGCCGGACCGGAACGAACCCGGCAACCTCCCGCGTCCCGGGGTCTGTTCCGTTTCACCGGGCCCCGCCCGCCCCGCGAGGAACGCTGTGAGCTGTGCGCGGTGTCTCTGCCCGACGAGCGTCACCGGCACCTCGTCGACCTCGAGAACCGTGCGCTGGCCTGCGCCTGCGTCCCCTGCGCCCAGCTCCTGGACCGTACGGGTGCGCCGACGGGCCGCTTCCGCACGGTTCCCGGCCGCTGCCTCAGCGACCCGGAGCACCGCTTCGACGAGCAGACCTGGGAACGGCTGCGCGTCCCCGTCGGCGTCGTCTTCTTCTTCCGCAACTCCGCACTCGACCGACTGGTCGCGCTCTATCCGAGCCCGGCCGGAGCGACCGAGAGCGAACTGGAGCCGGAGTCCTGGCAGTCCGTCCTGGACGGCTCGCCGCTTGCCGGGGTCCTCGAACCCGACGTGGAGGCACTGCTGCTGCGCCGCCATCAGGGGCGAGTGGAGTGCTACCTGGTACCGATCGACATCTGCTACGAACTGGTGGGCCGGATGCGACTGACGTGGCAGGGCTTCGACGGGGGCGCGGAGGCGCGAGCCGACCTGGATGCCTTCTTCGCCCAGGTGCGGGACCGGGCCCGTGCGTTCGGGGGTGGCCGGTCGTGACCGGGTTCACCTTCGCGTGCACCGGTGTGCGCGCCGACGCCTACGCCGCGGGCCCCACCCTCGTGTTCCGGCTGCGCATCACCGCCTCGCCGGACACCCGCGTCCACGCGCTGGCGCTGCGCTGCCAGATCCGTATCGAGCCCGCGCGCCGGGGCTACGGCGACGCCGAGGCCGAGGCGCTGGCCGACCTGTTCGGGGAGCGGTCCCGCTGGGGCAGCAGCCTCCACCCCGTGCAGTTCGCCCAGGTACCCGTGATGGTCCAGGGGTTCACCGGGGAGACGGAGACCGACCTGGTGGTGCCCTGCACCTACGACATGGACATCGCCTCCTCCCGCTACTTCCACGCACTGGAGGAGGGGGAGGTCCCGCTGCTGATGCTGTTCTCCGGTACGGCCTTCACCGGCGCCGGCGGCTTTCACGTCGAACCCGTCCCCTGGGACCGGGAGGCCACGTTCCGGATGCCGGTGAAGACCTGGCAGGAGATGGTCGAGCAGCACTTCCCGGGCTCGGGCTGGCTCCGTCTGCCCAGCGACGCCATGGACGCGCTGCTCGCCTACCGATCGCGGCAGGCCCTGCCCTCGTGGCAGGCGACCGTCGAGCACCTGCTGCACAGCGCCGGGGAGAGGACACCGTGACCACGACGACATTCACTTCCCTGGCCGAGGCCCGGCTGGCGGTGGCACGCCACGTCGCCGACGCCGTGCTGTTCGAGGGGTACGTGCTCTACCCGTACCGTGCCTCGGCGGCCAAGAACCGGCTGCGCTGGCAGTTCGGCGTGCTCGTGCCGCCGTCCTGGACGGCGGCCGCCGCGGAGCACGCCGTCCAGCACACCGAACTGCTGATGGAACCCCGTCGGGGCGCGGCCCTCGCCGTCGAGGTGCGCTTCCTGCACGCCCAGCGGCGCACGGTCCAGCGCGCCCTGCCGGACGGCGGTTTCGAGACCGTACGCGAACTGCCCCTGGACGACCGGGTTCTGGTGCCGTGGGACGAGGGCCGCGAGGAGCGGGTCCGCCTGGCCGTCGACGTGGACGAGCTGACAGGGACCGGTGCCATCGTGCCCTTCACCCGTCCGGCGGCAGAGGAGACCGAGCCCGTCACGGACGCCACGGGGGCGGTCGTGGGACGGCTGGTGCGGCGCCGTGAGGAGATCAACGGAGTCCTGCGCCTGTCGGCGAGCCCGCTGGACGGACCGTACGCCACGCAACGACTGCGTGTGGTGGTGGAGAACACCAGCGACTGGCTGCCCGAGGACGGTGCCGGCCGCGATGCGGCGCTGCCCCGTTCCCTGATCGCCACCCACACACTGCTGTACCTGGACTCCGGGCAGTTCCTGTCGCTGACGGACCCGCCTCAGTGGGCCACAGGCGCCGTAGCGGCCTGCCGCAATCTGCACACCTGGCCCGTGCAGGCCGGTGAGCCCGGCTCCCGTGACCTGGTGCTCTCCTCTCCGATCATCCTGGAGGACCACCCGGCCATCGCCCCGGAGAGTCCTGGCGCCCTGTACGACGCCACGGAGATCGACGAGATCCTCGCGCTGCGCACCGCCGTCCTCACCGACGAGGAGAAACGCGAGGCCCGGGGCACGGACGACCGGGCGGCCGCGGTGATCGAACTGACCGAAGCCATGCCGGTGGAGATGCTGGAGCGTCTGCACGGCGCGGTACGGAGTCTGCGCGAGGTCACCACGCCCGGGGTGTCCGCGCCGCGGTCACCGGCGCCGGACGTGCCGGGGTTCGGCGGCGGTGCCGGGGCGTCCGGCGTCTTCCGGGAGGACGGCTTCGTCCAGCAGGACACCCCCTGGTGGGATCCGGGCGCGGACGCCTCCGTGGACCCGGCCAGTGACCATGTCCTGGTCGGCGGACGGGAGGTGCGGGCGGGCAGCCGCGTCGTGCTGCGGCCCGGGCTGCGCCATTCCGACGCCCAGGACCTGTTCGTCGCCGGCCGGCGCGCCCTGGTCGAGGCGGTCCTGCACGATGTCGACGGCGGCGTGCACATCGCGGTCACCCTCGAGGACGACCCCGGCGCCGACATCCGCCGCGAACAGGGCAGGTATCTCTACTTCCAGCCCGACGAGGTCGACGTCGCGGACCGCGAGGAGACCTCATGACCAGCGGCCCGGCACCCCGTCCGCGCACCCTGGTCGCCGGGGTGGGCAACATCTTCCTCGGCGACGACGGCTTCGGGGTGGAGGTTGCCCGCCGGCTGACCGAACAGGGGTGCCCCGCGGGCGTCGAAGTCGCCGACATCGGCATCCGCGGCGTCCATCTGGCGTACCAGCTCCTCGACGGCTACGACACGCTCGTCCTGCTCGACGCGACGGCACGCGGAGGGGAGCCCGGAACCCTGTACCTGATCGACGCCACGAAGCCCGCGGGCCGGCAGCCACCGGACGGTGTCGCCCTGGACGGCCACCGGATGTCGCCCGATGCCGTACTGGCCCTGCTGGACACCCTGTGCGCGGGCACCGGAGCGGCGCCACCGCGGCGCACCCTGGTGATCGGCTGCGAACCCGCGACCGTCGAGGAGGGCATCGGCCTCAGCCCGCGGGTGGCCGACGCCGTGCCCGGGGCGGTGCGCATGGTCGGCGAACTGATCCGGGACGAAGCCGTCGTCTGAAACGCACTCCACGTCGTACGACCGAGCCCCGTCGGTCGGCGAGAACACCCTCCGCCTCTCAGGAGAGCCACCATGAAGAAACGCCTCATCAGCGGTGCCGCAGCCACCGTCACCGCCGCGGCACTGGCAGCGCTCGTCGCGAACGTCTGGCCGGACGTCCGGCGTTATCTGCGCATCCGCAGGATGTGACACACCGGACGTCCGCTCGACGGCCCAACCGGCGTGCCCCGAAAGAGCTATGTGTCCGCCTCGTCCCGGCGTGCCGGTCGGACGGGCGGCGTGGGCCCCCTCTACTGGGCGGTGCGACACAACCCCGGCCCAGGACGGAGAGGCGATGCACGAGATGTCCGTCGCCCTGTCGGTCGTGGACCAGGTCGAGCAGGCGGCACGGTCCCGCGCCGGGCACCACGTGCACCGGGTCCGTCTCGACATCGGCGAACTCGCCGGAGTCGTCCCCGACGCACTCGCCTTCTGCTTCGAACTCGCCTGCTCGGGGACGGTTCTCCAGGGCGCCGAACTCGTCACCGGGTTCGTTCCCGGCCGGGCGTCGTGCGCGCCGTGCGGGCGGGCCTGGGACACCGGAATGCCCCCGGACATGATCTGCGCCTCCTGTCGCGGGGGTGCCACCGAGCTGCTGTCGGGCCGGGAACTGAGGATCACCGAAGTGCACTGGGCCGCGGAACCCACCGCGCCCGCCCCTGCCCCCACCCCGGAAACCCTTCACGAGGAGAGCTGACGATGTGCCGCACAGTCGACCTCCGGCAGGCCGTGCTCGCCAAGAACACCATGGCGGCACGCATCCTGCGCACCGAACTGTCGGCCCGGGGGACGACGGTGGTCAACCTCCTGTCGAGCCCGGGCAGCGGGAAGACGGCCCTGCTGGAGCGTGAACTGCTGCTGGCGCGGGAGCGCGGCATCACGACCGCGGCCCTCACGGCCGATCTCGCCACCGAGAACGACGCCATCCGTCTGGCCCGTTCGGGCGTCCCGGTGAAACAGGTGCTCACCGACGGGCTCTGCCATCTGGAGGCGGACATGCTCGCCGGGCATCTGCACGACTGGCTGCCCGAGAACACCCGTCTGCTGTTCGTGGAGAACGTGGGCAATCTCGTCTGCCCGGCCTCCTACGACCTGGGCGAGTCACTGCGGGTCGTCCTCGCCTCCGTCACAGAGGGGGAGGACAAGCCGCTCAAGTACCCCACCTCGTTCGGCCTCGCCCAGCTGGTGCTGGTCACCAAGTCCGACCTCGCCGGGCCCGCCGAGTTCGACGAGGCCGCTTTCCGCGCCCACGTGGAGCGGGTGAATCCCGGCGTGGACGTGGTGCTCACCTCCGTACGCACCGGTGAGGGCGCCGGTGTCCTGGTGGACCGGGCGCTCTCGGCGGCCGAGGGAGACGCCGTGCACGCTCCGGTGATGGCCCGGGCGCAGGCGTGAACACCCTCCCGACCGCCGACGAGGCGACCGCCGTGCGCCGCGCCCGTGTCGTCGTACGGGGTGTGGTGCAGGGGGTGGGTTTCCGCCCCTTCGTGTACGGGCTGGCCACCGGTCTGCGGCTCACCGGGCATGTCACCAACACCGGTGACGGCGTGGTCGTGGAGGTCGAGGGCCCACCCGCGGCCGTCGATCTGTTCTGTTCCCGCCTCCTGCCCGACGCTCCCCCGCTCGCGGTGGTGGAGTCGGTGGAGACGACCGGGATCACCGCCGTCGCGGACAGCGGGTTCCGCATCGTCCCGTCCCGTGCCGGCGGCCCCGTCCGCACGCTCGTCGCGCCCGACACGGCGACCTGCGACGACTGCCTCGCCGAGCTGGGCGACCCCGCTGACCGGCGCCACCGGCACCCGTTCGTCACCTGTACGCACTGCGGGCCGCGTTTCACCATCGTCACCGGCCTGCCGTACGACCGTGAGCACACGACGATGGCCCGCTTCCCTCTGTGCCCCGACTGCGCCCGCGAGTACCACGACCCCGCCGACCGGCGGTTCCACGCCCAGCCCGTCGCCTGCCCGTCCTGCGGTCCGCGCCTGCGGCTCGTCACGGGCCCCGGTATCGCCCCGCCTCCCGGCGACGACCCCGTCGCCGGGGCGCGCTCCCTGCTCGCCGCGGGAGCAGTCCTCGCCGTCAAGGGCCTCGGCGGCTACCACCTGGCTTGTGACGCCACCCGGCCGGAGGCGGTCACCCTGCTCCGCCGCCGCAAGGCCCGCGGGGACAAGCCGTTCGCGCTGATGGCCGCATGCGTGCGGGACATCGAGCACCTGGTGCACATGGGTGCCGCGGAACGGGAGTTGCTCACCGGGCGGGTACGGCCCGTCGTCCTGATGCGACGGCGCACCGTCGTCCGGGACGCACCCCGCACGCTCGTTCCCGCCGACGCCGTCGCGCCGGGCAGTCCCGATCTCGGCATCATGCTGCCGTACACCCCGGTGCATCACCTGCTGCTGGGGACCGCGGATGCGGCGGCGCCCGCGGGGGCACCGCGTCTGCTGGTGATGACGAGCGGCAATGTGTCGGGGGAACCCATCGTCACGGACGACGAGGACGCCCTGGAACGGCTGGCCACTCTGGCCGACGCCTGGCTCACGCACGACCGTCCCGTCCATGTGCCGTGCGACGACTCCGTGGTCCGCGTCTGTGACGGCGAGCCGCTGGTGCTGCGCCGCTCACGCGGTTATGCGCCGCTGCCGGTCACCCTGCCCGTGCCGGTGGTCCCCGCGCTCGCCGTCGGCGGCGATCTGAAGAACGCCTTCTGCCTCGCGCAGGGCGACAAGGCCTGGCTGTCCGCCCATGTCGGGGACATGGACGACCTGGCCACGCAGCGGGCTTTCGACCGTGCCGAGCGGCAGTTGGAGTCGGTGACCGGTGTGCGTCCCACGGTGCTGGTCACCGACGGCCATCCGGGATACCGGTCGGGTGCGTGGGCGCGGCGGCACGCCGAGGGCCGCCCGGTGGTCCGGGTCCAGCACCATCACGCGCACATCGCCGCCGTACTGGCCGAGCACGGTGCGGCGGCCGGCGAGCGGGTGATCGGGGCGGCCTTCGACGGCACCGGCTACGGGGACGACGGTGCCGTGTGGGGCGGCGAGTTCCTGGTCGCGGACTACGACGGATTCCAGCGGTTCGCGCATCTGGCCTACGTGCCGCTGCCCGGTGGCGACGCGGCGGTGCGGCGGCCGTACCGCATGGCACTGGCGCATCTGCACGCGGCGGGCATCGCCGCCGGCCCCGATCTGCCGTGCACGGGCGCCTGCCCATCCGCTGAACTCACTGTCCTGAATGCTCAGTTGGCTCAAGGACTGAACTGTGTGCCGACGTCCAGCATGGGCCGGCTCTTCGACGCCGTCGCGTCACTGGCGGGGGTCTGCCAGCAGGTGGGATACGAGGCGCAGGCGGCGATCGAACTGGAGGGGGCGGCGGTGACCGCCGGTGACGTGGCCGACGACCCGCGCTACGTCTTCCGCCTGGAGGGGACTTCGGAGCCGGGCGCCGCGCCGCTCACCGCCGCCCCGGGGCCCCTGCTGGCCGCGGTCGTCGAGGACGTACGGCGGGGCGTGCCCGTGGACGTGATCGCCGCTCGCTTCCATCTCGCCGTCGCCCGCCTGGTGCGGACGGTGTGCGCCGCCGCCAGGAGGGCCACCGGCCTACGGACGGTTGCGCTGACCGGCGGCGTGTTCTCCAACACGCTGCTCTCCTCGGCCTGTGCCCGGGACCTGCGCACGGACGGTTTCACCGTGCTGCGCCACCGCGAAGTCCCGCCGAACGACGGCGGACTGGCCCTCGGCCAGATGGTGGTGGGCGCCCGGGCGCGCGCCGGGACCGGATGACGGGCGCGGACCCCGAACCACGAGCCATGAGCCATGAGCCATGAGCCACGACGAGTGAGGAGATACGTATGTGCCTGGCGGTACCCGGCAGAGTGCTGAGCGTCGAGGAACGGGACGGCACCCGGATGGCCAGCGTCGACTTCGGCGGAGTGGTCAAGGAGGTGTGCCTGGAGTACCTGCCCGACCTGCGGGTCGGTGAGTACGCCATCGTCCATGTCGGCTTCGCCCTGCAGCGGCTGGACGAGGAATCGGCCCACCGGACCCTGGAGCTGTTCGAGAACCTCGGCATGCTGCAGGAGGAGTTCGGCGATCCATGGGAGCAGGCCGCGCAGGCCGGCGGCAGTGACGGCCTCGGCCGGGAGGTGCAGCGGTGAAGTACATCGACGAGTTCCAGGACCCCGCTCTGGCGGCGCGGCTGCTCGACGACATCAGGGCGACGGTGACCAGGCCGTGGGCGCTGATGGAGGTGTGCGGCGGCCAGACCCACAGCATCATTCGGCACGGCATCGACCAACTGCTTCCCGATGAAGTGGAGTTGATCCACGGGCCGGGCTGCCCGGTGTGTGTGACGCCGCTGGAGATGATCGACAAGGCGCTGGAGATCGCCTCGCGGCCGGAGGTGATCTTCTGCTCCTTCGGCGACATGCTCCGGGTCCCGGGTACGGGCCGTGACCTGTTCCAGGTCCGGGCCGAAGGCGGTGATGTGCGCGTCGTGTACTCCCCGCTCGACGCGCTCCGGCTCGCGGAGGAGAACCCGGACCGGGAGGTCGTGTTCTTCGGCATCGGCTTCGAGACCACGGCACCGCCCAACGCGATGACGGTGCATCAGGCCCGTAAGCGCGGCATCCGCAACTTCAGCCTGCTCGTCTCGCACGTCCGGGTCCCGCCCGCGATCGAGGCGATCATGCAGTCGCCGGACTGCCGGGTGCAGGCGTTCCTGGCGGCCGGACATGTGTGCAGCGTCATGGGAACGGCCGAGTATCCGGCGCTCGCCGAGCGGTTCCGGGTGCCCATCGTGGTGACCGGGTTCGAACCGCTGGACGTCCTGGAAGGCGTACGGCGGACCGTGCGGCAGCTGGAACGCGGGGAGCACACGGTCGACAACGCCTACCCCCGGGCGGTCCCGCCCGAGGGCAACCCCGCCGCACGAGCCATGCTGGACGACGTCTTCGAGGTCGCCGATCGCGCCTGGCGCGGCATCGGAGTCATCCCGGACAGCGGCTGGCGCCTGTCGGCACGTTACCGGGACTACGACGCCGAGCACCGCTTCCAGGTCGGGGACATCGCCACGCTCGAACCGGCCGAGTGCCGCAGCGGAGAGGTGCTCCAGGGGTTGCTGAAGCCGCACGAGTGCGAGGCGTTCGGAACGACGTGCACCCCGCGCACACCGCTCGGCGCCACCATGGTCTCCAGTGAGGGTGCCTGCGCCGCGTACTACCTGTACCGGCGGCTGGACCTGCCGGCCCGTCCCGGTTCCCGCCCGACGCCGGCCGCCGCGCCGACGTCTGCAGGCATGGCGGCCGTGACGGTCCCGAGCCGGGAGGACAGCTCCGTTGTCTGACACCACCGCACGCCCGGACCTGCTCTCCTGGACCTGCCCGGCGCCGGTGCGCGACCGGCCCCGCGTGGTGATGGGCCACGGCGGGGGCGGCGCCATGTCCGCCGAGTTGATCGAGCAGATCGTCCTGCCGGGGCTCGGCGAGCCCGTGCAGGCCGCGCTGACCGACTCCGCCGTGGTCGAACTCGGCGGTGCGCGGCTCGCGTTCTCCACCGACTCCTTTGTCGTCCGGCCCCTGTTCTTCCCCGGCGGGAGCATCGGTGACCTCGCCGTCAACGGCACGGTCAACGACCTGGCCATGAGCGGGGCACGTGCGGCCTACCTGTCATGCGGCCTGATCCTGGAGGAGGGGGTCGAACTCGACACCGTCTCCCGCGTGGCCGAGGCGCTCGGTGCCGCCGCCCGAGCGGCCGGAGTGCGCGTGGTCACGGGCGACACCAAGGTCGTGGAGGCCGGGCACGGCGACGGGGTCTACATCAACACCTCGGGCATCGGCCTGATCCCGGCGGGGGTCGACCTGCGACCGGAGCGGGTGACTCCCGGCGATGTCGTCATGGTCAGCGGCGCCATCGGCGTCCATGGCGTCGCCATCATGAGCGAGCGCGAGAACCTGCGGTTCGAGGTAGAGATCGAGAGTGACTGCGCGGCGCTCGGCGGGCTGGTCGACGCGATGCTGTCCGTCACCTCCGATCTGCATGTGCTGCGCGACCCGACCCGCGGCGGTCTGGCCGCCTCACTCAACGAGATCGCCGCGGCCTCGGGTTGCGGGGTCGTCGTCCAGGAACGCGCCGTCCCCGTACCGCAGCCCGTGGCCGGTGCCTGCGCCATGCTGGGGCTCGACCCGATGTACGTGGCCAACGAGGGCAAGCTCGTCGCCTTCGTGCCCCGGGAGCACGCCGACGCGGTCCTGGCCGCGATGAAGGCGCACCCCCTCGGTTGCGAGGCCGCGGTCATCGGTGAAACGGTCACGGACCATCCGGGCATGGTCGTCGCGCGGACCGGGCTCGGCGGCACCCGCGTGGTGGACATGCCGATGGGGGAACAGCTCCCGCGGATCTGCTGACCGCATCGATCGGCACCCGCTCCTCATGCCTCATGACGGGCGGGTGCCGGACCGGTGTCCGGGGCCCCTTCCCGCCGGCGGTACTGCCGTCGCGGGCCTCCGTCATTTCTCCGCTCACGCGTCCCGACCGACAATGATGTTGGTGACGGCCGCAGGCGCACATGGGTCGTCCCTACATCGGTCCTGCGCCGGCAGCAGAGAGGAACCACCAGGATGAGCCACCAGAAGGTGCGCGACGTGATGAGCGGTGCGGTCGTCCGGATCCAGGGCGCGACGCCGTTCAAGGAGATCGCGCACCTGCTGCTCGAGTACGACATCACAGCCGTTCCCGTCGTGGACGCCGACGACCGCCCGGTGGGCGTGGTGTCCGAGGCGGATCTGCTGCACAAGATGTGGGGCCGGCAGGAGGGCGATGCCGGTGGGCCGGGCGTGGTGCCCCAGCCGGAGAAGGCGTGGGCCACCGACGCCGCCGGGCTGATGACGTCGCCCGCGCTGTGCGCCGCCGAGGACTGGAGCGTGGTGGACGCCGCCCGGGTGATGGCGCAGCACGGGATCAAGCGGCTGCTGGTGGTCGATTCGGCGGGACGGCTGAAGGGTGTGGTGAGCAGGAGCGACCTGCTGCGCGTCTTCGTGCGCGAGGACCGGGCGATCCGTACGGAGATCGTCGAGGACGTACTGGTGCGGGCGCTCGGCGAGGCGCCCTCGGCGGTCGAGGTGAACGTGACGCACGGTCATGTCAGCCTCATCGGGCAGCTGTCGTCCCGGGCGACGGCGGAGGAACTCGAGGAGATGTGCCGCGACGTCGACGGAGTCGTCGACGTCGAGTTCCGTACGGTGCCCGAGGCCGGCGCCGACGGTGATCCGGCGCGGGCGGGCTGACCGCGGCGGGCCGCCGGTGCCGGGCAGGGTTCGCCGCGGTCGGCTTCGGTGCCGGGAGCCGAAAGGGGCCGTCGCATGACGGGACGGCCCCGGTGCAGTCGTTCGTCGTCCGTGGTCCGTCAGGGGCGCTGTGCGGCGATCATCCTCCGGTACCAGTGGTAGCTGTCCTTCGGGATGCGCCGCTGGGTGTCGTAGTCGACGCGGACGATGCCGAAGCGCTTGCCGTAGCCGTAGGCCCACTCGAAGTTGTCGAGCAGGGACCAGACGTAGTAGCCGCGTACGTGGACGCCCCGGTCCAGGGCGGCGCGCAGGGCGGTGAGGTGGTCGCGCAGGTAGACCACGCGGTCGGGGTCGTGGACGGCGCCGTCGGTGACCCGGTCGTCCTCGGCGGAGCCGTTCTCGGTGATGTGGAGGGGCGGCAGCGCGGCCCCGTACTGCTCCTTGAGGTCCACCAGCAGGTCGGTGAGGGTGTGGGGCACCACCGGCCAGCCCATCGCGGTGTGGCGGACGCCGGGTGTCGGGGCCTCCTCGTACCGGTTGTCGGTGGCCACGCGCCGGGCGGGGTCGCTCTCGCGGTACGGGGCGTCGGCGACGGTGATGGGGCGGTAGTAGTTGATGCCGAGGAAGTCCAGTGGCTGCGAGATCAGTTCCAGGTCACCGTCGCGGCGGAAGTCCTGGCTGGTGATCAGTTCGCCCCAGGTGTCCTGTTCGGTGTCCGGGTAGTGGCCGGACAGGATGGGGTCGGTCCACATCAGGTTGTGCAGGGTGTCGGCGCGGACGACGGCGGCCCGGTCGGCGGCGGAGTCGGTGGCGGGCAGGTGGTGGTCGAGGTTGAGGGTGATGCCGGCCTCACGGACCCCGGCCGCCCTCAGCGCCTGTACGGTGAGGCCGTGGCCGACGAGCAGGTGGTGGGCGGCGGCCAGGGCGCCCCGGCCCTCGCGGGCGCCGGGGGCGTGACGGCCGACGGAGTAGCCGAGGAAGGCGCTGCACCACGGCTCGTTGAGGGTGATCCAGCGCGGTACGCGGTCACCGAGCCGTTCGGCGACCGTGGCGGTGTACTCGGCGAACCGCTCGGCGGTGTCGCGTACGCGCCAGCCGCCCCGGTCCTCGAGGGCCTGCGGGAGGTCCCAGTGGTAGAGGGTGGCGGCGGGTTCGATGCCGGCGGCGAGGAGTTCGTCGACCAGGCGCTCGTAGAAGTCCAGGCCCTTGGGGTTCACCGGTCCGCTGCCGTCGGGCACGATGCGCGGCCAGGCGACGGAGAAACGGTAGGAGCCGACGCCCAGGTCGCGCAGCAGGGCGACGTCCTCGGGGTAGCGGTGGTAGTGGTCGCAGGCGACGTCTCCGGTGTCGCCGCCCTTCACCAGGCCGGGGGTGTGGCTGTAGGTGTCCCAGATCGACGGGCCTCGGCCGTCCTCCCGGACCGCCCCCTCGATCTGGTAGGACGCGGTCGCGGCGCCGAGGACGAATCCGGGCGGGAAGCTCGGGAAGTCGGACATGTACTGGGGGCCCTCCTCGGGGCGTGCGGTGGTCATTTGACGGAGCCTCCGGTGATACCGGCGGCGATGTACTTCTGGGCCAGGACGAGCAGGATCGCCGCGGGCACGGCGGAGAGCACGGACGCGGCCATCACCGCGCCCCAGTCGCCGACGTGGGCGCCGATGTACTGATAGATGCCCAGGGTGATCGGTTTGACGTCGTCGGTGGTGTTCAGGGTGAGGGCGAACATGAAGTCGCTCCACGAGAACAGGAAGGCGAACAGGCCCGAGGTGATCAGGGCGTTGCGGCTCATCGGCAGCACCACGCGGACGAAGGTGCGCACCGGGCCGGCGCCGTCGATCTGCGCGGCCTCGACGACTTCGCCCGGGATGGACACCATGAAGGCGCGCATCAGCACGATGGAGAAGGGGATGCCGAGCGAGGCGTCCGCGAGCATCAGGCCGAAGTGGGAGTTGACCAGGCCGAGGTCGACGTAGGAGTTGTAGAGCGCGTTGGCGATGACGATGCCGGGCACCATCTGGGTGATGAGAGTGCCGAACACGATGGTGCGGGTGCCGCGCAGTCCGAAGCGGGCCAGCCCGTAGGCGGCGGGGGCGGAGACGGCGAGGCAGATGGCGACGGCGCCGAGGGAGACGACCAGCGAGGTGAGCAGGTTTCCGCCCTGGTCGCTGATGGCCTTCGAGAATCCGGACAGGTCCAGGCTGCCGGGGACCGGGTCGACCTGGAGCAGTCCGGACTCGGGCTGGAGTGCCGTGTTGAGCATCCAGTAGAGCGGGAAGAGCATGACGCCCAGGACGAGCAGGCCCGCCACGGTGGAGCCCGGGCGGCGTCCCCGTGCGCGTGGTGCGGCGGGGGCGGGTGTGTGAGCGGCCATGTCGGTCACTTCCCGTCGGTGCGGTTGGCCCGCAGGTAGAACACGGCGAAGGCCGCGGAGATGAGGATGAGGACGTTGCCGACGACCGCGCCCGCTCCGAAGTCGAGCTGGACGAAGGAGTTCTGGTAGGTGAGCGTGCCCAGGGTCTGGGTGGCGTCGGCGGGGCCGCCGTCGGTGAGGGCGAGGATGAGGTCGAGGATCTTCACCGTCGACATGAAGCCGAGGACGAGGACGACCGTGATCACCGGTCTCAGCATGGGCAGGGTGACGGAGCAAAAGGCGCGCCAGGCCGAGGCGCCGTCCAGGGAGGCCGCCTCGTAGAGCTCTCTCGGGATCTCCTGGAGGCCGCCGTACAGGATGACCATGTTGAACGGGATGCCGATCCAGATGTTGACCAGGATCACCGACAGCAGGGCCATGTCGGGGCTGGTCAGCCACGGGATGTCGCCGCTGAGGCCGATGGCGCCCAGGAAGGTGTTGAGTACGCCGGTGTCCTGGTCGAGGATGCGGCGCCAGACGATGCCGGACACCACCATGGGCACCAGCCAGGGCAGCAGGATCAGGGAGCGCAGGACGCCGTTCAGGGGGAACCTGCGGCTGAAGAAGACGGCGAGCGCGAGCCCGATGCAGAACTGGCCGAGCAGGGAGCCCGCGGTGAAGACGAGGGTGTGCCACAGCGCCTTGCCGAAGAGTGCGTCCTGGAGGACTGCCGACCAGTTGTCAGTGCCGTTGAAGGGTGCCTGGCCGGTGAAGAACGTCTTCGGGGTGTAGTGCTGGAAGCTCATCACGACGTTGCGGACGAGCGGGTAGCCGAAGAACAGCAGCATGAAGACGACGGCGGGGGTGACGAAGCCCCACTGGGTGAGCCGGCGCCGGCGGCGCAGTCGGGCCGGGTCCGGGGCGGCGGCCTTCTCGAGTGCCTTCGTGGAGGCCGCGGCGGTGGCGGTGGGCGTGGTCATGGGCGCGTACCTCGGTTCCCGCTCGTGGCCCGCTGCTGGGCGCGCTTCAGGGCAGCCTCGCTGGACCGGCCGGTCAGGGCGGACTGGAAGGCGCTCTGCAGCGCGAGGGACACGGAGGGCCAGCCGGCGCCGAGTCTGCCGGTGCGGGAGCGGGCCTCGGCGACCTGGTCGGCCAGCGCGTCAAGTTCGGGCACGCGGTCGCGCCAGACGGCGGCGGCCTTCTCGTTGGCCGGGACCATCCAGCTGTTCAGGGCGTAGGTGAGCTGTTCCTTCTCGCCGGCGAGGCAGGCGACGATGCGGCCGGCCGTCCTCTGGCGGTCCTCGTCACCGGTTTTCGGCACGGTGAGGACCGCGCCGCCGAGCGGTCCCACCGAGGCGTCGCCGGCCTGCGGAACGGGGATCTGGGCGATGCCCCAGTGCAGGGACTCGTCGGTGTTGAGGGTCTCGACCTGCCACGGGCCGTTGATCATCATGGCGGCGTTGCCGGCCATGAACTGGTCGTTGACGTCGGCCTGGGTCCAGTTGACGGTGGACCTGGACAGCGAGCCGTCCTGGAGCAGCGCCTTCCAGTAGTCGAGCGCCTCGACGACCTGCGGGCTGTCCAGCTCGGTCTCGTCGCCGCCGTTGGACCACATGAAGGGCGTGAACTGGAAGACGCCGTCCTCCGCGCCGCCCGCGCTGAGCGCCAGGCCGTAGCGCTTGCCCTCGGTGAGTTGTTTCGCCGTGTCGCGCAGTTCGTCCCAGGTGGCGGGGATCTTGAGGCCGGCCCGGTCCAGGGTGTCCTTGTCGTAGAAGAGGGCGAGGGTGTTCACGGAGCGGGCCGCGCCGTAGTACGTGCCCCGGTAGGAGCCGAACTCCACGATGCCCCGGGGGATTTCGTCGGTTTCGAGGCCGAGGGTGCGCAGGTCGACGAGTCCGCCCGCCTCGGCGAAGGTCGGCATTTCGGAGGCGTCGAACTGCACGATGTCCGGCAGTGACTTCGACGAGGCCATGCGCAGTGCCTTCGTCATCACCTGCGCGGCGGGGACGCTCTGCTGCTCGATGCGGATGCCGAGCTGCGTGCCGCAGCGGGCCATCGCCTCGGCGTCCCAGCGGTGGTAGGACTCGTCGGTCGAGGAGTTCATCACGGTGTACACGTCACTGTCCCGTTGCTGTGCGCAGCCGGTGAGCGCCGCCCCGGCAACCAGGGCGGCGACGGCGGCGAAGGACGTGACGGCTCTGCGTGGACGGCGCCGACCACGCTGTGCGGCGACCGGAGGATGTGCTGTCACGGTGGGTGCCCTTGGGTGGGCCCGGCTCGGCGTTCCGCCGGGCCGGGCGGCTCGTGGGAGGGGTTTCGCCGAGGGTGGATCCGAGCTGGTGAAGCGCTTCGACGATGAGTCGACCCTGCTCGCGGGAAACTCGGCTCTGAGATCGGATGTAATTTGTTTGGCCTGATTACTAATACGTCAGCGGGCGCCTTTCGCGCTAGCCCCCCGACGGCGCGATCTCCCCGCACCAGGGCGTGACAGAAACCCTTGAACCTGTCATAGTTCCTGGTCAAATACCGCTTTTCTCTCGCCATCACCCCCTCCCCCATCGAGGAAGAACATGAAGTTCACCGACGGCTTCTGGCGCATCCGCGACGGTGTCCAGATCTCGTACGCCACCGAGGTGCGCGAGGTGCGCCCGGAATCGAAGCGCTTCACCACCTATGCCTCCGTACGGAAGGTGGCACGGAGGGGCGACACCCTCAACGCGCCGCTCGTCACGGTCGAGTGCTTCTCTCCCGCCGAGGGCGTGATCGGCGTCCGCGTCACCCATCACGCGGGCAAGCGGCGGCCGGGGCCCGACTTCGCCCTGGGCGGCGACGCCGACGGCGCCGGGACCGTACGCCAGGACGGCCCGGTCACCGAGCTGACCAGCGGTCCGCTGACTCTCCGCCTCGACGGGTCCGGCCCCTTCGCGCTCACCTTCCACGACGCCGACGGGTGCGAGCTGACCCGTTCGGACGCCAGGAACACCGCCTTCGCCACCACCGGCCACGGGGCGCAGCACCACATGCTGACCCGGCTGGCACTGGGTGTCGGGGAACAGGTCTACGGCCTCGGCGAGCGCTTCACCCCGTTCGTCAAGAACGGCCAGACGGTCGACGTCTGGCAGGCCGACGGCGGCACCAGCAGCGAGCAGTCCTACAAGAACATCCCGTTCTACCTGTCGTCCCGCGGTTACGGCGTCTTCGTCAACCACCCCGGTGCGGTGTCCTTCGAGGTCGGCTCGGAGTCGGTCGGCCAGGTGCAGTTCAGCGTCGAGGACCAGTCGCTGGAGTACTACGTCGTCGCCGGCCCCACCCCGAAGGACGTCCTCTCCCGTTACACGGCCCTCACCGGCCGTCCCGCCCTGCCGCCGGCCTGGTCGTTCGGCCTGTGGCTCAGCACCTCGTTCACCACGTCGTACGACGAGGAGACGGTGACGTCGTTCGTGGACGGCATGGCCGAACGCGGCATCCCTCTCACGGTGTTCCACTTCGACTGCTTCTGGATGCGCGAGTACCAGTGGTGCGACTTCCAGTGGGATCCCGACGTCTTCCCGGACCCGGACGGCATGCTGGCCCGGCTCAAGGAGAAGGGCCTGCGGATCAGTGCCTGGATCAACCCGTACATCGCCCAGAAGTCGCCGCTCTTCGACGAGGCCGCCGCTCTTGGACACCTGGTGCGCCGGGCCGACGGCGACGTGTGGCAGTGGGACCTGTGGCAGGCCGGCATGGGCCTGGTCGACTTCACCAGCCCCGAGGCGCGGGCCTGGTTCCAGTCGAAGCTGAAGCCCCTGCTCGACCAGGGCGTGGACTGTTTCAAGACGGACTTCGGCGAGCGCATCCCCACCGACGTGGTCTGGCACGACGGCTCGGACCCCGAGCGGATGCACAACTACTACACGCAGCTCTACAACCGGACGGTGTTCGAGCTGCTCGAGAAGGAACGCGGGCAGGGCGAGGCCGTCCTCTTCGCCCGGTCCGCGACCGCCGGCGGACAGCAGTACCCGGTGCACTGGGGCGGCGACTGCTGGTCGTCCTTCGAGGCGATGGCCGAGTCACTGCGGGGCGGTCTGTCGCTGTCGCTGAGCGGGTTCGGTTTCTGGAGCCACGACATCGGCGGTTTCGAGGGCACGCCGGACCCCTCGGTGTTCAAGCGCTGGCTCGCCTTCGGCCTGCTGTCCTCGCACAGCCGGCTGCACGGTTCCACGTCGTACCGGGTGCCGTGGGAGTTCGGCGACGAGGCGGTGGACGTCGCCCGGCGGTTCACCCTGCTCAAGCACCGGCTGATGCCCTACCTGTACGGGGCCGCCGTCGAGGCCCACGACACCGGGGTACCGATGATGCGGCCGATGGTGCTGGAGTTCCCGGACGACCCGTCGTGCCGGCAGCTGGACCGCCAGTACATGCTGGGCCCGGATCTGCTCGTCGCCCCCGTGTTCGACACCGGCGGCGAGGTGGAGGTCTACCTGCCGGAGGGCACCTGGACCCACCTGCTCAGCGGCGAGACGGTCACCGGCCCGCGCTGGCGCACCGAACGGCACGGCTACGAGAGCCTCCCGCTGTACGTCAGGGAGGGCGCCGTACTGCCACTGGCCGGCGACGACACGCGGCCGGACGGCGACTGGCTGGACGCGCCGGTCCTGCTCGTCCACCCGCCCGCCTCACCCCGCTACGAGGCCGAGGTCACCGTGCCCGACACGACGGGCGCGCGGGCCGCGTCCTTCCGGGTCGTGCGCGACGGCGACATCCTGCGGGTCACCGCGTCGGGCACCGAGCGGCCGTTCACGGTGCGGGTCGCGGGCGGGCCGGAGGTCCGGGGAGCGGGCGAGGCGACGGTGCCGCTGGGGTGACGGAGCCGGGGTCCCTGCCCTGCGGAAGGACCGTCGGCGTCCCGCCCGCCCGAAAGAGGTTCTCGGACGGGTGGGACGGGCACTGCGGGTCCGGCACGGGGCCGGGCCGAGCGGCCGGGTCAGGCGGCGGGGAAGCCGTCCGGGGTCCGAACACGGTCGCGGACCCAGACTCCGGCGGGGAAGCCGTCCGGGTCCGAACACGGTCGCGGACCCAGACTCCGGCGGGCTTCAGGGACGCCGTGCCGGCCCAGGGTCCGTTGCTGTCGCAGGTGCCGGTGGCGAAGACGGCACCGGAGCGGTGGTCGTCGGAGAAGTTCCAGTTGACCCAGCCGATCTTCTTCTCGGCCATCAGGTCGAGATACCGCTGCGCCATCGCGAAGTCGTCGGCGCCCTCCCCGGCGTAGTTCTGGGTGCCGAACTCGGTGACGAAGACGGGGATCCGGTCGGCCGCGCGGGAGAGGGCCGCCAGGTACTCGGCGCGGTGCGAGGCGGCGTAGAAGTGGAACGTGTACTTGACATCCTCCCCCTCCTGAAGGAGGGGGATTCCTACGGCTCGCGCCGTGGGGTTTTCTGCTTCGTCGCCGACTGCCCGCCCGGAGAACTCC
>NZ_JBIAIV010000047.1:0-65854 GCF_042871645.1 Streptomyces sp. NPDC005774 | reverse complement strand
CGACACGTCATCCGTCAGCCGCCTCGCGGCCCCACCCTCAGCTCGCTCCACCCGAAGATCATCACATGTAGATCGTTAACTCATGGCCATTGGGGCTGCTGGTAGGTCCGTTTGGTTGATTCGGATCCGCTCCAGATCCTCCATCGCGACGACGGTGCCCCCAATGATAATCGGTCTACCTTCGCGATAGGGCTTCAGGAAACGCTCTTCGAGTTCTTCCTCGTTCAGGTCAAGCCTGACTTCGCTGCGCGACCCTGATTTGGTACTTACCCGCACATGGAAAGGCATCGAATCTCCGTTTGGATGCGGCAATTGAGACTCCGGGACCTGAGAAACAGGATAGCGGTATCGGCAGGGTACGGTGGCGGACCTACGGTTTTGCCAGACGCTTTGCCACATGGTGTAGCGGGTAACGACAGACAGATCAATACCGATCAGAACCACATGCAGAGTGCGACCTTCCAGGTTAAAAAGTTAATGATGCTCAAAGTGCAAGCTACCGGGCTAAAAAGGGTCGCATCGGCAGACAGGGGGTGGGCGTCAGTTCTCTGATGGGTCTTCCCGCCTGGCTAGTCTGCGAATGGGTACGGTCAAGGACGTGTCTGGCACGCGTTGGGTTGGTCACCCGTGGCGTGCGCCGGTTGATCGCGCGCGACTAGGGGAGCTGGTACGGGCATGGCGGTTGACGCTGCTCGATCGGAAGAGGGGTTCACGTCGGCGGCGGCTACGCGGGTGATGGTGGCCGCGTGTCGGGCTGTGGGGCTCGATGACAGAGACGCAGAGCTGATCCGGCTTGGAGAGAACGCGTTGTTCCGGCTGGCCTCGGCGCCGGTGATCGTGCGTGTGCCTCGTGGGCGGGAGTGGCTGGACACAGCACGCAAAGAGGTAGCCGTTTCGCGGTGGTTGGAGGGGGAAGGGTTCCCTGTCGCTCGTATCGTCGAGGATCTTGAGCAACCGCTCGTGATCGACGGGCATCCGGTGACGTTCTGGCATCTGATTGTTGAGGGGGAGCGGAAAGCTACGTACGGGGAGCTGGGGGCCACCCTGCGGGAGCTGCACTCACTGAGGGTGCCGGACGGGCTTGAGCTGCCCTTGTTCGATCCCTTCGACAAGCAACAGCGGCGGCTCGACCTGGCTGTGATCCCGGAGGACGACAAGGTGTTCCTTCGGAAGCGGTGGAGGGAGCTGCGGGATAAGTACGCCGAACTGCGCTTCGAGACGCCCAAGGGGCCGGTGCACGGTGACGCGCACGTGCAGAACCTCATGGTTGACGATCAGGGGCAAGTGATCCTGATCGACTTTGAAGCCTTCTGCTTCGACCACCCTGAGTGGGATCTCATGGTCACAGCCGTTGAGCACCACAGTCTTGGGTGGCAGACCGATGCGCAGTACGCCGACTTCGTGGCCGCGTACGGCCGTGACCTGTACGACTGGCCCGGATACGAGACGTTGCGGGGGCTGCAAGAGTTCGGCATGACGACGTGGCTCATGCAGAACGTGCGGGAGGACGAGAAGACGGCGGCCGAGTACCGTCGGCGCATCGCCGGCCTGCGCAATGACGATGCACCGCGGGACTGGCGACCCTGGTAGCCCTACTCGTCGTCGTCCAGACGGGCAAGTGCGTCCTGCACCTGGTCGTTGAAGGCGGCCACGATCGGGTTCGCCGTGTGGACGCTTACCTCAGCTTGAAAGTCGGTTACGTAGCGCTGGAAGCGTGAGGACTGGAGGGAGTCGCCGCCGTCGACTGCGAGGCTTGCGGTGGTGACAGCGGCTTCCAGTTCGCCGTTGAGTAGCTGGCTCTGGGCGAGCACCATGCGGCAGAAGCCGAGAGTGCGGGCGTACTTCGGGTCGGTGCTGTCCACTGCGCGCTGGGCCTGCTCGACGGCTTCTCGGCGCATCTTGAGGTCTCGGAAGCAGTGGCAGAGTTCGCCCATGAGTTCTGCTTCGTCGAAGTAGCTCAGCCACGGCGGGTCTTCGGCGGTGCTGGCGCGCTCGAAGTGGTGCTCGGCTTCTCTCATGGCCCGGCCGGCTGCCATGTCGTCTCCTGCGTTGGACAGGGCGCGGGCCTCCATCGCCGAGTAGTTGGCCATGGCGCGTGGGGTGGCTCGGCCCTTGGCGCCCTCGACCGCGGCGCGGGCTAGTTGGATGGCCTGGGTGTGGTTACCGAGGTAGTTCGCCTGGTGGCTGAGGTTGCCGAGAATGCGGGAGCCGAACATGCGGTCGTCGATGACCTGGGACAGGCGCAGCGTGGATGTGAGGTAGCGGTGGGCGAGCCGGTGGTTTCCGGTGTCGTACGCGGTCCACGCCAGTAACTGGGACACCTCGGAGGCGGCGCCGAATAACGCCGTGCCTACCTTCTGGCTGTAGCTCGCGTCCAGGAGAGGAAGCACTTCGTGCCGGAAGTAGTGGCGCAGTGCCTTGTGGCCGTGGCCTCCGCCGTACTTGAAGTCGAGTTGCATGAACATGTCGGCGGCGTCTCGTATCGCGCGTACGTCGCGCATGCCGACCCTTTGATGTGCTGGCCTGTCGGCTTGGATGCCGTCGGGGCGCGCGATCATCCATGACAGGACGGCTGAGCTGAGGTTGTTTTCCGCGACGATCAGTCGGTCTGAGGCGGGAGTGTCGGTGCGCTCCTGGGCGAGGCCATCGAGCATGGACAGGACGTCCGGGACGGTGCTCGGGTAGCCGACCGGCTGAGGTGCGGTCGCCTTGGTGTCGCCGAAGAAGCCGAGATCACCGGGTGTGATGCGCCGGCCGAGCTTGGCTGAGAGCACGTCCGCCATGGTCGCTGCTGTCTGCGGCCTGATGCTCGACCCGTTGCGCCACCGCTGGACGGAGACGTGGGTCGTCCCCAGCTCGACGCCTCGGCGGCCGGCCTCGTCGGTCATGCGTTTCGCGAGGCCCTTGTTCGAGATTCTGGCCTCGTTCATGACTGCGATCAGCTGCGCGTTTGGCTCTCGGCTCATGCTCCCCTGCCAACCCGAGAATGACGGCGAGTGTTCATCGTGTCACAGCTGTCTTCTGCCTTGGGGGTTCATTCGTGAACCCCCTTTGTCTTTGCCGGTGTTCATGTGAACCCCCTGGTGAACGCTCCCGGTCACGGGGCTGACGCCGTGTACTGGCTCGAGTGCAGCAACCGGTGTCGGAGGCTCGGAAGGGATCGCGATGGATGCGGGGAAACTCAAGAATTTGAGCAGTGAGTTGGATGCCTTCGCGCACTGGTTCGTGGCGCCGGATCCGTCGTCCGATGGGCACTTTCTGACGCTCACGCTCTTCGCGGAGTTCAACGACACGGCGCGCGTCGCGCGGAACATGACGGCCGTGTTCCTCCGGAGCGTTGGCGCTGGTGACCTCGCAGACGACGCGTGTCTCGTGGTCTCGGAACTGGTCGGGAACGTGGTCAACCACGCGGTACCGGACCGGCGCCGGGCGCTGCCTGGCTCCTGTCGACGCATCGACGTGACGTTCAAGAAGTATCCGAAGTGGCTCTTCATCGGAGTCTCTGATGAGGACTCGACGCCCCCGCTGCTTCCGGTGGGTGAGGCGTTCGCACCGGGACTGATGGGCGAGTTGTCCGAGGCTGTGTTGCCGGACTCCGGCCGTGGTCTGTTCATCGTGCAGCGACTGGTGACGGCGCTGTGGTGGACGGAGCACGAGAGAGGCGGCAAAACCGTGTGGTCCCGCTTCGATCTTGACGAGTCCACGGCCGCTCAATCGGTCTGAAAGACCCCGGGCCGCTGTCCTGACGTACTCCCTCGCGATCGGGAGCGGGCGGCGATCCGGTCACCGGCAGGAGTCTGACCACTCCCGCCGAAGGGGCGCGGCCTCTCGGACGTTCGGGGGCTCCCCTCCCGAGTGAGGGGCCGCGCTTCACATCACCCATATAGGCCGGGCCACCCCATCTGCCCTGGAAAGCGAAGGGTGGCCCGGCTGGGAACGCGACGGTCCCCGGTGCCTGATGGTACCGGGGCCGTCGTGCTGCATTCCGGCTCTGGTCCAAGGAAGTTGACGATCCGTTACTAGAGCAGGGCAGAGGTGGCAAGGTGACTGGCTCGGGTGAAGGCTGGCTGAGCGATGGTCTCGATGTACCGGGCGCGGACTCGGGTCTCTGGGTGTCCGGCGTCGACTACATCGCTGGGTGGCATGAGGCGCGCGAGGCTGCCGACCGGTTCAACCGGGCGCTCCTGGGCGCGGGCTTCGAACTGTCCGCAGCGCGGGCCGTCGCCTCGACGAACGAGGACGGACGCGGCGTCGTACGGCTGACCGGCTGGCCCGGCGCGGTGGAACAGCTCGCTCAGCTCCTGGAAGCGCGTGCGAGCAGCGATGGTGGTGCAGCGTGAGGGCCCGCTCCGCTGGTGGGTGCCGCGGATGGGCACGTCGCCGGCCGGAGAGACTTTGGGCGGGAGCTGCCATGGGGCGAGTGAACAGGGGGCCCTACGCTCGCCCGGCGAATCGGGCAGGCACTGGACCTGCCCGCGTATGTGCCCGATGGGCCCCCTGTTCTTCGAGGCTCGCCCCATGGTGGCTGCCTAAAGTCTCGGAGGACGGCGACCCCCAGCCCCGTGGGCCCCTGCTCGCTGCGGCTACTCGACGCCTCGACTGCCTCGGGGTGCTGCGGCGTGGGGCGTCGGGCGACCGGACGGGACCGGCGGCCACGCCGCACGCCCGGCCGGGGCGGCCGGGCGACCCGGCGCGCCGCAGGCGCGCCCTTGAGGAAGTGAAGGCTGTTTCGACCGATGTCGTATGCCGCTCAGGCGTGGGCGCCTCGCGCGGGCTGCTGGTCGGTGGTGATCCGGTAGGCGAGTTCGGCACGGTCCGCACCGAAACGCAGTTCTTCGAGGAACAGGGGGCGGCTGTCGGCGCTGTGCGCGGTTCGGGCCACATGCAGGACCGGGGTCGCGTCCGGGAGCTGGAGCGCGGTGCGCTCGTCGGGCAAAGGCATGTGCGCGCGCACCGTCTCGCTCCACGACAAGGTGTGTCCGGCCTGGGTGAGAACCCAGTAGATCGCGGCGGGCGGCTTGCATGGCTCCGCGCCGAGGAGTGGAACGGCTTCGGCGACCTGGAAGGGGATCAGCGTGCGGTGCATGGCGCGCGTCCCGGTGTTCGGGTCGACGAGCAGCCGATCACAGCCGAACAGGGCTTCCTCTGTGTCGAGTTGGAGGAGTCGGCCGGTGTCCTTCGTGGTGCGGGTGCGGTAGGTGTGCGGCTGCTCGGCCTCCTGCCAGATGTCGCCGTTGGGCATCACGAACTTGCCCTCGGTAGTGCAGCTGACGCGGCGCTCGATGGTGAGGACCGGCTGTCCACTGGAGCGCACGAAGCTGCCTTTGCCGTGGCGGACGTCGATGAGTCCTTCCGCGCGCAGTGCCGCGATGGCGTTGCGCACGGTGGGCCGGGAGACGCCGTAGCGGGCCATAAGCTGGGCCTCGGACGGCAACAGGGACTCGGGCGTGAACTCGCCGGACAGGATCGCTTCTCGGATTGCCGCGGCCACCTGTTGGTAGAGGGCTCCGGGGCGCTGGATCTCCGACATCTCTGCATCTCCGGTTCGGTGTCGTAGGCACGTCGCACGCGCGGCGTCACTCGTCAGCATAAGTAGTTGCACTCTCGACGTACAGAACTCCATAGTCATCACTCGTAAGGACAAGTGACGTCAGTACCTTACTGGCGTCCCGACTGGCCAAGGAGGCCACAGAACATGCAGTCCATTCCCGTGGACACGACGCGGCTCGGCGTACTGCGCTGTGCCATCGCGCCGGAAGCCAAGCTCAGCAACTTCGAGACACAGGAGGTGAAGAAGGACCGGGACGGCAATCCCGTCTACACGGTGGCCGTGACCGTACGGCAGGACCGGCGGCGGATCTCCGTCATCGAGATCGCCGTGAGCGGTGAGCCGAAAGGCATCCAAGAGGGCCAGATCGTCAAGGTCACCGGCCTGACCGCGTTCGCCTGGTCGATGGGCGACCGGCACGGCGTCAGTTTCCGCGCCGACGCCATCACCCCCGTACCCGGCACTGCGGCGGCGCACGGCAAGGGCGGTGACGCCTGATGGGACCCGTCCTTCTCGCTTTCGTCCTCGCCGTGCTGGCCTGGCTGCTGGTCGTCGGTGACCTGGTGCGCCGGCACCGTCCGGCCTGGCATTGGTACCTCGTCGGCTACCCGGCAACCGCGTGCCGACTGCTGGCGACCTGGCGCAAGGTGGCCATGCTCAACGACCTCGCCGTCTCCCGGCGCCCTCCGCGCGGGCTGCTCGGTGACCTGGTCGTCAAAGGGGATCCACTGCGGCCGGTGGCTCCTCGTATCTCCTTCCCGCGTGCCACGCCCATGGGCCTGACCCTGGTCGTGCGGCTGCACGCGGGACAGACACCGGCCACGTACATGAAGGCTGCGGATGCGCTGGTGCACGCATGGAAGGTCCATGCGGTCCGCGTCACCTCCCCGGAACGCGGGCTCGTGCTGCTGACCGCGACGGCCACGGATCCGCTGGAGCGGCCCGGCTTAGCCACCGCCCATGTCGAGCTGCTCTCGGCGCTCATCGGTGCACTGGAGAGCGGCGGCGCCTGGGTGATGAACCTTCGGCTCGTGCCGCACTGGCTGATCACCGGGGCCACACGGTCCGGCAAGTCCACCCTGCTGGCCCGGCTGATCACCCAACTTGCGACTCAGCCGGTCGCCCTGGTCGGCATCGACTGCAAGGGCGGCATGGAACTCGGACTGTTCGCCGGACGGTTGAGTGCGCTCGCCACGTGCAGGCGTGAGGCGGTCGCCGTGCTCTCCGCCCTGGTCGTCGACATGCAGGACCGGATGAGCGCGTGCCGGTCGGCGGGGGCCCGCTCCATCTGGGAACTGCCGGACACACTACGGCCGGTGCCGGTCGTCGTGATCGTCGACGAGATCGCCGAGCTGTATCTGTCCGACGGCACTCGCGAGGGCAAGGCAGAAGCAGAACAGTGCTCCACGCTCCTGCTCCGCCTGGCGCAGCTCGGCGCCGCCCTCGGTATCCATCTGGTGGTGGCCGGCCAACGGGTCGGCTCCGACCTCGGCCCCGGCGTTACCGCCCTGCGCGCCCAACTCGGCGGCCGTGTCTGCCACCGCGTGAACGACCCCGGCACGGCAGAAATGACCCTGGGCGACCTGAACAAGGACGCCGTCGCCGTCGCCCAGTCGATCACGGCGGAGGAGCGCGGGGTCGCCGTGTGCACCGGTCCGGACGGCGGCTGGAGCCGCGCCCGCTCCCACCTCACTCCCACGGAAGAGGCCGTCTCGACGGCTCGGAAGTACGCCGCGATGGCGCCGGAACTGCCTGCCCTGGATCGCGCTCTCGCAGCGTTGGAAGGAGACGACAAGTGATCAGCGAAGGTGTGGCGTTCACGTTCGCGGTGATCTTCGGGATCATCACCGTCCTCCTCGTCCGCTCCCGCGACGTCCGCGCTTGGGAAGCGGTCTGCGTCGGCCTGTTCGGCCTCTACCTCGGCCAGACCCCCGTGCTCTACACCGTCCACGGCCTCGTCACCTGGGTCATCAGCGGCTTCTCCCACACCTGACCAGCGAAGGGAACACAACGGCATGCCTATGCCTCGCGTGAGGTGCCCCCACTGCAAGGGCGACGGAGCCCGCAGGACCTGGACCGGACGCCATCGGCGCTGCCGCGTCTGCCGCGGCACCGGAACCATCCGCTGACCCCACAGCACCGCCTCTGAACAGGAAGGAAGTGATCCCCATGACTGCCGGCGCATCACCACCCGCCATCCGTGCCGCTCCGGCGGCCCACCCCGGAAGGTCACCACCATCACCCCGGACTCCACCCCGGCTGTCAGGCGCGCCGCCCTCGACCGCGCGGCGCGCCTGCGTCAGCTCCCCGATGCAGACCGCGACGCCATCCGCCTAGCCCAAGATCCCAAGTTCCCCCGCCTCCTGGAGCAGATCACCGCAACCGGCGGCTGCACCTACCCCATTCACCTCTCCGGCTTCACCACCACTCTCGACGGTGCAACCGGCGAGATATTCCACCACTACGACACCCGCAACGAGCCCGGCGAACGCCTCCTCGTCCGCTGCCGCAACCGACGCGCAACCGTCTGCCCCGCCTGCTCCCGCCTCCATGCGGGCGACACCTACCACCTCGTACGTGCCGGTCTCCTCGGCGGCAAGAACGTCCCCGCAACGGTCCGCCATCGCCCCCGGCTGTTCGTCACACTGACCGCGCCGTCCTTCGGACCGGTCCATCGTGCCGGGGAACGGTGCCGTCCCCGCCGCGGTGGGGGCACCTGCGAACACGGACGCCCTCTCGGCTGCCCCGTCGTGCACGCCCCGGATGCTGTTGCTGCGGGTCAACCCCTGTGCCCCGACTGCTACGACTACACCACCCACGTCCTGTGGCACGCCCATGCCTCCAGGCTCTGGGACCGGTTCGTCATCGACGTACGCCGCCGTCTCGCCTCCTCGGTCGGCCTCGTACAGTCCCACTTCGCCCAGCACGCTCGACTGTCCTTCGCTCGCGTCGCCGAATACCAGAAGCGCGCGGCCGTCCACGTGCACGCCGTCGTCCGCCTCGACGGCCCGGCGGGCTCGGACGACGAACCCCCGGCCTGGGGCACAGCGGAACTGCTCACCGACGCCGTACGCGCATCCGCTCGGCGCGTCCTGGTCCGCACGCCCTACAGCCTGGCCGTGGGCGAGCTGGCGTTGCGCTGGGGCACCCAGGTAGATGCCCGGCCCCTGCGCACCGATGGCGACGGACCCGACGATGACGCGGTCGCCGCCTACGTGGCGAAGTACGTCACCAAGGGAGCGAGCGAAACCGGCGCCGGCCTCGACCACCCGCTCACCACCTGGGCCGATATCGACTCCGCCCCCGTCAGTGAGCACGTACGCACCCTCATGCACACCTGCTGGCGCCTCGGTGCTCTTCCCGAATACGCGCCGTTCCGTCTCCGCGCCTGGGCCCACACCCTCGGCTACCGGGGCCACATCCTCACCAAGTCCCGTGCCTACTCCACGACATACGCGGCCCTGCGGGCGGAACGCGCCCACCACATGGGCCACTCCGATGTGCCTGATGCCGTCACCGAAAGGCACTGGCGCTACCTCGGCTCCGGCCACACCCCCGGCGCTGCGCTCATCGCGACCGGCGTTGCCGAAGACATCGTGATGAACCGAGAGATCGCCAGTGAAGAGCGTGAGGTGCTGCGGTGACGAGACGTCGCAGCGAGCAGTGGGTTCGGGCCGTTGAGCGCCAGGCGGCCAAGTTCCCCACGCGCATAGGGTCGAAGAGCGCGGCGAGGCTCGCGCGGCTTCTCAGCGCTGGACGAAATGATTCGTGAAGTTAGCAGGTCAGGAACGCATATCGCCGCTAATTCAGCCGAAGGGTGATCATTTCCGACCGAGTTGCCTGGAGTCGCCGGTCAGATCATTGGCTTTTGATGTACTTCGCTTATGTCACCTCAAAGCGCACGTCATCAGAGAGCCGCACAGCCTCAGCAGGAGCCCGATTCGACGCCGCACCTCCTCGGTATGCCCCGGCAGACCTTGGCTTTCAGTATTGGCGCACCCGTCGCTGCTGCGGCCATCCTCGCTTGCGTAAGCCCTGACGCCAGCCAACGGGGGGATGCCTACCGCGTGTTCGAACGGCTCTGCAGCTTGCTGGAGCGAGTGACTGGAGCGAGTGACTAGAAACCACCAGAACATCTAGTCGAGAGGGTTCGGCTCGATCTCCACCCGGCCCGTGTCGAACCCCCTGCCCTTCCGCGTGGGTGGGTGGACGATCACGGCGGCGAACAGGAACCGGTAGATCGCGTTCATGCGTGCATAGTCCTCCGCCTTCTCCAGCCTCTCCCAGTTGGCCTCGGCGTCCGGTCCGGCGATTCCCTCCAGGACGGCGACGGGCCGCTTGACGGTCTTCCGCTGCCGCTCTTTCATCCGCTTGACGATTGGCGTGCGCATGGCCTGAAAGTCGGCGGTCGTGAAGTCGTCGTCGTTGAGCCACAGTTCCTTCAGCTCCCGCAGCTTCTCGCGGTCCTTCTCGTCCGCGATGACGTCGGCCTCGGGGCGCGTGGTCGTGGCGGGCTCGTAGCCGGCGGTGTCCAGCTTGGTCAGGACCTTGATCGCCACGTCCCGTACGAAGGCTTCCAGTGGCTCGGCTGAGATGGACCGGTTGCACTTCTGCTGGTCGGTGTTGTCGGCGCGGGTGCACCGGTAGTAGGCATACCGGCCGCTGTTCGTACCGCCCATGCGCGCGCCACACGCGCAAGTGGCGACTCCGCGCAGGAGGTAATTCCGGATCGGGCGCTTCTTCGTGTCCTGGTGCTTTTGGGCGCGGTACTCCCGGAGCCGCTGTACCTCGTCCCACTGCCCTCGGTCGATGATGGCGGGCCACGTCCCGACGGCCACTTCCTCGCCCAGGTGGAACCGCAGTCCGGCCACGAAGTGCGACGACAACAGATGGCGAACGTTCTCGGGGTTCCACGCCTTGCCCTTCGACGTGGGGATGCCGCGTGCGGCGAGATCCTGCGCTATGTGGTTCGGCGACTCGCCGTCCAAGTAGCGGCGGTAGACCTCACGGACGATCTCCGCCTCCTCCTCGACGATCGCGCGGCCGTCGCGGGTGTAGCCGTACGGCCGATTGCCCACGTGCGGCCGGCCTGCGCGGGCATGGTCCTTCAGAGCGTCCTTGAGACGGCGGGACGTGTCATCGGAAGAGCGGCACGCGTGGGCCACCTCGATACGGAGGATGAACCGGTCGTCGGGGTCCGACAGATCGCGCCGGTTCGCCTCGCCGTGCAGGAGGACGCGTTTGTCGTCGGCTACGGCGAGTAGTTCTTCAAGATCCTTGGGCTGCCTCATGAGGCGGTCGGGGTGGTAGACGATGACGTGCCGGATCTCTCCGTCCCCCATCGCCTTCAGCATCTCCTCCCACCCCGGCCGCTTGCGGTTGCGCTGCCATGCAGAACGGTTGTTGTCCACGTAGATGCGGGTCGGCTCAACGCGGAGCTGAAGGCGTTCGGCGATCTCCCGGCAGATGCGCTCCTGGCGGTCGACGCCGGTCTGATCCTCTTCCCTGGCATGGGAGATGCGGCAGTAGATCGCTGCGGGCTCGCCCGGCGTGATGGTGGCCTTGCCTAACTTGGATCGACTCATGGAAACACTGTATGAGCCGGGTATGACATCGGTCATCGTGGGGGCCGGCACCGGGGCGCTGTTCTTCCGGGAACGGTTCGGTGCTCCATGTGTCCCGGAGCCGGGCTGCCGGTCGTCGGCATCGGGTTGATGCCGAGAGCGGGACAGGGGCGGCGGCGTGAGCACAGGCGGTCGCGCTGTCCGAAGTGGCCTCGGACGGGCGGGCCGTGAGCACTTTCCCGGAAAGTACCCACGGTTTCCGGTCAGAGGCCACCCCGGGGCGCGCGGGATGCGGCGGGCCCCGGCCGGGTGCGGCCGGGCAGGGGGAGGAGCACCCTGGAATCAGGACTTTCCGGAGGTGACCGTCATGACGCACACCAGGCACACCACCGTGGGGTGGCACGTCGAGATGGAGTTCATGGAGGACGACCAGCACACGCGGGCGGCGGCGATGGTGCGCTTGCCCGACGGGACCGAGGTACGGGGCCACGGGCACGCGAGCCGGCACCGGATCGACGAGAACCAGCCCAGGGTGGGGGAGGAGGTCGCCGGTGCCAGGGCGCTCAACGAGCTCGCGATGCAGTTGCTGACCAAGGCGCACGACGAGATCGACGAGGTGTCGGGCCGCACCTCGCACCCGATCCACGTCTGAGCGACGGCGTCTGAGCGACGGCGTACGAGCGGCGCCCCGGCTAACCGAGGACGACGGAGCGCACCGCCCGTACCAATGCCTGGGCGCGGGGGTCCGACGTCACGGTGGTGCGGAAGCCGTTGGTGACGTAGCCGAAGGCGATGCCCGCCTCCGGGTCGGCGAAGCCGAGGGAACCGCCGCGGCCGGGGTGGCCGAAGGAGCCCGGAGCCAGGAAGGGCGACGCGCTGCCGTGCAGCATGTAGCCGAGGCCGAAGCGGGTGCCGACGATCAGGACGCGGTCCGGGCCGGCCGACTCCTCGGCGCGGGCGCGTTCGACGGTGGCCGCATCGAAGAGGCGTACGCCGTCGACCTGCCCGATGAGCGAGGCGTAGAAGCGGGCCAGCCCGTCCGCCGTCGCGATGCCGTTGGCCGCGGGGTGGGGCACCGCGCGGAACTCCGGGGCATTGTGGTCCGGGAACGGGTCGATCGCGGCGAAGGCCCGGCGGGTGACGGAGGCGGGGTCGGCGTAGGCCTCGGCGACCGAGCGCTTGGGACGGGCGCGCAGCACGCCGGACGGTTCGGACCCCTCGACCGGGCCGACCCTGCCCACCCGGCCGGCCTCCGCGTCCGGCAGGCCCAGCCAGAAGTCCAGCCCCAGGGGAGCGGCGATCCGCTCCGCGATCCACTCACCGGCGCCCCGGCCCGACACCCGCCGTACCAGCTCGTCCAGCAGCCAGCCGTAGGTGAGGGCGTGGTAGCCGTGGTCCGTGCCCGGCTCCCACACGGGTGCCTGGGCGGCGACGGCCTCGGCGCCCCGCAGCGGGTCGAGCGCCTCCCGCGGGGTGAGCGGGCGGTCGAGGAGAGGGAGCCCGGCCCGGTGGTTCAGCAGGTGCCGGACGAGCACCCGTTCCTTGCCCCGGGCCTTGAACTCGGGCCAGTAGTGGCCGACGGGCGCGTCCAGGTCCAGCTCGCCGTACTGGTGGAGCAGCAGGGGGACGGCGGCGGCGACGCCCTTGGTCGCCGAGCGGACGAGCTGGGCCGTGCCCCGCTCCCACGGCTCGGCGCCGGCGCGGTCGTCATCGCGTACGCCATCGCCGTCGGTACCGCCGTCGACGTCCTTCGTGCCGGCCCACAGATCGACGACCCGCTGCCCGTCCCGGTACACGGTGACGGCCGCGCCCCGCTCCCCGAGGCGCTCGAAGTTCCTTTCGAACGCTTCCCCGACCGGCTCGAAGCCCTCGGTCACCGTGCCGTGCACCTCGACGCCCACGTCCGTCGATCCCTTCCGTTCGCCCGTCGCCGGGCATGCGCCTGCGACACGAGGTGCAACAGAGGCCTTCCGCCTGGGATTCCTCGCCCGGTGGGGAGGGAGACGAAAGGTCTGGGGCCTGGCCCTAACCGGGTGTGGCCGGCACCGAGCGGGGATCGAAGCCGTACGGCAGCTCCAGGCGGTTCGCGCGCATCAGGGTGTCGTCGGCGAGCAGGTCCGCCGTCCGGCCGTCCGCCGCGATCACTCCGTCGCTCAGGACCAGCGAGCGCGGGCACAGCTCCAGGGCGTACGGCAGGTCGTGCGTGACCATCAGGACGGTCACGTCCAGCGAGCGCAGGATGTCGGCCAGTTCGCGGCGGGAGGCGGGGTCCAGGTTGGAGGACGGCTCGTCCAGGACCAGGATCTCCGGCTCCATCACCAGCACCGTCGCCACGGCCACCCGGCGCCGCTGCCCGTAGGAGAGATGGTGCGGCGGCCGGTCCTCGAACCCGGCCATACCGACCAGGCCCAGCGCCCGGCCCACCCGTTCCTCCAGCTCGGCCCCCCGGAGCCCGGCCGCCGCCGGGCCGAACGCCACGTCCTCCCGCACCGTGGACATGAAGAGCTGGTCGTCCGGGTCCTGGAAGACGATGCCGACCCGGCGCCGGATCTCGGCCATGTGCTCCCGGCCCACCGGCAGTCCGGCCACCTTCACCGTGCCGGTACCGCCGGTCAGGATGCCGTTGAGGTGCAGCACGAGCGTCGTCTTGCCCGCTCCGTTCGGGCCGAGGAGTGCCACCCGCTCGCCGCGCGCGATCGAGAAGTCGACACCGAAGAGGGCCTGGTGGCCGTCCGGATAGGCGAAGGCGAGTCCGGAGACCTCCAGAGAAGGAGAAGAAGACGCAGGAGAAGTGGGAGGAGTGGCTGTCACGGAAGGGATCACAGCACCCACCCCAGCACGCAGACGACCAGGGCGGCGGACGGGAGGGCCAGTGCGTACGACCACTGCGCCCGGGAGACGGCCACTTCGTCGATGACGGGCATCGAACCGGCGTAACCGCGGCTGATCATGGCCAGGTGCACCCGCTCGCCGCGCTCGTAGGAGCGGATGAAGAGCGCGCCCGCCGACTTCGCCAGCACGCCCCAGTGCCTCAGGCCCCGCGCCTCGAAACCGCGGGACTCGCGGGCGATCCGCATGCGCCGCATCTCGTCCGTGACGACATCGCCGTAGCGGATCATGAACGAGGCGATCTGTACCAGCAGCGGCGGCAGCTTCAGGCGCTGCAGGCCCAGCAGCAGCTCGCGCAGCTCGGTCGTGGCGGCGAGCAGGACGGAGGCGGCGACGCCCAGGGTGCCCTTGGCCAGCACGTTCCAGGCGCCCCACAGCCCGTTGACGCTCAGCGACAGACCGAGGACCTCGACCCGCTCGCCCTCCGCGACGAACGGCATGAGCACCGCGAAGGCGACGAACGGCACCTCGATCAGCAGCCGCCCCAGCAGGAACCCGGCCGGAACGCGGGCCGCGTACGCGACGAGGCCTAGCAGCACCGCGTACACCCCGAACGCCCACATCGCCTCACGCGGGGTGGACACCACGACCACCACGAAGGCGAGGACCGCGGCGAGCTTGGTGTGCGGGGGCAGCGCGTGCACGGGGGAGTGCGCGTGCCGGTACAGCCGGTGGACGTGGCCGCTGCCCATGTCAGACGTCGGTGTCGGAGTGCGTGTTCGCCGGCGGGGCCGTATCGGACATCTCGTCCGAGCGCCGCCGTCGGACCACCCAGAAGACCCCGGTGCCCGCGACGACGGTGAGACCGACGCCGATCACACCTGCGAGACCGCCGGAGATGCGGGCGTCCTCGACGTCCTTGACGCCGTAGTCGGCGAGCGGGGAGTCGGCGGCCCCGTGCTCCTCGGCTTGCTCGGCGATGCCGTGGTCGGTGGCGACCCGCTCCAGACCGTCGGGATCGGCGGAGGCGTAGAAGCTGACGAATCCGGCGAGAAGCAGCGACGTCACCAGCCCGACAATCCAGATCGGGCGTCGGGACCGGGTGGCGGCGGCAGGGTCGGGCGCCGGCTCGGCATCCGGGGCGTCGACCAGCTCGCCGTTCACCCGCAGCTTGAGCTTCTGTTCGAGTCCGTGCGCCCCGTACACCAGGTCCGGGCGTACGGAGAGGACGGCGCCGACGGTCAGCGCGGTGATCACGGCCTCGCCGAGCCCGATCAGAATGTGCACGCCCACCATCGCGGTGGCGACCTTGCCGATCGAGACGTCGGAGGTGCCGCCGATCGCGTAGATCAGGGTGAAGGCGACCGCGGAGGCCGGGACGGAGACCAGGGCGGCGACGAAGGACGCGGCGATCACCGAGAGGCGGGCGCGCGGCAGCACCTTCACCAGCCCGCGGAACAGGGCGTAGGCGACGACCGTCGTGACGATCGCCATGCAGGTGATGTTCACCCCGAGCGCGGTCAGGCCGCCGTCGGCGAAGAGGATCGCCTGCATCAGCAGGACGACGGATACGCACAGGACCCCTGTGTAAGGGCCCACGAGTATCGCGGCGAGCGCGCCGCCGAGCAGATGGCCGCTGGTGCCTCCCGCGACCGGGAAGTTCAGCATCTGCACGGCGAAGATGAACGCCGCCACGAGTCCGGCCAGCGGTGCCGCCCGCTCGCTCCCGAGTTCGCGGCGCGCGCCGCGCAGGCTCACGGCCATGGCGCCGGCGGCGACCACCGCGGTGGCGGCGGACACGGGGGCGTTGATGAATCCGTCAGGTACATGCACTGTTTGATGATGCTTGCTCCTGCGACAAGGTCGCAAGAGCGAGTGATTCGTCTTGGCGCGCCTTTGACCGCGCCCGTGTCCGTGACCGCGCCTGTACGGAGAGTCGGATTCCGGAATCTGTGCGACATTGGAGGAAGGGTGGGTATACGGCTTTCGTACAGGTAGCGCACCGTAAGGGGCCACTCATGAACGTAGTCGAGCAGTACGCACGCACCCAGATCGTCACGGACGCGGACGCCCCCCAGGCCATGGACCGGGGAGCGGTGCCGGTCAGGCTGAGCTACGACCCCGAGCGCGACCCCCGGATCGTACGGGTGAGGCTGACCGGTCCCCCCACCCATGAGTGGGCCCTGCCCCGTGACCTGCTCGAACATGGGCTGCGCACCCCCGTGGACCGCGGTGACGTGCGGGTGTGGCCGTGCGGTCGCGTGCAGACGATCGTGGAGTTCCACTCGGCGCAGGGGGTGACGATGGTGCAGTTCGAGACGAAGGCCCTGACACGGTTCCTGCGACGCATGCACGTGGCCGCGGCAGCCATCGAACCGGTCCCGCACTGACGGACGGCCCCGCTGGTCCGTGAGTGACCCGGGAGTGATCCGGGAGCGACCCGGGAGTGATCCGGGAGCCCTCCGGATCAGTCGCCGAGCTTCAGCAGGCTCGCCACGATCGGGCCCGCCGTGGAGCCGCCGTGGCCGGCCGCCTGCACGACGCCCGCCGCCGCGAGGTCCCCGCGGTACGCGGTGAACCAGCCGTTGGGCTTCTTCTGCCCGTCGACCTCGGCCGAGCCGGTCTTCGCGCCCTTGTCGCCACTGACCACGGCCATCGCCTTCGCCGCGGTGCCGCTGGTCGCCGTGTACGACATCAGCTGCCGCAGTTGCGTCGCGGTCCCGGCCGACATGGTGCGCGAGGCGGTGGCCAGCTTCCGGCCGTCCACCTCCGGCGACACCAGGTACGGCTGGTGGAACTCGCCCGCCTTGACGGTCGCCGACACCGACGCCATGTTCAGCGGGTTCATCCGCACGCCGCCCTGTCCGATCAGGGAGGCGGCCATGGGGGCGTCCTTCTGCACCGGCACCGAGCCGTCGAAGGACGGGATGCCGATCTGCCAGTCGTCGCGTGAGAGCCCGAAGACCTGCTGGGCCTGCTTGGTCAGGTCGTCGTCCTTCAGCTCGGACGCCTGGCTGATGAAGGCGGTGTTGCAGGAGGCGCCGAAGCTGTCGCGGAAGGTGCCGCCCTTGATCTCGAACTTGTCGAGGTTCTGGAACTTCCAGCCGCCGTAGCTGGAGTACTTCGGACACGGGTGCTTCTCGTCGATGGACGCGAGGCCCTTCTCGATCAGCAGCGAGGCGGTGAGGACCTTCATCGTCGAACCCGGGGCCAGCGAGCCCTGGAGCGCGGTGTTGAACCCGCGCGAGGAGTTCGCGGCGGCGAGGATCTCGCCGGTCGACGCGCGCATCACCGCCACCGACGACTTGGCCTTCTTGGCCACCTGCTCCTCGGCCGCCGCCTGGAGGGCCGGGTCCAGTGTGGTCTTCACCGTGCCGGGGGTGCCCTCGCTCAGCTCCAGCACGGTCTTGTCGGAGGCCTCCGCCTTCTTGGACGCCTCGCCGCGGACGACCCGCAGCTCGATGCCGGCCTTGCCGCCCGCCGTCTTCCCGTACTTCTCGCGCAGCCCGTCGAGCATCGGGCCCAGGGACGGGTAGGTCTTGGTGGTCAGCTCGCCGCCGTCCCGGTCCAGTGCCTTGATCGGCGGGGTGTCCGTCTCGCCCGTGACCAGCTTGTCGCCGTCCTTGAGGTCGGGGTGCACGACCTCGGACCGCCATGCGACCTGCGGTTCGCCGTCCCCGTCCCGGCGTACGACGGTCAGCCTGCTGTCGTACGCCAGTGGCTCGGCGTTCTCCTCGTACGCCACCGTGCCCTTGACGGAGAACGGGACCTCGGCGCCGGCACGGGTGCCGGCGGTGAGGGTGACGTCCTTGACGCGGGCGTCCTTGGCGTAGCCGGTGAGCAGGGCGGTGGCCGCCTCCGGGTCGTCGGTGGCGTCGGCGGCCTCGCTCACCTTGCCCTGCTGCCAGGCGGTGAGGAAACGGTCGGCCGCGGCGGTGACCTCGGCGGCGGACAGCGGACCGCTCTTGGCCTTGGCCTGCTGGGTGGCCGATGTCGAGGGGTCGTCCCCGCTTCCGGACCCGCCCCCGAACAACGCGTAGGCACTGATTCCGGCGCCCCCGACGACGACGGCGATCACTCCGCCGAGCACGGCGGGGTTGGTCTTCCGTCGCCCGGCGACGCGCCTTCTGTTGCCCACTGCTGTTCGATCCTCCGTAAAGTCCGCCGGGACGCCGGCCGTACTGCCGTACCGTCATGTGGCCATGTCGTCACATAGTCATACCGGACCGATGGGCGCCGATGCTCCCAGGCCAATGACGGCCCCCAGCCTAGAGTCCCGCCTCCCGCGCGTCGCGCTCAGCCGCCCGCTCGTAGCACAGCTGCGACAATCGGACCGGCCGCGTCGCCGCCGTGGCCGCCCTGCTGGGTCATGGCCGCCGCCGCGACGTCGCCCCGGAAGCCGGTGAACCAGCTGTCGGAGGTGGCGTTGCCGTCGACCTCGGCGGAGCCGGTCTTCGCACCGATGTCACCGCCGAGACCGGACATGGCCTGCGCGGCGGTGCCCTGGGTGGCCGTCAGACGCATCATCTGCTTCAACTGGCTCGCGGTGCCCGCCTGCAGACCCTTCGCCTGCGCCAGCTGCCGGCCGTCGAGCTCCGGGGAGACGAGGTACGGCTGGCGGAAGGTACCGGTGATGGCGGTGGCCGTCACCGACGCCATGTTCAGCGGGTTCATCTGCACCTGGCCCTGGCCGATGGCGTTCGCCGCGCGGTCCGGGCCGCTGACGGCGGGGACGCTGCCGTCGAAGGAGACGACGCCGGTCGCCCAGTCGTCCCGGCCGAGCCCGAACCGCTCCTGCGCTTCCTGGGTGAGCGAGGCGTCGGTCAGCGGTTCCTCGTCGATGAGCTTGATGAAGGCCGTGTTGCAGGAACGCAGGAAGCTGTTGGCGAGGGTGGCGCCCTCGTTCGGCTCCATGCCGGTGAGGTTCTTGAAGGTCTGGCTCTGCCAGGTCGCGGTGGGCGGGCAGGGCGCCGGGCCGTTCATCGAGGCCACGCCGTTGTCGATGAGCATGGCCGCGGCGATGATCTTCATGGTGGAGCCGGGGGCGACCCGGCCCTGGAGCGCGGCGTCGAACCCGTCCTCGCGGTGGTTGGCCACGGCCAGCACTTCGCCGGTGCTCGGCTGCACGGCCACCACCGACGACTCGGGGAACCCCTTCACCGCCTTCTCGGCGGCCGCCTGCACGCCCGCGCTGAGCGTCGTCCGCAGCTTGCCGGGCTTGCCCTTGGCGAGCGTCACCAGCGTGGAGTCGGCGGCGCCCGTCCCGTCCGTGGTCCCGTCCCCGGAGCCGTCCGCGTGCCGGATGGTCAGCTCGACGCCGGGGGCGCCGCCCGCCTTGTCACCGTACTTCTCGCGCAGGGTGTCCAGGATCGGGCCGAGCGAGGGGTACTCCTCCTCCGTCAGCACCGTGCCGTCCCGGCCCACGGCCTCGATCGGCGGCTGCGCGGCCTCCCCGGTGACGAGGGTGTCGCCGTCCTTGAGTTCCGGGTGGACGACGGACGGCTCCCAGTCGACCAGGGCCCGCCCGGTGTTCTGCCCGCGCACGACGGTCAACTCGCTCTTGTAGGTGAGCGGTTCGGACTTCCCGTCGTACGAGACGGTCGCCTTCACACTGAACGGCACGGTCGTGCCGGCGGGTGTGCCCGGTGTGATCTCGACGTCGGCTATGCGGGCGTCCTCGCCGTAGGCCGCCAGCAGCGGGGCGGCGCCCTCGGCGTTGTTCGTGTACGACGCCGCCTGTGCCGCCTCCCCCTTCTCCCAGGCCGCGAAGAACGTCCCGCTCGCCTTCTCGACCTCCTCCTTGTCCGGCGGCCCGGACTTCTTCGTCACGGCCGCGTCCGAACCGCCACCGCCGCCCCCGTCGCCGTTCACCGCCGACACGAAGTTGTAGACCCCGTACCCGGCCCCGCCCACCATCGCCGCGAACACACCACCGATGACGGCGGTCTTGACCCCCTTGCCCATCGGGCGTTTCCCCTCCCCCGCCGGACCCCCACGTCTTCTGAACGTGTTCAGAAAGTTCGGCGAGTGAGCACTCTACGCACAAGGAGTGGCGGCAGGGGCGACTGTTTCTTTTTGTTGTCCGAAAGGAGATCGAGTCCGGCCGCCACCCACCACGGCAGGTTCAACCTCGAACGGCGGAAGGGTAGTTACGCCCCAGGGCGCGCGGTACACCCCGCCCCGTACCGCTTCCTCAGCTCGGCTTCTCGCCGAGTGCCGCGCGCAGCCGGTCCAGTGAGCCGGTCGCAAGTATCGCGTCGGCCCGCAGCCGGGGTCCGCTGGTGGCCGCTCTCCTGGTCGGCCTGCTGGCTGGGGGCAGAGGCGTGGGCGCGGCCTGGGCGCTGACCGGTGGCCCGTCGGGCGCGGGTGGCAGCGCCGGTGACGACGCCCGAGGCGCGTGCGACGCGCCGGCCGGTGTGGACGAGTCGAAGTTCTCGACGAAGGGCAAGGCGGGCGAGCCGGCGATGTACCGCTTCGCGGGCGCCTTCGACCTGTCCACGGCCGCCGCCGAGGGCGACTCCTCGTACGAGCCGCTCGCGGAGGCCATCAGCCGGGCGCGCAACCAGTCACCTCCAGGTCTTCGAGGTCGACGCCGAGGTGAAGAAGGAACTGGCCAAGGCCCGCGGAACAGGGGGCCGCCCTTGGCGTAGCCAGGACTGTCCGGCTGATCAGGAGGGGCATGGGCTACGGACGCGCGTGGACGCGGAGCGCAGCGGGTGTCATGATCACGGCGGCGTCCGGCGCGGGGCCGGCGCGCAAGGAGGGGGAACGATGCTGCTCTCTATCGCCATCCTTTCTGTGGTGGTGGCGTTACTCTTCGCCGCTTCGGGCGTAGCGGCGGTTACCCGGGGCTGGGTTCTCCCCGTGAACCGGCGTCCGGTTCACCGCGTTCGCCTCTACGGCTGGGGCCAGTTGGTGGCTGCCTTCGCCTTGTGCTGGCAGTTGGTCTTCTGGCTGGTGATCAGCGACATCGGCACCCGGCAGTGGGGGATCTTGACAGGAAGCGGGCTTCTGCTGACCGGCATCATCGCGATGGGGGTGAGCCACCGCCCGGGTGGTGATCGACAGGGCAGCGGCATGCCCTAGCCGTGGAAGTGGTTGCACTTGAACGTCGCCCTGCGGATGTTCACCGTCGTGCCGCCCTTGTGGGCCGCTCGTGCTGAGGACCTGGACGGCGATCCAGCCGCCGAAGACGGCGGCGGCCAGGGTGATGAGCTGGGTGACGAACGCGGTCAGCGCGGCGATGAACGAGGTGAGCAGCAGCAGACCGCCGCACACGGTGAGGAAGCCGACGCCCCCGAGGGCGACGTTCACCGCCGTGCGGGAGACGGCCGGCACGGTCTCGGCCGGGGTGTGCTGGGTGTGGTCGATGGGCGTAGGACCATGAGGGTTCCCTTCGCGCCGGAGTCGGCGATCCACAGCCGCACCGTGCGGGCCGCCCCGGGGATGGTGATGAACACCTCGTGCTCGTGCCGGGTGAGGTTCTCGGCGAGCTTGCGGCGCCGGTTCTGCACCTCGTTCGTCGACACCCCGAGGGCAGGGTGACGTCGACTTCCAGGCCGCATCCGGCGATGCGGATCGGTCCGAGCATGGACGCGCCGGCGTCGCCCATCTCCTTGATGGCGCCTCGCAGGGCCGGGCCTCCGAGGTCGCGCAGGGCCTTGACCACGATCGACGGCGTGATCGGCTCCCCCTCACCCGAGCGGACGTTGCCCGGGAGGACCCATTTCGGTGCGGTCTGCTGCTTGCGGCCGACCGACCACAGGGTGAGCAGGGCCAGGAACGGGCCGATCGTGAGCGCGGGACCCCAGACGATCTGCACGATAAACCTGCTGTTGCCATGAGCTGGGCCGTCTTCGGGCCGTCTCCGGGCCGTCCGAGGGCGGCCCACGACGACCAACGACGACCATGGGGGCCCGGTGGGATGCCGCGCCCCCATGGCGCATCCGTCCGGCTAGACCCACGTGTCGAGCCACATCCGGGCCCGCCAGTCGTCGATCGGGATGGCCGTGCCGGTGTAGATGGGCCAGAAGTAGATGAAGTTCCAGACGATCAGGAGGGTCAGGACGCCCGCGGCCGTGGCGCCTGCCACGCGGCGGGTGTCGCCGGCGCGGGGTGGGCCGATGAGCGCGCCCAGGAGCATCGCCACCGCCAGGCACAGGAAGGGGAGGAAGACGACGGAGTAGAAGTAGAAGATCGTGCGCTCCTGGTAGAAGAACCAGGGCAGATAGCCGGCCACGATGCCGCAGGCGATGGCGCCCGCCCGCCAGTCGCGGCGGAAGAACCAGCGCCACAGGACGTAGAGGAGCGCGAAGCAGCCCACCCACCACAGCAGGGGCGTGCCCAGGGCCAGTACCTCGCGGGCGCACTTCTCGGCCGCGTCGGCCGGGCAGCCGTCCGTGCCGGGTGCCGGGGAGTCGTAGTCGAACGAGACCGGGCGGCCCGCGATGATCCAGCTCCACGGGTTGGACTCGTAGGTGTGCGGCGAGGACAGGCCGACGTGGAACTCGTACACCTGGTTCTCGTAGTGCCAGAAGCTGCGCCACCAGTCGGGGAACAGCCACGACCAGGCGCTGTCCTTGCCGTCGGTCACGGCCCAGTCGCGGTAGTAGCCGCCGCTGCCGTCGTCCGAGGAGAGGAACCAGCCGGTCCAGGAGGCGAGGTACGTCGCCAGGGCGATCGGCACCGTGGACAGGAACGCCCAGCCCAGGTCGCGCTTCATCACGGCCCGCACGGGGCTGTGGGCGCCGGCGGTCCGGCGGGAGCCGACGTCCCACAGCACCGCCATCACACAGAAGGCGGCCATGATGTACAGGCCGTTCCACTTCGTGGCGAACGCCAGGCCCAGCATCAGCCCCGCCGTCAGCCGCCACGGCCGCAGGCCCAGCCGCGCGGTCTCGGCGATGTGCGCGTCCGGCAGGGCCCTGCCGTCGGTGCCCACGGGCAGCGCGGCCGCGAGCTTCTCCCGCGCCCGGTCCCGGTCGACGACCAGACAGCCGAAGGCCGCCACCACGAAGAACATCAGCACCCCGTCGAGCAGCGCGGTGCGGCTCATCACGAAGTGCAGGCCGTCCACCGCCATCAGCGCGCCCGCCAGGCAGCCGAGGAACGTAGAGCGGAACAGGCGCCGGCCGATCCGGCACAGCATCAGGACCGAGAGCGTGCCCAGCAGGGCCGTCATGAACCGCCAGCCGAACGGGTCGAACCCGAACATCAGCTCGCCCAGCCCGATGACGTACTTCCCGACCGGCGGGTGCACCACGTACGCCGCTTCGATCGGGACGGAGACGTCGCCGCCGGAGGAGAGGATCTGCTTGTCCGCGGCCTTGTCCCAGTTGACCTCGAAGCCGCGCTGGACCAGCGCCCACGCGTCCTTCGCGTAGTACGTCTCGTCGAATATCACCTTTTTGGGGCTGCCCAGGTTCCAGAAGCGCAGCACCCCCGCCAGCAGCGTGACCAGCAACGGACCGCCCCAGCCCGACCAGCGAGTGATCCGCTCGCCGAGCGTCGGCGGCACCCCGAGCGCCGTCCACAGTCTGCCCGCCGGCTTCGTGTACGGCGGGACCAAGCGGTCGCGGACGTCGCCCCCGGGCCTCGCCGTGTAGCCGAAACGGCGGAGCCGCTGCTGCCACGACGGTTGCTGGTCCTGTGGCGGCTGTTCCTGCCGGGTGTCCGTGGAGGACGCGGTACTCGTCACCGCGCCATCGTAGGGAATGGCCCTGTGGGAGTCCCGCGCATGGGAGGTACGGGCCCGGTATGCCCCAGGTGCGCCCGACTCCGCCGCACTGGGTGCGAGGGCGGATGCGGGGTGGGTGCGGGGCCCGAGCGGGTGCGGATGCGCGCCGGGTGCGGGTGCCGGGCCGGGCAGGGTGCGGGCCGGGTACGGGGCGGGGTGCGGGCCGTCCTCGTGGGGGCTCCGGTGCTGGGAGGATGAGAGGGTGACCGGAATCCTCGTACTCGCAGGCACCCCCATCGGCGACGTCTCCGACGCACCGCCCCGGCTCGCCGAGGAGCTGGCCGGCGCCGACGTCGTCGCCGCCGAGGACACCCGGCGGCTGCGACGGCTGACCCAGGCGCTCGGCGTCACCCCCAAGGGACGGGTGGTCTCCTACTTCGAGGGCAACGAGTCCGCCCGTACGCCCGAACTGGTCGAGGAGCTGGCGGGCGGCGCCCGCGTACTGCTGGTGACGGACGCCGGGATGCCCTCCGTGTCCGACCCCGGATACCGGTTGGTCGCCGCCGCCGTCGAGCGGGACATCAAGGTCACCGCCGTGCCCGGACCGTCCGCGGTACTCACCGCGCTCGCCCTGTCCGGGCTGCCCGTCGACCGGTTCTGCTTCGAGGGGTTCCTGCCCCGCAAGGCCGGGGAACGGCTGGGGCGGCTGCGGGAGGTCGCCAAGGAGCGGCGCACCCTCGTCTACTTCGAGTCCCCGCACCGGCTCGACGCCACGCTCGCCGCGATGGCCGAGGTGTTCGGCACCGAACGCCGCGCCGCCGTCTGCCGTGAGCTGACCAAGACGTACGAGGAGGTCAGGCGCGGTCCGCTGGCCGAGCTGGCCGCATGGGCGGCCGAGGGCGTACGCGGCGAGATCACCGTCGTCGTCGAGGGCGCCCCGGACCACGGGCCCGAGGAAGTGGACGTCGCCGAGTTGGTGCGCCGGGTACGGGTGCGCGAGGAGGCGGGGGAGCGGCGCAAGGAGGCCATCGCGGCGGTCGCCGTGGAGGCGGGAGTGCCCAAGCGGGAGGTCTTCGACGCCGTGGTGGCGGCGAAACGCTCCGAGGGGTGAACGGGGCCGGCTAGCGCCGTCGGTGGTCGGCTTCGTCGCGGGCCGACGGTGGTGTGCGGCCGGACGCGCCCACGCGGCGGAGCCGCAGATCGATACGGTCCCGCGCCCCTCCGGGGCGCGTACGGCAGGCATGGGTAAAGAGCACGGGTGGCATCGGTAAGGGAACGCCTAAATCGGCACCAAATAGCTCGTCGGGCCCGGTGCGTTTCCGCTCGCGGAGGAGTCCACTGGAAGCGAGGAACGGGGCGGGACCGCTCCGTTCCCTCCAGGTATGTCCGTGGACCGTCCGTGGACCGACAGGAGTCGGGATGACCGAGATCGCAGAGGGGCCCGGAGCGCGCGCCGACGCCGGCGCCGTCATCAGGGAGTCGTACTCCTTCGCCTGCATGCGCTGCGGGTACGGCTGGGAGCAGTCGTACGAGATAGAACACCACCAGGACACCGACGGCCACGACCTCGTGTGCTATCTGGCGAACGGCCGGATCGTGCCCTCCCCGCTGAGCCGTCCGACGTGCCTCCGCTGCGACGGCCATGTCGTACGGATCATGCGGCCCGGCCGGGTCACCACGGCGCTCGACGCGGCCCACATCGAGCCCGGCGACCGGCACTGGCATCTGGCCGGCCTCATGCACCCCTTCCGCCGGAAGGAGTGACCGTTCCCGGCCGCGGGATGCCGTCTCCCGGCGGTCCGTAGGATCGGTGCATGTCTTCGAACGCCCGCGACACCGCCACCGGGACCACCTCGGACACCTCGGACACCTCGGACACCTCCGGCAAGAACGCGGCCCCGCCGCTCCCGGCGCCCCTGCGGGTGCCGGTCGCGGACTCGCACACCCACCTCGACATGCAGTCCGGCACGGTGGAGGAGGGGCTCGCCAAGGCCGCGTCCGTGGGGGTGACGACGGTGGTCCAGGTCGGCTGCGACCTCGCGGGCTCGCGCTGGGCCGCGGAGACGGCCGCCGCGTACGACAGCGTGCACGCGACCGTCGCGCTCCACCCGAACGAGGCGCCGCGCATCGTGCACGGCGATCCCGATGGATGGTCACGGCAGGGGGCGCGGGAGCCCGGCGGCGACGCGGCCCTGGACGAGGCGCTCGCAGAGATCGACCGGCTGGCCGCGCTGCCCCAGGTCAAGGGCGTCGGCGAGACCGGACTGGACTACTTCCGCACCGGGCCCGAGGGTAAGGAGGCGCAGGAGCGGTCCTTCCGCGCCCACATCGAGATCGCCAAGCGGCACGGCAAGGCCCTGGTGATCCACGACCGCGACGCCCACGCCGACGTGCTGCGCGTGCTCAAGGAGGAGGGCGCACCGGAACGCACCGTCTTCCACTGCTACTCGGGGGACGCCGCGATGGCGGAGATCTGCGCCCGCGCCGGGTACTTCATGTCGTTCGCCGGCAACGTCACCTTCAAGAACGCCCAGCACCTGCGCGACGCCCTCGCCGTCGCCCCGCCGGAGCTCGTCCTGGTGGAGACCGACGCCCCGTTCCTGACGCCGGTGCCCTACCGCGGCCGGCCGGGCGCCCCGTACCTGGTGCCGGTCACCGTGCGCGCCATGGCGGCCGTACGCGGGACCGACGAGGACACCCTCGCCACGGCCCTCGCGGCGAACACGGCACGGGCCTTCGGTTATCCACAGGCGTGACCTGCGGGGTCCCGCGCCCCGTACCCTTGTCCCCGTGACGAGCCCCACCCCCGACGCCCTCCTGGGCCCCGCCGACGTCCGCGAACTCGCGGCCGCGCTCGGCGTACGGCCCACCAAGCAGCGCGGCCAGAACTTCGTGATCGACGCGAACACGGTCCGCCGTATCGTTCGCACCGCCGGGGTCCGCCCGGACGACGTGGTCGTCGAGGTCGGGCCGGGGCTCGGCTCGCTCACCCTGGCGCTGCTGGAGGCCGCCGACCGGGTCACCGCCGTCGAGATCGACGACGTCCTCGCCGCCGCGCTGCCCGCGACCGTCGCGGCCCGGATGCCGGAGCGGGCCGGCCGGTTCGCGCTGGTCCACTCCGACGCGATGCAGGTCACCGAGCTGCCCGGCCCCGCCCCGACCGCGCTGGTCGCCAACCTGCCCTACAACGTGGCCGTCCCGGTGCTGCTGCACATGCTCGAGACCTTCCCGAGTATCGAGCGCACCCTCGTCATGGTCCAGGCCGAGGTCGCCGACCGGCTCGCCGCCCCGCCCGGCTCGAAGGTGTACGGCGTGCCCTCGGTCAAGGCCAACTGGTACGCCGAGGTCAAACGGGCCGGCGCCATCGGGCGGAGGGTGTTCTGGCCGGCGCCCAACGTGGACAGCGGCCTGGTCTCCCTCGTCCGCCGCGAGGAACCGCTGAAGACCACCGCCACCCGGCGCGAGGTCTTCGCCGTCGTCGACGCGGCCTTCGCCCAGCGCCGCAAGACCCTGCGGGCCGCCCTCGCCGGATGGGCGGGCTCGGCCGCGGCGGCGGAGACCGCGCTGGTCGCCGCCGGGGTGTCGCCGCAGGCCCGCGGCGAGTCCCTGACCGTCGAGGAGTTCGCGCGCATCGCCGAGCACAAGCAGTCCGAGCAGTCCGAGGAGCCCGTCGCGTGAGTGTCACCGTCCGCGTGCCCGCCAAGGTCAACGTCCAGCTCGCGGTCGGCGCGGCCCGCCCCGACGGCTTCCACGACCTGGCCAACGTCTTCCTCGCGGTCGGCCTCCACGACGAGATCACCGTGGCACCGTCGCCGGACGGACTGCGCGTCACCTGCGCGGGCCCGGACGCCGCCGAGGTGCCCCTGGACCGGACGAACCTCGCCGCCCGCGCCGCCCTCGCGCTCGCCGGGCGGTACGGCCGGGACGCCGACGTGCACCTCCACATCACCAAGGACATCCCCGTCGCCGGCGGCATGGCGGGCGGCAGCGCCGACGGCGCCGGCGCCCTGTTGGCCTGCGACGCGCTGTGGGGGACCGGCGCCTCGCGGCAGGAACTGCTCGACATCTGCGCCGAGCTGGGCAGCGACGTGCCGTTCGCACTGGTGGGCGGGGCGGCACTGGGCACCGGGCGGGGCGAGAGACTGACGGAGCTGGAGGTCGGCGGCACCTTCCACTGGGTGTTCGCGATGGCCGAGCGCGGGCTGTCCACCCCGGCGGTCTTCCGGGAGTTCGACCGGCTCGCGGAGGGCCGGGACATCCCCGAGCCCATGGCCTCGCAGGACCTGCTCGACGCCCTCGCCAAGGGCGACCCCGACGCGCTCGCCGCGACCGTCTCCAACGATCTCCAGCCGGCGGCGCTGTCAATGTTCCCGGAACTCGCCGGCACCCTGGCCGCCGGGCGTGGCGCCGGCGCCCTCGCCGCCCTGGTCTCGGGATCCGGGCCGACCACGGCCTTCCTCGCGCGGGACGCGGAGGCGGCGGAGGCGATCGCGGACGCGCTGAGGGCCTCCGGCACCTGCCGCACCGTACGTACGGCGGCGGGGCCGGTGCCGGGAGCGACGGTGATCTGAAGGGGGTTCGGCTCAGAGCTCGTCGACGGCGGTGAGGTCGATGTCGATGGCATACGGCTGGTCGACCTTGACGCGCTCGCGCTGCATCCCCATGTGCACATACGCGTGAGTGAGCGGGTCCAGCTCGTAGACGTGGACCAGCGGACTACGGCCGGTTCCGTCGCGCTCAACGCGCCAGAAGTTGGGGATGCCGGCAGCCGCGTACTTCTGGGGTTTGGTCGTGCGGTCGCGTGACTCCGAGTCCGGGGACACGACTTCGACTGCCAGCAGTACGTCCTGAGCCTGATAGCTCGTCTGGTCCGGTCCGCTGACCGCATCGGTCAGGACGACGCTCACATCGGGCTCCGGGCCATTGCGCCGGTCGAGGATGATGGTCATCTCCCGCTTCACCCTGAACTTCTTCGGCACGCTTCGCCGGAGGCCGCTGACCAGCAGGTCGATCACGTCTGCGTGGAAATTGCGCTGCGGACTCACGAGTACGAGGCTCCCGTCGATCAGCTCGGTGTGCGGCGGGAGATCGGGCAGTGTGAACAGATCGTCCACGGTGTAGCCGTCCCTGGGCGGCACGTGCCAGTGGCAGTGCTGCTTCACGGACTCGGCGGTCATGGTTCCTCCCATGGACGGGATCCTGCTGCCTGCCCTCTAAGGTAGCCGCCCGTTTCCGATCACGTCATCACAAAGAGTGACTGTTGCCTCGCACTCCGGCCGCCGTCGGGAACGCCCTACGCTTGAAAGTCGATCGATCCCCCAGTACAGGAGAGAAATGGCCGTCAATCTGGTCAATGTCGAGAACGTCAGCAAGGTGTACGGCACCCGTGCCCTCCTCGACGGCATCTCCCTGGGGGTCTCGGAGGGGGACCGCATCGGTATCGTCGGGCGAAACGGCGACGGCAAGACCACCCTGATCCGGATGCTCGCCAAACTGGAGGAGGCGGACACCGGGCGGGTCACGCACTCCGGCGGGCTGCGCCTCGGCGTGCTGACCCAGCACGACTCCCTCGACCCGCAGGCCACGGTCCGGCACGAGGTCATCGGCGACATGGCCGACCACGAGTGGGCGGGCAACGCCAAGGTCAGGGACGTCCTGACGGGGCTGTTCGGCGGCCTGGACCTGCCGGGCTTCCCCAAGGGCCTGGACACCGTCATCGGACCGCTGTCCGGTGGCGAGCGGCGCCGGATCGCGCTCGCCAAGCTGCTCATCGACGACCAGGACCTGGTCGTCCTCGACGAGCCCACCAACCACCTCGACGTCGAGGGCATCGCCTGGCTCGCCCGGCACCTGCGGGAGCGGCGCTCCGCGCTCGTCTGCGTCACCCACGACCGCTGGTTCCTCGACCAGGTCTGCACCCGCATGTGGGACGTGCAGCGAGGTGACGTGTACGAGTACGAGGGCGGCTACACCGACTACGTCTTCGCCCGCGCCGAACGGGAGCGCATCGCCGCCACCGAGGAGGTCAAGCGGCAGAACCTGGTTCGCAAGGAGCTGGCCTGGCTGCGCCGCGGGGCCCCCGCGCGGACGTCCAAGCCGCGCTTCCGTGTCGAGGCCGCCAACGAACTGATCAAGGACGTCCCGCCGCCCCGGGACAGCAGCGAGCTGATGAAGTTCGCCTCCTCCCGGCTCGGCAAGACGGTCTTCGACCTGGAGGACGTCACCGTCCAGGCGGGGCCCAAGGTGCTGATCAAGCACCTCACCTGGCAGCTCGGTCCCGGTGACCGGTTCGGCCTGGTCGGTGTCAACGGCGCCGGGAAGACGTCCCTGCTGCGGGCCCTGACCGAGGCCGCCCGCAGCGAGGGCGAGATCCAGCCCACGGCGGGACGGATCCACGTCGGCAAGACGGTCAAACTCGCCTACCTCTCCCAGGAGGTCGCCGAACTCGACCCCACCTGGCGGGTGCTCCAGGCCGTGCAGGCGGTCCGCGAGCGCGTCGACCTCGGCACGGGGCGCGAGATGACCGCCGGGCAGCTGTGCGAGACGTTCGGCTTCAACAAGGACAAGCAGTGGACGCCCGTCGGCGACCTGTCCGGCGGTGAGCGGCGGCGGCTCCAGCTGCTGCGGCTGCTCATGGACGAACCCAACGTCCTCTTCCTCGACGAGCCCACCAACGACCTCGACATCGAGACCCTCACCCAGCTCGAGGACGTCCTCGACGGCTGGCCCGGCTCGATGATCGTCATCTCCCACGACCGGTTCTTCGTCGAGCGCACCACCGACCGGGTGTTCGCCCTGCTCGGCGACGGCGCCCTGCGGATGCTGCCGCGCGGTATCGACGAGTACCTGGAGCGGCGCAAGAAGATGGAGGAGGGGGCGGCCGCCACCTCCGCCGCCCCGCCCTCGGCGGCGAAGCCGGCCGCGGACGCCGCCCCCGAGAAGAGCGCCGCCGACGTGCGCGCCGCCAAGAAGGAGCTGCAGAAGATCGAACGGCAGCTCGACAAGGTCTCCGAGAAGGAGGCCAAGCTGCACGCCGCGATCGCCGAGAACGCCACGGACTTCGCCAAGGTGGCCCAACTCGACGCCGAACTGCGGGAGACGGCCGGTCAGCGGGATGAGCTCGAACTGCGGTGGCTGGAACTCGCCGAGAACGCCTGACCCCCTGGCCACCCTGGCCACTCCTCCCTCCACGTGCCCCACACGCACCCACGCGAGCCCCGCACGCCGGTCCGTGTGCGGGGCGTGCGAGGTGTGAAGGGGGCGTGGAGGCGCGTAACGAGGGCATCACAGGCCGGTTCTCCCTTGGGAACAGCGGTGGACGGGGCCCGGTGGCCTGTCGGTACCGGGTGATAGAAAGAGCCCGTCCGAGAACCGTCGGAACCGCGTGAATACGACTCTGGGGACATTGCGCGCCTCAGGGTGTGGCTAAAAATCAGTGAGCAAGGGGGAACACGCTGATGGCTCAGCCGCCCAGCCAGCCGCCGCAGGGTGGCTTCGGAGCACCGCAGGACCCGCCCGCGCCGGGTGGTGGCTTCGGGGCTCCGCCCCCGCAGCCTCCGCAGGGCCCGCCCCAGACGCCGCCGCCCCCGCAGGGCCCGCCGTCCGGATCGCCGCAGCCGGGGTACGGCTACCCGCAGCAGACCCCGCCTCCGCCGCAGCCGGGACCGTACGGGCAGCCGCAGCAGCCTGGACCGTACGGGCAGCAGCCGGGACCGTACGCCTCCGGGCCGTACGCCTCCGGGCCGTACGCCTCCGGCCCCTACGGCGGCCAGCCGCAGCAGCCCGGCCCGTACGGGCAGCAGCCGGGGTACGGCTACCCGCAGCCGCAGTTCCCGGGCGCGCCCGGGACCCCGCCGCCGGGACCCGGCTCCCGCAACCCCTTCAAGGGCAAGTCCGCCGTGATCATCGGCGCCGTGGCGGCGGTGCTGATAGCCCTCGGCACCACCGTGTGGGCGGTCTCCGGCGGCGACGAGGAGAAGGGTAAGAAGCCCGTCGCCCAGCAGACCGGCGACGACCCCAAGCCCCAGCCCTCCGGCGCCCCGGTCAACCCGGGGGACGGCAGCGGCGACGGCGACTCCGGCCCCGAGGACCTCAACGAGGGCCGCAAGTCCGGCGAGTCCAAGGTGCTCTGGTACAAGGAGGCGCCCGACGCGCCCGGTTCCGGAGCCGACGCCCCCGGCATGTGGATCACCGGCAAGACGGCGGTGAAGGCGGCCTACAAGGAGCTCTCCGCCTACAACGTCGCCGACGGCAAGCCGGCCTGGGAGCCCCTGGTCCTCCCGCAGAAGATCTGCGCGGTCACCTCGGAGAAGACGTCCGACGACAAGGTCGTCGTCGCGTACATGAGCGGCGGCAGCGACCGCGCCAAGTGCAACCAGCTCCAGCTCGTCGACCTCGACACCGGCGAGAAGGGCTGGACGAAGAAGGTCGACGACGGCGCGCTGTTCGACTCCGTGATCTCCATCGAGATGACCCTCAGCGGCAACACGCTGATGGTCGGCCGCTCGCAGTCCGGCACCGCGTTCGATGTGACGTCCGGCGACAAGATGTACGACAAGAAGAAGTACGGCGAGGCCTGTTTCCCCGCCGGGTTCGCGGGCGGCGAGCGGCTGATCCAGGTCGCGTCCTGCGGTGCGGGCGGCAACAACGAGCACGACGAGGTCCAGGAGCTCGACCCGAAGACCGGCAAGGTCAAGTGGACCCAGAAGTTCGACAAGGGCTGGCGCGTCGAGCGCGCCTACTCCGTCGACCCGGTGGTCATCTACAGCACCAACCAGGGCAAGAAGGCGTGGAACATCTCCACGCTGGGCTCCAGTGGCTCGATCCGCTCCCAGGTCTCCGTCGACGAGGACTTCTCCGCCCAGTGCGGCTGGGCCATCCTCGCCCGTGACCTCCAGGGCTGCGAGGGCGTCGCCGTCGACGGGGACACTCTCTACCTGCCCACCAAGGCGACCACCGGGGCCAACGAGATCGTCGCGGTCAGTCTCGCCACCGGCAAGGAGAAGTGGCGGGTGAAGTCCCCCGTGGCGAACTCGATGGTGCCCATGAAGGTCGAGGACGGCAAGCTCATCGCCTACGTGGAGCCGTCGTACGACGGGGGCGGGCGGATCGTGTCCATCGCGACCACGGGCAGCAGCCACAAGCCGGGCACACTGCTGCAGAACCCGCAGGGCACCGCGGCCATCGAGAGGGGTTTCTTCAGCAAGTCCATCGACTGGGTCGACGGCCGCTTCTACCTCTCGACCACCCGGCTGACCGGCAATGACGACGCGAAGGAAAAACTGATGCTCGCCTACGGCAAGTAAGGCGCGCAGCAGTGGTGAGGTGCGCCGGCCCCCCGCCGGCCCCCGCCGGCCGGCGCCCCCGCCCCCTCCGGTCCCTTCCCCGCCGCCCGTCCCCGTCTTCGAGTTCTTCGAGGTACTCACGTCATGACGCAGCCGCCCCAGCCGCCCAACCAGCCGGGCTTCGGCCCGCCGCCCGAGCCGTCCCCGCCCGAGCAGCCGCAGCAGGCCCCCGCGGCCCCGCAGGCTCAGCCGGGCTTCGGTCCGCCGCCCGAGCCCGCGCAGCCGCCGGCGCAGCAGCCCCCGTCCGCACCGGGCGGCCCCGATCTCAGCAAGACCCCGGAGCCGGGCTACGGCTACCCGCAGGCCCCCCAGCCGCCGCAGCAGTCGCCCCGGACGGCCCCGCAGACCCCGCCGCCGGCTGCTCCGGTGCCGGGCGGTCCGCAGACGCCGCCCGGGTACGGCTATCCGCAGCAGCCTCCGGTCGGCTACGGATACCCGGGCCAGCCGCAGCCGGGCCAACCCGGTGCGTACGGCCAGCCGCAGCAGCCCTATGGTCAGCAGCCGTACGGTCAGCAGCCGTACGGTCAGCAGCCGTACGGTCAGCAGCCGTACGGCCAGCAGCCGTACGGCCAGCAGCCGTACGGCCAGCCCTACGGCTATCCGCACCCGACCGTGCCGATGCAGCCGCAGCCGGGGCAGCCCGGCGGCGGGCGGAAGGTCAACGCGACGTCGGCGATCATCGTCGCCGCGGTCGTGGCCATCGGCCTGATCGTCGGCACCGGTGTCTGGTACTCCTCGTCCAGTGGTGACGACGACAAGAAGAACACCGCGAACTCCGGCGACAGCGGCGGCACGAAGGGCGCCGAGGGCGGCGGCTCCGGCGGCGACGAGACCACCGGCGGCGACGAGAAGGCCCCGGCCGACCCCTCCGCCAAGGTCCTCTTCCAGGTACCGGCGCCGAAGGTCCCGAAGGACGCCACGACCATCGTCACCTCCGGCTCCTGGACGACCGACAAGGTGTACGCCAAGAGCGGCATCGCCGAGGTCGTCGGCTACGACGCCGCCAAGGGCAGCGAGCTGTGGACACTCGACCTGCCCGGACCGGTGTGCGAGGCCAGCGACCACGCCACCGAGGACGGCAGGACGGCGATCATCTACAAGCCGAAGATGCCGACCAAGACCGAACCGCAGAGCTGCACGCAGGTCGCGGCCTTCGACCTCGCCACCGGCGAGAAGCTGTGGTCCGAGACGGCCAAGAGCGGCACCCAGGAGATCAGCTTCAACAACATCACCGTCAGCGGGAACACCGTCGCGGCGGGCAGCACCAGCGGCGGCGCCGCCTGGGACATCACCTCCGGCAAGGCCCTGTGGGCACCCAAGACGTCCGGCGCCTGCTACGACTCCGGCTACGGCGGCGGCCCGAAGATGGTCGCGGTGCGCAAGTGCGGTTCGTACGACCAGCGGCAGCTGCACATCCAGACCATCGACCCGAAGGACGGGAAGGTGATCTCGGAGTACAAGATGTCCGAGGGCATCGACTACGCGGCCGTGGTGTCCACCGACCCGCTGGTCGTGGCCGCCGACGTCGGCGACTCCGCCGGTGACGGCAGCGGCATATCGGACTTCTTCTCCATCGACAACAAGAGCGGCGGGCTGCGGTCCCGCATCTCCGCGCCCGGTGAGGAGTTCGGCGCCCGCTGCGACGGCATCACCAAGATCGAGCACTGCAGTGGACTGGCCGTCGGCAAGGACCGGCTGTACATCGCGACCGAGGAGCACGAGGGCTCCGGCGACGGGTACAGCCGGACCAACGAGATCGTCGCCTTCGACCTGTCCACCGGCAAGCAGACCGGCCAGCGCGCCGACGCGGGCGACGACTACACGATCGTCCCGCTGCGGATGGACGGCGACAACGTCATCGCGTACAAGCGTCCGCCCTACGACAAGGGCGGGCAGATCGTGAGCATCGCCGGCGGTTCCTTCAAGGAGACCAAGCTGATGGAGAACCCGGCGACGAAGTCCGTGCGGGACGTGGAGGCGCGGATGTTGCCCCAGCACGCCGAGATCCTGTACTCCCAGGGCCGGCTGTACATGTCGGACGTGTACGCCAGCGAGTTGTCCTCGGGCGACAAGGAGTACCTGGCGATCGCTTTCGGTACCGGCTGATCGTTCCACGACCTGCCTGGACCAGTTTCGATCTGCTCCGGCTCTGTTCCGGTCCGCTCGTGAGGCCCGCTCGTGAGGCCCGTTCGTACGGCCCCGCCCCTGCTCAGGGGTGGGGCCGTACGCGTACCGCTCATGGGGTGTTCATGGTCGACGAATACGAGAATTTCGGCGTTCCGGGGCGATTCTCGCCGGTAGGGGGAGCGCGACGTCGAACAAGCGTGTAGCTTCCGGGACCGGACGGGGAGGCGGCGCACGGGGGTGCGCTCGCGGTTTGGGGGGATGATCGATGGGCGTGCGGTTGATGGTGGTCGACGACCACCGGCTGCTCGCGGAGGCGTTGGCCTCGGCGTTGAAGCTGCGGGGGCACCGGGTGCTGGCCGCGGCGGCACCGGTGGCGGGGGCGGCGGATCTGGTGATCAGCAGAGCGCCGGAGGTGTGCCTGCTGGGGACGGCGGCCCCGGCGGAGCCCGGGATCTTCGACCCCGTGGTGAAGATCAAGCGGGAACGACCGCAGGTGGCGGTGCTGGTGCTGGGCCCGGTGCCCAGCCCCCGCGGGATCGCGGCGGCGTTCGCGGCGGGCGCGTCCGGCTATGTGCGGCACGACGAACGCATCGAGGGCGTCGAACGGGCGATCATGAAGGCGCGGGCGGGGGAGGCGGCTGTGGCGCCGCAACTGCTGCAGGGCGCGTTCGGCGAACTGCTGAACCCGGCGGTCCAGCCGGACGACGAGGGCCAGCGGCTGCTGCGGATGCTGACCCCGCGGGAGGTGGAGGTCCTGGTCCGGGTCGCCGAGGGTGAGGACACCCGGCTGATCGCGGCGGGCATGGGCATAGCACCGTCCACGGCGCGGACGCATGTACAGCGCGTCCTGATGAAACTCGGTGTGGGCTCCCGGCTGGAGGCCGCGGCGCTGGCCGCCCGGACGGGGCTGCTGGACCGGGCGGGCCCGGTGCGGGGGACGTCGTCGCCCGAGGAGTGAGGGTGAGTGGGGGCGGGCGGGAGTGAGGGCGGGTGAGGGCGCTCGGGGGGCGGGATGCCGGCCGGTTCCGGCGCTTGTGCTGCCGGTACCGCGGACGTCCCGCCCCGCTGCGACGCGCCCCCTCGGACGTCCCACCGCGCGCGGGTGATCGGCCGCCCCGTCGGGGCCGCCCCGCCGTGTGCTCAGTCGCCCCGCTGTTGCTCCTGTGCGGGGTCCGTGACGTCCGGGGCGGTGGAGCCGTGGGCCGCAGCTTCAGCCGGACGAGGAAGAACAGGCCCAGGGCCAGCATGCCCAGGCCGTTCCACAGGTTGATGTTGACGCCCTCGGCCTTGTCGATGTCCGCGTCGGACGCGGTGACGCCCGCGGTCGTGACGATGACGCCGTACACCACGAACAGGCCGCCGATGAGGCGGCGGATGTCGAAGAGGCGGGCGGCGGTCGCGGACTTGGTCTGCAGCTCGGAGACCTCCTCCTGGAGGTCCTTGTAGATGGCCGAGGAGAGACCGCCGAGGGTGATGTAGGCGAGGACGAAGAAGCCGGCGATCACGATGGCCACCCACTGCGGCCAGCCCGGCAGCGCCTCGACCACGATCGCCAGTGCGTAGAGGTTGACGCCGGCGATGAGGATGGCCGCGCAGGCGAACAGGGTCGAGCTGAGCAGGTGGGCCGCCTTGTCGAAGCGCAGCAGCAGGAACTCGGGGACCGAGCGGACCTTGGAGCCGTAGTGGAACGGCATCATCACCAGGCCGAGGAAGACCATCGCCGGGATGGCGCCGATCCAGTACCAGTGCGTGGTGCAGACGCCGTACTGCGCGCTGTTGGCGGCCATGCCCAGGATCTCGGTGGCGCCCAGGTTGGCGGCGACGAAGGCCAGACCGGTGACCCGGGCGGGCAGGGAGCGGCCGGACAGGAAGAAGTCGAGGCTGGTCTTCACCGACCGGCGGGCCGCGAACCCGATGCCGAGGACGACGAAGTAGATCGCGAGGATCAGGTAGTCGAGCCGGTTGGTGGGGAGCCGCAGTTCGGCGGCGAGGTGGAGCGGGCCGGCGGGATCGGTGGGGTCGGTGAGGGAAGTGAGGTGTGGGGTGCATGGTGCAGGCAGATGTGTGGGGGTCTGCATGAGTACTCGCTTCGTTGCGCGAACCCATACGTCGCGGAACCTACGCCTCCGATTTCACCGATCGAACACGTCCACTGGTGCTGTTTGTTTGATGGTGATGTTGACGACCCTGGTGAGTTGTGTTTTGGTGTGTTGAGTTATGTTGAAACAGTATGAAGACGGTGTAGTGAAAACCGTGTGGTGAAAACCGTGCAGTGAACGGCTCGAATGGAGCGTCCGGCGTGAAGAAGACCTCGACCCGACTGGCCGACGGTCGCGAACTCATCTACTACGACCTCAGTGACGACACCGTGCGCGACGTGGCCGACCGCCGCCCGCTGGACGCCACCGTCACGACGTCCGAGATCCGCCGCGACCCGCTGCTCGGCGACTCCGTGGCCATCGCCTCCCACCGCCAGGGCCGCACCTACCATCCGCCGGCCGGCGAATGTCCCCTGTGCCCCTCCGAGGGTGACCGGCTCAGCGAGATCCCGGACTCCTCGTACGACGTCGTGGTCTTCGAGAACCGCTTCCCCTCCCTGGCCGGCGACTCCGGCCGCTGCGAGGTCGTCTGCTTCACCTCCGACCACAACGCCTCCTTCGGCTCCCTGAACGAGGAGCAGGCACGCCTGGTCCTGGACGCGTGGACGGACAGGACGTCGGAACTGTCCCATCTGCCTTCCGTTGAACAGGTGTTCTGCTTCGAGAACCGGGGAGCCGAGATCGGCGTCACTCTCCAGCACCCGCACGGGCAGATCTACGCCTACCCCTTCATCACCCCCCGCACCTCCCTGATGCTCCGCCAAGTGGCCGCACACAAGGAGGCAACCGGCGGGGCAAACCTGTTCGACACCGTCCTGGCGGAGGAACTGGCCGGGGAGCGGATCGTCCTGGAGAGCGACCACTGGGTCGCCTACGTGCCGTACGCCGCGCACTGGCCCTACGAGGTCCACCTGTACCCCAGGCGCCGGGTGCCCGACCTGCTCGGGCTCGACGAGGCGGCACGCACAGAGTTTCCCCAGGTCTATCTGGAACTGTTGCGGCGGTTCGACCGGATCTTCGGCGAGGGCGAACCCGCGACCCCGTACATCGCGGCCTGGCACCAGGCCCCGTTCGGCACGCTGGAGGAGTTCGACGGGGTCACGCGCGACGACTTCGCGCTCCACCTCGAGCTTTTCACCATTCGCCGCACATCCGGCAAGCTGAAGTTCCTCGCGGGTTCCGAGTCCGGCATGAACGTGTTCATCAACGACGTGCCGCCGGAACGCGCGGCCGAGCGACTGCGAGAGGTAGCGAGTTCATGAGCGGGAAGTACCTGGTCACCGGCGGCGCGGGCTATGTCGGCAGCGTCGTCGCCCAGCATCTACTGGAGGCCGGCCACAAGGTCGTCGTCCTCGACGACCTCTCCACCGGCGTGCGCGAGGCCGTCCCGGCCGGTGCTTCCTTCGTCGAGGGCGACATCCGGGACGCCGCCACCTGGCTCGACCCCTCCTTCGACGGCGTCCTGCACTTCGCCGCGTTCTCCCAGGTCGGCGAGTCGGTCGTGAAGCCCGAGAAGTACTGGGACAACAACGTCGGCGGCACCATGGCCCTGCTCGGCGCCATGCGCGAGGCGGGCGTGCGCCGGCTGGTCTTCTCCTCCACCGCGGCCACCTACGGCGAGCCCGAACAGGTCCCGATCGTCGAGTCCGCCCCGACCCGCCCCACCAACCCCTACGGCGCCTCCAAACTCGCCGTCGACCACATGATCACCGGCGAGGCGGCGGCCCACGGCCTGGGTGCGGTCTCCCTGCGCTACTTCAACGTGGCCGGCGCGTACGGCCACTGCGGTGAACGGCACGACCCCGAGTCCCACCTGATCCCGCTCGTCCTCCAGGTCGCCCGGGGCCGCCGCGACGCGATCAGCGTCTACGGCGACGACTACCCGACGCCGGACGGCACCTGCGTCCGCGACTACATCCACGTCGCCGACCTGGCCGAGGCCCACCTGCTGGCCCTGACCGCGGCGACCGAGGGCGAACACCTCATCTGCAACCTCGGCAACGGCAACGGCTTCTCGGTCCGCGAGGTCGTCGAGACGGTCCGCCGGGTCACCGGCCATCCGATCCCCGAGGTCGTGGCCCCCCGCCGGGGCGGCGATCCGGCGGTCCTGGTGGCGTCGGCCGCCGCGGCCCACGAGAAACTGGGCTGGGAGCCGTCCCGCCCGGACCTCGCCGGGATCGTCGCGGACGCGTGGGAGTTCGCGCAGCGGCAGCAGTAGCAACAGCAGAGCAAGCAGCAGCAGCACATTCAGTATGACGAAGGGTCAGGGAATGGGGCAGGGCATGAGCGAGTCGATCGCCGGCGAGGCGGACGCGGGAGCGGTCGGCGAGCGATTCCGGGAGCTGTACGGAGCCGAACCGCAGGGCGTCTGGGCGGCACCGGGCCGGGTCAACCTCATCGGTGAGCACACCGACTACAACGACGGCTTCGTCATGCCGTTCGCCCTGCCGCACACCGCGGTCGCGGCGGTCTCCCGGCGCGACGACGGCGTCCTGCGCCTGCACTCCGCCGACGTGGCCGCACCCGTCGTGGAGGTCACGGTCGACTCCCTCACTCCCGGCACGGACAAGAACTGGACCGCCTACCCGGCGGGCGTCGTCTGGGCCCTGCGCGAGGCCGGCCACGCCGTGACCGGCGCCGACATCCACCTCGCCTCGACGGTCCCGGCCGGCGCCGGCCTGTCCTCCTCGGCGGCCCTGGAGGTCGTCGTCGCCCTCGCCCTCAACGACCTGTACGCACTGGGCCTGCGCGGCTGGCAGCTGGCCCGCCTGTGCCAGCGCGCGGAGAACGTCTACGTCGGCGCCCCCGTCGGCATCATGGACCAGACGGCGTCCGCCTGCTGCGAGAGCGGCCACGCCCTGTTCCTCGACACCCGCGACCTCTCCCAACGGCAGATCCCCTTCGACCTGGCCGCCGAGGGCATGCGCCTGCTGGTCGTCGACACCCAGGTCAAGCACAGCCACAGCGAGGGCGAGTACGGCAAACGCCGCGCCGGCTGCGAGAAGGGTGCCGCGCTGCTGGGCGTCGACGCCCTGCGGGACATCCCGCACGCCGGACTCGACGCGGCGCTGGAGCGGCTGGGCGACGAGGAGGAGGTCCGCCGCCTGGTCCGCCACGTGGTGACGGAGGAAGCGCGGGTGGACCGGGTCGTCGCCCTCCTGGAATCGGGCGACACCCGTGCCATCGGCCCCGTCCTCGTCGCGGGCCACGCCTCCCTCCGCGACGACTTCCGTGTCTCCTGCCCCGAACTCGACCTGGTCGTCGACACGGCCGTCGCCGCCGGTGCCCTCGGCGCCCGCATGACCGGCGGCGGCTTCGGCGGCTCGGCCATCGTCCTGGCCGAGGCGACCGACGTGGACACCCTCACCAAGGCGGTGGAGACAGCCTTCGCAACGGCCGGCTTCAAGACCCCCCGCGTCTTCGAGGCGGTGCCTTCGGCGGGGGCACGGCGGGTGCGCTGAAGCGGTTCGGTGACACCGGTCAGGCCCCGGCGTCACCGGCCCGAGAAGCACACGGGCGGTACGAGAGCGACGCGGATCAGGCCGGGCTCGGACGGAGGGACGTCCGAGCAGTCCTGCACCTCCGCCGCGCATCCCGCTGCCTGACCATCCCCTGGGGCTCCAAGGATGTCCTGTCGGGCGAAGCGTCGTAGCCGATCAGGGCACTGGCCAGGCCGACGAAGGCCAGGAAGCGCTCGGCCTTGCGCTCATGGCGACGGTGTAGCCGGTGGCACCCGTTCAGCCAGGACACGTTCGCTCGACGACCCAGCGGTGTTTGCCGAGGCGGCTGGACGTTTCGACGCCTCGGCGAGCGATGCGCGGCACGATCTGCCGGGATGGTGTCCCACCGGGTGGTGCAGGGGATCTCCGCGGTCCCGACGCTGCGGGGCCGGAGACGGATGCCTTGCGGAAAGCGTGAGCAGTCGGCGGGCGTGTGTCACGTAAGCGCTCAAAAGAGCGGTATCAGGACAGTGGCAGCCAAAGTGCTCACTTCTTTGGAGCGGAGTGTCCTCCCCGGGGCGTGGGCGGGATGAGGGTGCCGCAGAGGCTTCCTCCTGTGGCATCACCGGGCCCATGAAGGCGTGTCAGGGCGGTTGCTCCGGCAGTGCCCCCGGCCGACGGGCCGTGCCTCGCGGCCGGACCATGGGTAAAAGGTTGACCTGAGGTACTGAGGTGCTGAGGTACCTCGTGAGTGGAGGTGGTATTCATGACCACGGCTTCGAAGGCGCCCCGGCAGGCGCCTCTCAAGGTGGACCCGGCGACGGACAAGTTGATCAGCCAGGGCGCGCATTTCCTGGGGCTGGCGAAGAAGGGCCTGGTCGCGGAGGCGGTACGGGTCTGTCTGGACCAGCGGCGCGAGGATTTGCGCGAGGGCATGGTGGAAGCGCTCCGTGTCCTGGACGGCTCCCTGAAGTCGGACGTCATGCTCCTGACCGGTCTGACAGCGGAGGAGATCGACGCGGTGGGGGGGATCGACGAATGACCGGTTCTGCGGTGGCGATGAGGCCGGCAAGGCCCACTCTGCGGTGCTTACGCGATGACCTCGGACTCTCCGTTCCGGCGGTGACCGATCCGCTGGACGAGGTCGAGCACCCCATCCTGGCGAAGACCGCCGAGCAGTTCACGGCGGACCAGTAACGACGGGACAGAGGCGACGGCAGAGGCTTTTCGGGAGGATGGTCTGTCGGGCGGCGTCAACTCGGATGTGCTCGGTGTGTTCCGGTGTCCGGCTTCAGCCGCTTCACCAGCGTGTACTCCGTGATGCCCGGCGGGTAGTCCGGGATCACGCAGACCACCTCGTAGCCGTGCCGCCGGTAGAACCTCGGGGCCTGGAAGTCCCAGGTCTCCACGCGGGAAGAGCGGCAGCCGCGCCGGCCGGCGGCGATGCGTTCCGCCGTGGACAGCAGGAGGGTGCCCAGGCCCGCTCCGCGGTGGCGTTCGTCGACCCAGAGGTAGGTCACGTGCAACCAGGTCGTCCAGGTGTGGCCGACCAGGCCGCCCGCCAGATCACCGGCCGGGTCCGATGCCCACACGTGCAAAGGGGACTCGCGTTCGTCCGGGGTTCCTCGCAGCGCCCGCAGCACCGGGGACGCTGCCGTGTTCGTGTCCCTCAGCCTCCTGCGGAGCAGATCACGTCGGTCCTTGTCGACTTCTGTCTCAAGACGAAACATGCGGCTCACCATAAACGCGCAGGAGCGCCAGTTCTGCAAATAGCCTTCCACTCCCGGCCCTCGTCCGTACTCTGTTGAACAGCGCCGGTGGGGGCCGGCGCCGTTCAGGGGGCGAGACACTCGGGTACGCGATCCGGGGCGGGGCGGCGGTGACGTACGGCGGCGGCCGGGCGGCTCCGGGCGGCCCGTCCCGGGAGCGGTGGCTCCGGTGGTTCCGGTCGGGTTCCGTCGGTCCGGGACAGGGCTCCGGCGTCTTACCCGTGCGAGTGTCGGTGTCGTCTTCCGGCGACGGGGTAGTCCCCTGCTCTGCAGAGAGCATGGGGAAGGGGGTTTCGTGCAACGTATCCGAGTGCTGGTCGTCGACGACCATCGCATCTTCGCCGAGTCGCTCGCCGCGGCCCTGGCCGCCGAGCCGGACGTCGAGGTGTCCGCGGCGGGCAGCGGACCGGCCGCACTGCGGTGTCTGGAGCGGGCGGCCGCCGAGGGGCGGCGGTTCGACGTCTTACTCGTCGACGCCGACCTGGGCGGCACAGTGCCGTCCGGCCCGTCCGCCGTACCGGCGCGAGCGGGCGACGAGGACGGCATCGTCGATGGGATGTCCCTGGTCACCGGGGTGCGCTCGGTCCAGCCGCGGGTACGGATCGTGGTGCTCGCCGAGAAGGACGACCCCCGTCGTGCCGCGCTCGCCCTCCAGGCCGGTGCGGGCGGCTGGGTCGCCAAGGACTGCTCGTTGAGCCGGCTGCTCACCGTCATCCGGGGGGTGCTGCGCGACGAGACGCATCTGCCGCCCGCCCTGCTCACCGGCGTTTTGCGCGAACTCACCGCCGCCCGCAAGCACCGCACCGAGAGCGAACAGCTTGTGGAGTCCCTGACCCCGCGCGAGCGGGAGGTGCTGCGGTGCATGGTCGCGGGACTGGGGCGCAAGGCCGTCGCCGAGCGCCTGTACCTGTCCCCGCACACCGTCCGTACACACATGCAGAACGTGCTCGGCAAGCTGGGCGTGCACTCCACCCTCGCCGCCGTCGCCCTGGCCCGGCGGGCGGGTGTCGGACCGGCCGACCTAACCGGGGATGTTGTCGAACGGGGCAGTCAACCGGCGTAGCAGGCCCGCCAGTTCGCCGCGCTGGGCGCGGGAGAGCTCGGCGAGGATCGCCCGCTCCTGCGCCAGCAGCCCGGCCAGCGCCTTGTCCCCGCGGTCCTGGCCCTCGTCCGTGAGCCGGACCAGGACGCCACGCCGGTCGTTGGGGTCGGGCAGGCGCTCCACCAGACTCTTCTTGGTCAGGCGGTCGATGCGGTTGGTCATCGTGCCCGAGGTGACCAGTGTCTGCGTGAGGAGCTGCCCAGGCGAGAGCTGATAGGGGGCGCCCGCGCGGCGCAGCGCGGTCAGGACGTCGAACTCCCAGGGCTCCAGCCCGTGCTCGGCGAAGGCCAGCCTGCGGGCCCGGTCCAGATGCCGGGCGAGCCTGCTCACCCGGCTGAGCACCTCGAGCGGTTCCACGTCGAGGTCCGGGCGCTCCCGGCGCCATGCTGCGACCAGCCGATCGACCTCGTCCTCCATGACGATCAGTGTAGTGGTTGTGTCGACGTGAAGTCTCTTGACGTCAAGAGGATTGCTGTCGAGCCAGTAGGTGCGGGACGCTGGGTATCCGTCAGCCCGTTCGTCGGCCGACTCCAGGAGGTTCCATGCCCGCGGTCACCGATCCCCGGTGGGACCCCGCCCAGTACCTGCGTCACGCCGGTCACCGCACCCGGCCCTTCCTCGACCTCCTTGCGCGCGTCCCCGGGCTGCCCGGCGACCCGCCCCGCATCGCCGACCTCGGCTGCGGCGCGGGCAACGTCACCGCGCTGCTCGCCGAACGGTGGCCCCGCGCCCGCATCACCGGCTACGACAACTCGCCCGAGATGCTCGACCGTGCCCGCACCGACCACGAGGGTCCCACCCCCGGCGGCGGCCGGATCGACTTCGCCCGCGCCGACGTCCGCACCTGGACGCCCGAGCCCGGCCGGCCGTGCGACCTGATCGTCAGCAATGCCACCCTGCAGTGGATCCCCGGTCATGCGGACCGGTTCGCCGACTGGATCGCCGGACTCGCCCCCGGCGGCACCCTCGCCTTCCAGGTGCCCGGCAACTTCGACGCCCCCAGCCACGTCCTCATGCGCGAACTCGCCCACTCCCCGCGCTGGGCCGGCCACCTCGACGGCGTCCTGCGGCACACCGGCGCCGTGCTCCGTCCGGAGGCGTACCTGGAGCGACTGACCGGCCTCGGCCGCACCGCCGACGTGTGGGAGACGACGTACGTCCATCTCCTCCAGGGCGAGGACCCCGTCCTGGACTGGGTCAAGGGGACCGCCCTGCGGCCCGTCCTCACGGCCCTCGCCGACGACCCCGGGGCGAGCGACAGCTTCGTCGACGAGTACCGCACCGCCCTGCGCACCGCCTACCCGGCGGGCCCGCACGGCACCCCGTTCCCGTTCCGGCGCGTTTTCGCGGTGGCCCGGAAGGCTGGATGACCCCGCTCAGGGTGTGCGGCCCAGGTGGGTGACGAGGATGTGGATCACGTCGTCGTCGATGATGTACAACACGCGGTAGTCACCGACCCGCAGGCGGCGGGCTGACGGCCCGTAGGCGGCGGAGTTGGCGGGGCGGGGCTCCTTGGCCAGGGTGTCGACGGCTTCATAGACGGCGGCCAGTCCGGCCGGGTCGTCCTGGAGGAACCGCACAGCCGCATTGGTGGCGTTCGGCTCCCAGATGATGCGGTAGGTCACGGCCGTAGTCCCAGCATTCGTCCGACCTCTTCGTGCGGGACGCCCTCGCCGAGCGTGCCTTCGGCCCTGCGCCGCTCGTATTCGGAAAGTGCCAGGGCGTCTTCGAGATCCTCTATGACGTGTGGTGATACGAGCAGAGCCGCTACGTGTCCGTGGTCCGTGAGAGCGATGGTCTCGCGGCTGTGGGCAGCGCGGCGGACCAGGTCGCCGAGCTGGGCGCGGGCTGTACTGATCGTGATCTCGGTCATGACCACATGGTGTCACAAGGTTAATCTTCCGACATCATGGTTCAGTTCTTCCGGTGACCGATCAGCCGCGGCTTCTGCTCCAGGCCGTCCAGGCCGTGCCAGGCCAGGTTGACCAGGTGCGCGGCCACCTCCGACTTCCTCGGCTTGCGGACGTCCAGCCACCACTGGCCGGTCAGCGCCACCATCCCGACCAGCGCCTGCGCGTACAGCGGAGCCAGCTTGGAATCGAACCCGCGGCTCTTGAACTCGCGGCCCAGGATGTCCTCCACCTGGGTGGCGATGTCCGAGATGAGGGAGGCGAAGGAACCCGTCGACTGGGGGATCGGGGAGTCCCGGACCAGGATGCGGAACCCGTCCGTGTACTCCTCGATGTAGTCCAGCAGCGCGAACGCCGCCTGCTCGCACAGCTCCCGCGGATGGCCCGCGGTCAGCGAACTCGTCACCATGTCCAGCAGACGTCGCATCTCGCGGTCCACCACCACCGCGTACAGGCCCTCCTTGCCGCCGAAGTGCTCGTACACCACCGGCTTGGAGACCCCGGCCTTCGCCGCGATCTCCTCCACCGACGTGCCCTCGAAGCCCTTCTCGGCGAACAAGGTGCGGCCGATCTCCAACAGCTGCTGACGGCGCTCCGCGCCGGTCATCCGGGTGCGGCGGGCGCGCCGCGGCTTGTCATTGCTCGAGGTGCTGCTGGAGTCGGTCGCCACGGCGACCATCATGCCGCCTCGGCCGTCTTTCGCCCGCGCCGGGAGCGGCCTTCCCCGGTCTCACGGCGCGAATCGATACGCGAGCGTGACGGCCAGCGCACGTCGTACGCCCAGCCCAGCATCTCGAACCAGCGGATCAGCCGGGCGCTCGAATCGATCTGCCCCCGCTCCACACCGTGCCGCGCGGACGTCGGATCGGCGTGATGCAGGTTGTGCCAGGACTCGCCGCAGGACAGCACCGCCAGCCACCACACGTTGCCCGAACGGTCCCGCGACTTGAACGGCTGTTTGCCCACCGCGTGGCAGATCGAGTTGATCGACCACGTCACATGGTGCAACAACGCCACCCGGACGAGTGACCCCCAGAAGAAGCCCGTGAACGCGCCCCACCAGGACATCGTCACCAGACCGCCGATCAGTGCCGGCAGCGCCAGCGACACCCCCGCCCACAGCACGAACTGGCGGGAGATCGCACGCAGTGTCCGGTCCTTGATCAGATCCGGCGCGTACCTGTCCTGCGGAGTCTGCTCCTCGTCGAACATCCAGCCGAGATGAGCCCACCACAGGCCCTTCAACAACGCCGGCAACGACTCCCCGTACCGCCACGGCGAATGCGGGTCGCCCTCGGCGTCCGAGAACTTGTGATGCTTGCGGTGGTCCGCCACCCAGCGCACCAGCGGACCCTCCACCGCCATCGAACCCGCCACCGCCAGGGCGATCTTCAGCGGACGCTTCGCCTTGAACGAACCGTGCGTGAAATGGCGGTGGAAACCGATGGTGATGCCATGGCAGCCCAGGAAGTAGAAGAACACCAGCAGGCCGAGATCCAGCCAGCTCACCCCCCAGCCCCAGGTCAACGGCACCGCCGCCAGCACGGCCAGGAACGGAACGATGATGAAGGCCAGCAGCGCGATCTGCTCGATCGAACGCTTGCGCTCCCCGCCCAGCGTGGCGGAGGGGGCGGCTGCGGTATCGGCGCCGGTGCCGGAGGGCGGCGGCTTCTTCGAGGCTTCGTCGATGACATCAGGATGTGAGGTCATGCGTGTCCCTTGTGGGGTATGAGGGGTGAGGGCGGTACCGGACCGCCGGAACCGAGCAGCATTTCCTACGGGACCGTAACCTACGGCATCGTAAGTATGGCAGTGCGCGGCCCGGCGGCACGAGCCCACGAACTCGCGCATCCCGGCCGACACCTATCCTGGGAACCGGTCGGACAGCGCGGTCCGCTCTGAGTACCTACTTCCCGGATACCCGGCCCGTATGCGGTGCCAGCCGCCCACAGACGCCGTCCGGGCCCTCCAGACCAGCTTCCACACTGCAAGGAGCCGCACCTGTGAGCAGTGCCGACGACCAGGCCGTGTCCACGGCGACCACGAGCAGCGAACTGCGGGCCGACATCCGCCGACTGGGTGATCTCCTCGGAGAGACCCTCGTCCGCCAGGACGGCCCCGAACTCCTCGACCTCGTCGAAAAGGTCCGCCGACTCACCCGCGAGGACGGCGAGGCCGCAGCCGAACTGCTGCGCGGCACCGAACTCGACACCGCCGCCAAACTGGTCCGCGCCTTCTCCACCTACTTCCACCTGGCGAACGTCGCCGAACAGGTGCACCGCGGCCGTGAGCTGCGCGCCCACCGCGCCGCCGAAGGCGGACTGCTCGCCCGCACCGCCGACCGCCTCAAGGACGCCGACCCCGAGCACCTGCGCGAAACCGTGCGACACCTCAACGTCCGCCCGGTCTTCACCGCGCACCCCACCGAGGCCGCCCGCCGCTCCGTCCTCAACAAGCTGCGCCGCATCGCCGCCCTCCTCGACACCCCCGTCATCGAGAGCGACCGGCGCCGCCTCGACACCCGCCTCGCCGAGAACATCGACCTCGTCTGGCAGACCGACGAACTGCGCGTCGTACGACCCGAACCCGCCGACGAGGCCCGCAACGCCATCTACTACCTCGACGAACTGCACGCGGGCGCCGTCGGCGACGTCCTCGAGGACCTCACCGCCGAACTCGAACGCGTCGGCATCACCCTCCCCGACGACACCCGCCCCCTCACCTTCGGCACCTGGATCGGCGGCGACCGCGACGGCAACCCCAACGTCACCCCCCAGGTGACCTGGGACGTCCTCATCCTCCAGCACGAACACGGCATCAACGACGCCCTGGAGATGATCGACGAACTCCGCGGCTTCCTCTCCAACTCCATCCGCTACGCCGGCGCCACCGAGGAGCTCCTGAGCTCCCTGAAGGCCGACCTGGCCGCCCTCCCCGAGATCAGCCCCCGCTACAAGCGCCTCAACGCCGAGGAGCCCTACCGGCTCAAGGCCACCTGCATCCGGCAGAAGCTCGAGAACACCAAGCAGCGCCTCGCCCAGGACACCCCCCACCAGAGGGGCCGCGACTACCTCGGCACCGGCGAACTCCTCGCCGATCTGCGGATCATCCAGACCTCCCTGCGCGAGCACCGCGGCGCCCTCTTCGCCGACGGCCGCCTCGCCCGCACCATCCGCACCCTCGCCGCCTTCGGCCTCCAGCTCGCCACCATGGACGTACGCGAACACGCCGACGCCCACCACCACGCCCTCGGCCAGCTGTTCGACCGGCTCGGCGAGGAATCCTGGCGCTACACCGACATGCCCCGCGACTACCGCACCAAGCTCCTCGCCAGGGAACTCCGCTCGCGCAGGCCCCTCGCCCCCACCCCCGCACCCGTCGACGCGGCCGGCGAGAAGACCCTCGGCGTCTTCCGGACCGCCAAGCGGGCCCTGGAGATCTTCGGCCCCGAAGTCATCGAGTCCTACGTCATCTCCATGTGCCAGGGCGCCGACGACGTCTTCGCCGCCACCGTCCTCGCGCGGGAGGCCGGGCTGATCGACCTGCACGCCGGCTGGGCGAAGATCGGCATCGTCCCGCTGCTGGAGACGACGGACGAACTGAAGGCCGCCGACAGCATCCTCGAGGACATGCTCTCCGACCCGTCCTACCGGCGCCTCGTCGCGCTCCGGGGAGACGTCCAGGAAGTCATGCTCGGCTACTCCGACTCCTCCAAGTTCGGCGGCATCACCACCAGCCAGTGGGAGATCCACCGCGCCCAGCGCCGACTGCGCGACGTCGCCCACCGCTACGGCGTACGCCTGCGCCTCTTCCACGGCCGCGGCGGCACCGTCGGCCGCGGCGGCGGCCCCACCCACGACGCCATCCTCGCCCAGCCCTGGGGCACGCTCGAGGGCGAGATCAAGGTCACCGAACAGGGCGAGGTCATCTCCGACAAGTACCTCATCCCCGCCCTGGCCAGGGAAAACCTCGAACTCTCCGTCGCCGCCACCCTCCAGGCGTCCGCCCTGCACACCGCACCCCGCCAGTCCGACGAGGCCCTGGCCCGCTGGGACGCCGCCATGGACGTCGTCTCCGACGCCGCCCACGCCGCCTACCGCCGGCTCGTCGAGGACCCCGACCTCCCCGCCTACTTCTTCGCCTCCACACCCGTCGACCAGCTCGCCGACCTGCACCTCGGCTCCCGCCCCTCCCGCAGGCCCGACTCCGGCGCCGGCCTCGACGGACTGCGCGCCATCCCCTGGGTGTTCGGCTGGACCCAGTCCCGCCAGATCGTCCCCGGCTGGTACGGCGTCGGCTCCGGCCTCAAGGCCCTGCGCAAGAGCGGCCTCGACACCGTGCTCGACGAGATGCACGAACAGTGGCACTTCTTCCGCAACTTCATCTCCAACGTCGAGATGACCCTCGCCAAGACCGACCTCAGAATCGCCCAGCACTACGTCGACACCCTCGTCCCCGACCACCTGAAGCACGTCTTCGACGCGATCAGGGCCGAGCACGAACTCACCGTCGCCGAAGTGCTCCGCGTCACCGGCGAGCCCGGACTCCTGGACGGCACGCCGGCCCTCAAGCAGACCCTCACCATCCGCGACGCCTACCTCGACCCCATCTCCTACCTCCAGGTCGCCCTGCTCAAGCGCCAGCGCGACGCCGCCACCGCCGGCGACCAGCCCGACCCGCTGCTCGCCCGAGCCCTCCTCCTCACCGTCAACGGCGTCGCGGCGGGCCTGCGCAACACCGGCTGACCCCGAAGCCGCCCACGGCGAAGGGTGCCTCCGGGCCGTACTACGGCCCGGAGGCACCCTTCGCCGTTCCGCACCGGAACCGCGGGGGCCCGGCCTCACACCACCAGGAACGCCGCCGTCACCAGCGCCACCCCCGACAACCCCATCACCCACGCCATCCGCGTCCGCAGCAGCCCGCCCGCCACCACCACCGACGCCAGCATCAACGCCCCGCCCAGCGGCACCCACGCGTAAAGAATCCCGGCGGGACCGGAACGGACCCCCTCGGCCCCGCCCGGCTTCATGACGACGGTGTACGTCCGCCCCTTCGCCACGGCCGCGTTGTTCTCCAGCACGACCTCCGCCCGCGGCTGCGACCCGGGCGACACCGGCGTGTACGCCCCCTTACAGGTCCGCTCACCACAGGACGTCACCGCGACCGCGCCCCGCTCCCGCCCCTTCGTCAGCATCGCGTACTGCGCCGTGCCCCACGACGCCCACACACCCGCGATCAGGATCAGCACGGTGACCGCGCCCATCGCCGCGAACCGGCCGAAACGCAGAGCGGCGGACGAACCCCGGGAGGACGAGACGGCTGAAGGCATGGCCGAGATCCTTGGCCATGCCCTTGCGGTCGGTCAACTCCGTGGAGGGATCCACACCCACTCGAAAGACGTACGCACGCAGGAGTCGGCTACACACTCAGAACCGGCTACACGCCCAGGAGCCGGGAACCCACGAGCCGTGAACCCCTCAGGAGTTGTACGTGCCCTGTGCCCGCTCCAGACCGTCGAGCACCAGACACTCCACCGCGTCCGCCGCCCGGTCCACGCAATAGTCCAGCTCCTTGCGCTCCGCCGACGAGAAGTCCCGCAGCACGTAGTCCGCCACCTGCATCCGCCCCGGCGGCCGCCCGATCCCGAACCGCACCCGGTGATAATCCGGACCGAACGCCTTCGTCATCGACTTCAGCCCGTTGTGGCCGTTGTCCCCGCCCCCCAGCTTCAGGCGCAGCGTCCCGTAGTCGATGTCCAGTTCGTCATGGACCGCCACCACATGCGCCACCGGCACCTTGTAGAACTCCCGCAGCGCGTTCACCGGCCCGCCCGACAGATTCATGAACGACGTCGGCTTCGCCAGGATCACCCGCCGGCCGGCCGGGCCCGGCGGCCCGATCCGCCCCTCCACCACCTGCGCCTGAGCCTTCCCGGCCCGCTTGAACCGGCCCGAGATCCGCTCCGCCAGCAGGTCCGCCACCATGAACCCCACGTTGTGCCGGTTCCCGGCGTACTCCGGCCCCGGATTGCCCAGCCCCACGATCAGCCAGACAGCCGCCGCATCGGTCGTCACGTCCCTGTCTCCTTCATCCACGTCCACGGCCACGCCCCGTGCTCGCCCCCATACACGCGTCGGCCGCTGCCCCCGCACGGGAACAGCGGCCGACGCGTAGGAAGACTACGAGAAGGATCAGGCCTGGGCGGCCTCGTCCTCGTCACCCTCCGCGGCCTCCTCGGCCTGCGCGGCCAGCACCTGCAGCACCACGGTGTCCTCGTCCACCGCCAGCTTCGCACCGGCCGGCAGCACCAGGTCCTTGGCGAGAATCGTGGCGCCGGCCGACAGGCCCTGCACCGAGACGCTCACGCCGTCCGGGATGTTCGTGGCCTCGGCCTCGATCGGCAGCGTCGGAATGACGTGCTCCAGCAGGTTGCCGCCCGGAGCCAGCTCACCCTCGGCAGTCACGTGGATCTCGACGGTGACCCGCTCGCCCCGCTTCACCATCAGCAGGTCGACGTGCTCCAGGAAGCCCTTGATCGCGTCACGCTGCACGGCCTTCGGGATCGCCAGCTGGCTGCCCTCACCGTCGATGACCAGATCGATCAGCACGTTCGGCGTACGCAGCGCCAGCAGCAGCTCGTGGCCCGGCAGGGTCAGGTGCAGCGGATCGATACCGTGCTCGTACACCACGCCCGGAACCTTGCCGTCGCGACGGATACGACGCGCCGCACCCTTGCCGAACTCACTGCGCGTCTCCGCGTGAATCTTCACCTCGGACATGCTCACCACTCCTCGAAGTCAGAAACCGTTGGGGATACCCCCCGCTCCATGGAGCTTGGGGAAGGTCACCCGGCCACGAACGGCCTGCTACGAAGAGCGCGTCGATTACGGACCGCCGTACTCCACCCCTCACGGAGCGGTACGGCCTCCCTCGCCGAGCAACTGGAGCAGTCTACTCGGACAGGGAGGCCGTACCCAAAACGATCAGCCGGGACGCAGGAGAACCCCGCAGGAGAACCCCGGAGGAGAACCCCGGAGCAGAACCCTTACTGCTCGTCGAACAGGCTCGTCACCGAACCGTCCTCGAACACCTCACGCACCGCACTCGCGATCGTCGGCGCGATCGACAACACCGTGAGCTTGTCCAGATCGGCGCTCAGCTCACCCGGGGTCGGCAGCGTGTCCGTGAACACGAACTCGCTCACCCGCGAGTTCTTCAGCCGGTCCGCCGCCGGACCCGACAGCACACCGTGCGTCGCCGTCACGATCACGTCCTCCGCACCGTGCGCGAACAACGCGTCCGCCGCGGCGCAGATCGTGCCACCCGTGTCGATCATGTCGTCGACCAGGACGCACACACGGCCCTTCACCTCACCGACCACCTCGTGGACCGTGACCCGGTTCGCCACATCCTTGTCCCGCCGCTTGTGCACGATCGCCAGCGGCGCACCCAGCCGGTCGCACCAACGGTCCGCCACCCGCACCCGGCCCGCGTCCGGCGACACCACCGTCAGCTTCTCCCGGTCCACCTTCGCACCCACGTAGTCCGCCAGCAGCGGCAGTGCGAACAGGTGGTCCACCGGACCGTCGAAGAAACCCTGGATCTGGTCGGTGTGCAGATCCACCGTCAGCACCCGGGTCGCACCCGCGGTCTTCATCAGATCCGCGATCAGACGCGCCGAAATCGGTTCACGCCCCCGGTGCTTCTTGTCCTGCCGCGCGTAACCGTAGAACGGCACGATGACAGTGATCGACCTCGCCGACGCACGCTTCAACGCGTCGATCATGATCAGCTGCTCCATGATCCACTTGTTGATCGGCGCAGTGTGGCTCTGGATGAGGAAACAGTCGGCACCACGGGCCGACTCCTCGTACCGCACGTAGATCTCGCCGTTGGCGAAGTCGAAGGCCTTGGTCGGAACGACCCCCACACCCAGCAGGTGGGCGACCTCCTCGGCAAGCTCGGGGTGGGCCCGGCCGGAGAAGAACATCATCTTCTTCTGGCCGGTCGTCTTGATCCCGGTCACAGCACTATCTCCTCAGAGGTGTCGCAGAAACTCGCGGCTCGAAGGCGAGAGACCTCTCGGAAGGCGCGCGAGAGGTCATCTCACCTGACGGGATGCGGATGTGCACTTATCACGATACGACGACTCTGGCGCACCGCTTTCCGGTCAACCCTCCTCGGCCGACCCCCGGACAGCCTCCTCCGCAGCCTTCGCGGCAGCACTCCCCGGACGCTTACGAGCCACCCAGCCCTCGATATTCCGCTGCTGCCCACGGGCCACAGCCAACGAACCGGGCGGCACATCCTTCGTGATCACAGAACCGGCAGCGGTGTAAGCACCGTCCCCGACCGTGACAGGCGCCACAAACATGTTGTCGCAGCCGGTCCGGCAGTGCGACCCGACCGTCGTGTGATGTTTGTCCTGTCCGTCGTAATTCACGAACACACTTGCCGCACCGATGTTCGAGAACTCGCCGATCGTCGCATCCCCCACATACGACAGATGCGGAACCTTCGTCCCCTCACCGATCGACGCGTTCTTCGTCTCCACGTATGTGCCGATCTTGCCCTTGCGCCCCAGCCGCGTCCCCGGACGCAGATACGCGTACGGCCCGACGGTGGCCTCCGGCCCGATCTCGGCACCCGCCGACACCGTGTTGTCCACCCGTGCGCCGGCACCCACCAGGGTGTCCGTCAGCCGGGAGTTCGGACCCACCTCACACCCCTCGGCAAGATGCGTCGACCCGTGCAACTGCGTCCCCGGATGCACCACCACGTCCTGCCCGAACGTCACCGAGACATCCACCCACGTCGTGGCGGGGTCGATGACGGTGACCCCGGAGAGCATGGCGGCGTTCAGCAACCGGTCATTGAGGATCCGCCGCGCCTGAGACAACTGCACCCGGTTGTTGATCCCCGCGATCTCCCGGTGGTCGACTGCCACCGACGCACCCACCCGGTGCCCCGCCTCGCGCAGGATGCCGAGGACATCGGTGAGGTACTCCTCGCCCTGGCTGTTGTCCGTCCGCACCCGCTTCAGCGCGTCCGCCAGCAACCGGCCGTCGAACGCGAACACACCCGAATTGATCTCCCGGATCGCCCGCTGCTCCTCGGTCGCGTCCTTGTGCTCCACGATCGCGGTCACCGCACCCGAGGCCGCGTCGCGCACGATCCGCCCGTACCCCGTCGCGTCCGGCACCTCGGCCGTCAGCACCGTCACCGCGTTCCCGTCCGCGGAATGCGTGGCCGAAAGCCGGCGCAGCGTCTCACCGGTCAGCAGCGGGGTGTCACCGCAGACCACGACCACGGTCCCGTCCACGGAACCGCCCAGCTCCTCCAGCCCCATCCGCACCGCGTGCCCGGTGCCGTTCTGCTCCGCCTGCACCGCGGTACGGGCGTCGGGGGCGATGCCGGCGAGGTGCGCGGCCACCTGCTCGCGGGCGTGCCCCACCACGACGACCAGGTTCTCCGGCTCCAGCTCACCGGAGGCGGCCAGCACATGACCCACCAGGGAACGGCCACAGAGGTCGTGCAGGACCTTCGGGGTGGCCGACTTCATACGGGTGCCCTCACCCGCTGCGAGAACGACGACGGCTGCCGGGCGATTGGCGCTCACAAGGATGCCCTTCGGCTGTAAGTGGGGAGGGGACATCCGCAGGATACCGGGGTGGTCGTGGGTGGACATGAGTGCGGGCCCCGACCTGGAGGTCGGGGCCCGCTGGCAGCTCCGCCGCTAGGACTCGAACCTAGACCGAACACCTCCAAAGGGTGCCGTGCTGCCAATTACACTACGGCGGATTGCTGCATCAGACCTTACCGGAGCCTGGCGAGCTGCCAAGGACGATTCCGTTCCACCAGCCCTCGATCCGGCGGTACAGATCCGCGCTCTGCAGGACTCTGATCACCAAGCAACCGCGATAGTCCTCGCCCACGTTCTTGCGGACTGTCTTGGGATTGTGCTTCTTGATCGTCGTCTTCTGGAACTGGCAGACGTCGGTCCCCACCAGGCCGGCCCAGTACCTCTCAGCACCCTCGACGTCGGCTGTCACGTGGATCATGACCCGGTACCGCAGGCGGTCGCGATCCACGTCCAACAGGTCCAGCAAGCCAGGAAGATGCGAATCACGCCGGGGTCGCTGTTGACGAACTGCACGCTTTCACGCCTGGCGTAGGGCTTGTCCTTCGATTCAGCCCAGTAAAGGGCGATACCAGTGACGAGCAGCTCGCGTGCGGTCATGGTGCCGATCTCCTCGGCGGCAGCCGTCTTCGTCCGTTGTCGCTTCTCGTCCCGCACCGTCAGCTCATGTTCCCAGCGCTTGCGCGCAGCCAGTTTGGCCTGTTCGGTTGGGTCGCGCCGTTCTGGCTTCGGCAGATCCCGTACCCACAGCGAGATCGAGCCCTTGGAGCAGCCCAGTTCCATCTCGATCTGGTCGTAGGTCCAGCCCTGGAGTCGCAGTTCACGCGCCCTGGCCCGCAGGTCGTCCTTGGCGCGCGGGCGCTTCGTCCACTGCGGTGGCGGTTCGCCCTTCACCAGCCGGTTGAGGATGTCGTTGTTGTGGATCTTCAGCTCGTCGCGGATCTGCCGGAGGCTGTAGCCCGCCCGTCGCAGCGCCACCGCCTGGTCCCGCAGTCCGTCGAAGTCGGCGTATTTGCCTGGTGCGTGTGTCACATGCATACCGTCCGGGCGGAATGTCTGCTTCCGGGGTCGAACGGTGTGCGGTTCAGTAGTTCGAGGGATTTCGGGGCGTATCGCGGCCGAACGGTCACGGAACGTGGTGGGGGTCGGTCGGGGAAACTCCCCGGAAAACCGGCACCGGGCGCCCGTAGGCTGGAGGCATGACCACGACGGGGGAAGATGATGTGACGGCTCGTGGAGGGCCGTGGTGGTGGGACAGGCGGCGCAGTGCCGTGCTGGATGTGGGCCTTGCGGTGGTGTCCGCGCTGGAGTGCGGGCTGGAGGGAATTCCGTTCGCGCGGGACGCGGGGATCCCGGTGGCCGCGGGTGTGGTGTTCGGGTTGCTGGCAGGTTCGGTGCTGCTGGTGCGGCGGCACTGGCCGATCGCCGTGGTGCTGGTGGTGATCGCCATCACGCCGGCCCAGATGGGTTTCCTGATGGGCCTGGTGGGCCTGTACACGCTGGCGGCGTCGGAGCTGCCGCGCCGGATCATCGCGTCGCTGGCGGGGATGTCGCTGGTGGGGACGTTCATCGTGACGTTGGTGCGGGTGCGGCAGGACATGGTGCGGGGGGAGTTGGACCTGGGGGACTGGTTCCTTCCGTTCGCGTCGGTCACGACGTCGTTGGGGCTCACCGCGCCGCCGGTGCTGCTGGGGCTGTATGTGGGGGCGCGGCGGCGGTTGATGGAGAGTCTGCGGGAGCGGGCGGACAGTCTGGAGCGGGAGCTCCAGTTGCTGGCCGAGCGGGCCGAGGAGCGGGCCGAGTGGGCGCGGGGTGAGGAGCGGACGCGGATCGCGCGGGAGATGCATGACGTGGTCGCGCATCGGGTGAGTCTGATGGTGGTGCACGCGGCGGCGTTGCAGGCGGTGGCGCGGAAGGATCCGGAGAAGGCGGTGAAGAACGCCGCGCTGGTGGGGGACATGGGCCGGCAGGCGTTGACGGAGTTGCGGGAGATGCTCGGGGTGCTGCGGTCCGGTGGGGACGGCGCGGGGCGGGGTGCTGGGGCGTCGGTGCCGTTGGCGGCGGTGGGTGCGGCGGCTGCCGCGGCGGCGTCGCGGGCGGTGGACGAGGCTCGGGGGGCCGGGGGCGAGGGGCCGAGCCTGTCGGAGATCGATGAGCTGGTGGGGCAGTCGGCGGCTGCGGGGATGGTGGTGGCTCTGTCGGTGGAGGGGGAGGACCGGTCGTATGCGGGGGAGGTGGAGTCGACGGCTTACCGGGTGGTGCAGGAGGCTTTGACGAATGTGCACAAGCATGCGCCGGGGGCGAAGACGTATGTGCGGCTGGCGCATCGGGTGTCGGAGATCGCGATGCAGGTGGAGAACGAGTCGCCGCCGGAGGCCGGGTCGTCGGCGCGGTTGCCGTCGGGGGGGAACGGTTTGGTGGGGATGAAGGAGCGGGTGTCGGCGCTGGGTGGGGTGTTTGTGTCGGGGCCGACGGATGCGGGGGGTTTCCGGGTGTCGGCGGTGATTCCGGCGTCGTAGGGGGCGCGTCGGGGCGGGGTGGTGGGCAGGGCGGCCGGAGGGCGTGGTGTCCGGTGGTGCCTGGTGCCTGGTGCCTGGTGCCTGGTGCCTGGTGCCTGGTGCCCGGTGCCCGGTGCCTGCGGCCTGGTGTCCGGTGTGCGGTCAGCCTGTGGTGAGACGGGCGGGTTCGGTGCCGGTGATGAGGGCGCTGAGGCCCTGATCGATGTGGTGGCCGAGGTACCAGTCGCCGGTGTGGTCGAGGGCGTAGACGCGGCCTTCGGTGTCGATGGCGACGAGGGTGTGGGTGGCGGGGTCGGCGCCGAGGGGGCAGACGTCGGTGTCGAGGGCGCGGCCGAGGTCGCCGAGGGTACGGGCCATGTGGAGGCCGTGGAGGGGGTCGAGGTGGAGGGTGGCGGGGGCGAGTTGGCGGCCGGGGGCGGTGGGGGTGATGTGGAGTCCGCCGAATTCGGCCCAGGCTTCGACGGCGGCGGGGAAGACGGTGTGGCGGTGTCCTGCGGGTGAGGTGTGGTCGCGCAGGGTGTCGGCCCAGACTTCGGCTTGCTTGATGTCCCAGCGTCCCGGTTGCCAGCCGGCGGTGCGCAGGACGGCGGCGACGGGGTCGGGGAAGCGGTGTGAGGTTCCCCCTGGCTCGGGTGGGGCCGGGTGGTTGGGGGAGGGGGTGCGGTCGGTGCGCATCTGCCGTTCGTTCGTCGTGGTGGTGCGGCCGGTGGAGGGTGAGGGGGTGGCCGGCCGGAGGGTGGTCGAGGGGTGGGTGGGTGTCAGGGGTTGGTACGGGTCGGGTGTACGGAATCGCTCACCGGGTCGGGTCGTCCGGGGTCATCGGGGGTCGATGATGCGGACGCCGAAGTGGGTGGCGAGGGTGGTGCAGGCGCGGCAGGGTGCGGCGTAGGTGCCGTGGAGGGGGTCGCCGTCCTCGCGGATGTGGCGGGCGGTGAGTTTGGTGTGTTTGAGCGCTTTGCGTGCTTCACCGTTGGTCATGGGTTTGCGTGCGGCGCGTTTGCTGCGTGTGGCGTCGGCGGCGGTGAGGTGCCGGGAGATGAGGATCGTTTCGGCGCAGCGGCCGGTGAAGCGGTCGCGTTGGCCGCTGGTGAGGGTGTCGAGGAGGTCCTGGACGAGGGGGTGCAGGTCGGGGGGTGTGTCGCCGCGGGCGGCGGTGCCGGTGAGGGTGGCGCCGCGGATGGAGAGGGCGGCGGCGATGGTGGGCAGAATGCCGTCGCGGCGGTGGCGGAGGAGGGGGGTGCGGGCGGTGTCGGTGCTGCTCCAGCCGATGCGGGGGTCGCCGGTGTGGGGGTCGGCGGCGTGTCCTGCCGGTGCCCCTGTTTGAGTCATGTTCATGATCGCATTCCCCTCCTGTGCATCCCCCGGAAGGTCACAGGGTGCCAAATGGCGTGGCTGATGGGGAAGCTGGGGCGGGGCGACACGCCCAGGTTCGGGCGTGCTGTCACGGGAGGGTGACGTTTGGTCACGGAACCGGAGGGGTGGGCGGCCGGTGACCGGTGACCGGTGCCGTCGTACCGCATAGGCTGTTGGTGTCGCGATTCCTGCGGTGATCCGTGCGAACGACGTACGGGGCGCCGGTGGGAAGGGCGGCGGCAAGCAGTCGAAACAGACGTGACAGTCGAATACGTTCCGTAACGGCACGATGGTGGTCGGTGCGGGTCGTACAGAGTGCCGCAGGGGGCAACCGCCATGACGACAGGTCGGCTCGGGCAGAGAGCCGTGCCGCCGAATGCGGCCTATTCCGGGCAGGTAGTGCACTTCCCGGATCCGGTGCGGGCGGCCCGTCACCCGAGAGGGGTACGGGTGGACGAGCGCGGTTACCCCGATTTCTCGCCGTACGCGCGTGCGACGGTGGAGATCGCGGAGCCGCCTGAGGGATTCGGTGTCGACGAGCTGCGGCTGACGGACTACGTGTCGGCGAACGCGGCGCTCGCGGCGACCGGTCATGAGCTGTGGGGCACGGTGCCGGCGGTGGCGACGCCGCACGGCTGGACGTGGCATCACGTGGTGGCGTCGCGGCGGCTGGAGCTGGTGCCGGTCGAGGTGAAGGCGCTGCTGCGGCACCACGGTGGTGTGGTGACGTCGGGCGTGGACCAGGAGAAGCGGGGCACGCGGCCGCTGCAGGAGACGCGCCCGGCGCATTTCCGGCTGCCGAAGTCGGGGCCGGCGGTGAGCGAGGCCCAGGTGCTGAACGTCGAGGAGGATCTCGGCTACCGGCTGCCCGGCGCGTACCGGTCGTTCCTGAAGGCGGCGGGCGGTTGCGCGCCGGTGGGTACGGCGCTGGACGCCGAACTGGGCCTGCTGGTCGACCAGCCGTTCTTCACGGTGCGGGACGAGGCCGCGGTCAACGACCTGGTGTACGTCAACAAGTGCCTGCGTGATCACCTCACCAAGGACTATCTGGGCGTCGGTTTCGTCCAGGGCGGTCTGCTGGCGGTGAAGGTGCGGGGCGACCGGACGGGTTCGGTGTGGTTCTGCGCTTACGACGACGCGCGGGACGTGGATCCGTCGTGGCCGCCGGCGGAGCGGGTGGAGCGGCTGCTGCTGCCGTGCGGGGACGACTTCGACGCGTTCCTGGCCCGTCTGGCGGGGTCGCCGCCGGAGCTGGAGACGGTGGCGAATCTGATGGTGGACGGCGGCTTCGCGCAGGTCGTTCCGGTTGCTGCGGGGGAGTGAGGTCCGGCGATGGTGACGTTCGCGCAGGCGCAGGAGCGTGCGGAGGAGTGGATCAACGGGGATGTGCCGTCGTATCAGCACCGTGAGGTGCGGGTACGGGAGTTCGGACTCGGGTTCGTGGTGTGGGCGGAGGACCGCGGGGACGGGCCGCGTTCGGACGGCGGTGCGCAGCGGCTGGTGATCGCCCGGGACAGTGGCGAGGCGACGCTGTGGCCCGCCCTGGCGGTGGGCGAGGTGATCCGCCGCTACGAGGAGGAGTACGCCCGTACGGACGCGGCGGCCGAACCGGCGCCGGCGGCTCCGGCGCGGGTGGATCTGAACCAGACGTCGTTCCTGCTGAGTCCGCCGGAGTGGTTGCAGGAGGCGGCGGACCGGTTGGGGATTCCGGACCGGCGCGGGGAGACGTCGGGCGGTTCGGCCGGCACGGCCGGTGGGTCCGGTTCGGCGGGTGCGTCCGGTACGGCCGGTACGGTGAGTGCGTCCAGTGCGTCCAGTGCGTCCGGCGGCTCCGGTGCGGGTGATTCCGGGACCCCGGTACCGGGTGCGCCGGGCGCGCCGGTGGCGCCCGGGAGCGGTACTCCCTGGCCTGCTGCCGGGGGTGACTCCCCGGCAGGGGCCGGCGCGGGCACTCCGGGTGGACCGGCCGGGGCGACGCCGTGGGCCGGTACGGACACGAACGCCGGCGAGGGCGGTTCGGTGCCGCTTCCGGTCACCGTTTCCGCTCCGCCGCTGAGCCAGTCCGACGACGACACTCCGCCGCCACCGGCGTCGGCTTCGAACGCTCCGACGGCGCTGATGTCGGGGGGCAGCCGGCTGCCGCCTACGGCGCTGACACCGGCGTTCCCGGACGCGGACGCGCCGCAGACTCCTTATGGCGCGCCGGGCGGGCCGCAGACTCCGGCGGCATCGAGCGCCGCGGACATCGCCGACGCGGCGACCAGCAAGGCGGCTCCGCCGCGCCGCCCCTCGGGCCCGACGATGCCTCCTCCCCCGGGTGCCCCGGGTACGCCGGGCGTGCGCCCGGGGGGTACGCCGCCGCCTCCGTCGTCGCCCCCGTCGGGCCCCGGCGGGCAGGGCGCTCCGGCGGGCGGGTACGTACCGACGCAGATGATGTCGTCCCCGGGGTCCAACGGCCTCGGCGGTTTCAACAGCCCAGTGGGCCCGGGAGGTTCGACGGGCGGCCCGCAGCCGCCCGGTGCCCCGGCGTTCCCGCCCGGTGCTCCGCCCGCGCCGGGTACGCCGCCCGGTGGTGTCCATCACGCGGTGACGATGTTCGCCGACCCCGGCCGGCCGGGTGCCGGTGCGCCCCAGCCTCCTGGCGTTCCCGGTGCTCCTGGCGCCCCGGGGACTCCGGCTGCTCCCGGTGCCCCCGGTGCCCCGGCGGGCGGGCGGGGCACCGTGCATCACGCGGAGACCGTGCTGGCGGGCCCCGCGATCGGTGGGCCCGGTATGCCGCCACCGTCGGCCCCCGGTGGTCCGGGTGTGCCTCCGCCTCCCGGACCACCCGGGATGCCCGGCGGGATGCCGGGTGCGGTGCCGCCGGGTGTACCCGGGCCCGGCGGACCGCCGACGTACGGCTATCCGCCGCAGCCGGTCGGGCAGCCGACGGTCGGCCCCGGCTATCAGGCCGTGCTGCGCTACCGCGCGCAGGACGGTTCCGAGCAGCAGCTGATCCGGCGTTCGGCGCCGGGCACGCCGCACCCGGAGTGGCAGATCTTCCACGAGCTGCGGGCGATGAACGTGCCGCCGAATCAGGTGCTGGAACTGCACACGGAGTTGGAGTCGTGCGAGCTTCCGGGTGCGTACTGTGCGCGGATGATCCGGGAGCAGTGGCCGCAGGCACGGATCACGAACATTGCGCCGTACGGCACCGATCAGGCGAGCCGCCAGCAGGGCATGCAGCAACTGCTCGTTCATCAGGGTGAGTTGCATCAGGTGGCGGACGGGCCGGCCCGTCCGGCGCCGGTGCGCGCGCCGCTGACGCCGGTGCAACCGGTGCCGCCGGTTCCGCCGGAGGTCATCGGGCAGGAGCTGGCGGGGGCGTTCGGGACGGGGGTGTTCCGGTTCGAGCAGCAGGCGGTGTCCCGGCAGGGTGTGCCGCCGGTCGTGGCGCACACGCTGGTGGCCGCCGGACTGCCGCTGGACGTGGGTCCTTTCTTCTGGACGCAGGCCCAGCCGGGGCGTCCGGTGCCGACGCTGGCGGAGCTGGCCGTGGAACGGGGTGTGCAGCCCGCCTCGGACGCGGGCTCGTACCTCGTCATGGGCAGCGACTTCGGCAAGGCGGTCTGTGTGCAGTACGGCACGGCGAACATCGTCGCGGTGCCGGTGGAGGCGGGGCCGGGGGGTGTGCCGGTACCGCCGCAGTTCGTGAACACGGGGCTGCCGGAGTTCGCCCGCTGCCTGGCGTTGCTGGGGCGGATGTGGCGGCTGAGGTTCGGGTTGAACCAGGAGCAGGCGGGCCGCTGGACCGTCGACTTCCAGATGCAGTTGGCGGCGCTGGATCCCGCGGCGCTCGGCTCGCCGGAGAGCTGGTGGTCGGTGCTGCTGGAGCAGATGTGGGACGGACTGCTGTGAGCGGCACCCGCCGCTGACGCGAACGCGGAGGTGACGAGCCGGGCCCGGTCGGACATGCGTGTCCCGGCCGGGCCCGGCCGCGTGTGATCGCCGCGCAGCGCGTCAGCATGTCGCCGTTGCAGATCCCACCCCGATACATGGCGACGAACGCGAGCGGGCAGGGGGACGGTGGATGACGTGGTCCACCGTCGTCCGTGTCCGCTTTTGAGGTGTCGGCCCCGGCGAGGTCAACCGGCACGTGCACCTACCCGCCGCCGGACGGCTTCGCACTTGAGTCCGAGGTCGAGGGAGAGTGGTCACGGGAGAGCGGAGCCTCAAAGGGCTGCGTTCGGTTCGGGCCTCGCCGGCTGCCTCGGTGGTCACCAGGACGACATCGGGCTGAGGTGATGACCATCAGAGGCGGCGTTTTCAAGGACTTCCCTTTCTGAACCTGGATCCACCGGCTTGATGTCTGTGGACAGTTTCTCGGGGAACGAAGAAGTGCCTTGTGACCTGCGATGATGGGGTTTCTCTAGGACCACATCAGGCACGATCAGCAAGGCACTTCCGAGATGCAATCTTCCCATGCCGCAGCGGCGGTCTCATCCGCGTTCGACGACCCGAACCTGATCGCGTACGGCGGCCTGGAGCCGGTGGTGCGGCTGGCCGAGCGGTGCGGTCTGCCCGCACTGGTCGGGGAGTGCATTCGTCTGCCGGCCTCGAAGGACGGCACCGGTGCCTTCCCCGCGGCGAAAGTGATGTCGCTGGTGGGCGGCATGGTCGCGGGCGCCGACAGTATCGATGACATGCACCGGCTACGACACGGCGCGATGGGCCGCCTGTTCTCCGGTGTGCGGGCCCCATCCACGCTGGGGTCGTTTCTGCGTTCCTTCACGCACGGGCATGTGAAGCAACTGCACGCTGTGGCCCGCCGGTTCCTTCCCGAACTGGCCCGTCACGCCCCGCTGCTGCCCGGCGCGGACCAGGTCGCCTACGTGGACATCGATGACACCATCCGCCGCACCTACGGCTACGCCAAACAGGGCGCCGGCTACGGATACAGCAAGGTCAAGGGCCTAAACGCGCTGCTCGGCATCGTCTCCACACCCCTGGCCGCCCCAGTGATCGCCGCCACGAGGCTGCGCAAGGGACCATCGAACTCCGCGCGCGGGGCGGCAGCGTTCGTCGCCGAGACCATCCGCACCGCTCGCGCCTGCGGCGCGAGCGGCCTGCTGGTGATGCGCGCGGACTCGGCGTTCTACGGCGCCGATGTCGTCAACTCCTGCCGGGCGCTGGGCGCGCGGTTCTCCATCACCGTGCGGATGAACGCCTCCGTCAAGGCCGCCATCGCCCGCATCGACGAAGACGCCTGGACGCCGATCAAGTACCCCAAGGCAGTCTGGGACGAGGAGGGCCAGTGCTGGATCTCCGACGCCGAGATAGCCGAGACCGGCTACACCGCCTTCACGTCCAAACCGAAGAAGCAGCAGGTCACCGCCCGCCTGATCGTGCGCCGCGTCAAACGCCTGAGCGCCGAAGCCGTCCCCGCCGGACAGGGCACGCTGTTCGACACCTGGCGCTACCACGCCGCGTTCACCGACTCCCCGCTCTCCTTGAACGATGCCGAGCGTGATCACCGACGGCACGCTGTCGTCGAGCAGGTGATCGCGGATGTCAAGAACAGCGCCTTCGCCCACGCACCCTCCGGGCATTTCCAGGCCAATGCCGCCTGGCTCACCCTGGCAGCCCTGGCGCACAACCTGACCCGCGCCGCCGGCGCACTGGCCGACACGTTCCATGCCAGAGCGACCACCGCCGCCATCCGTGACCACCTGATCAACGTGCCCGCCCGCCTGGCCCGCTCGGCCCGCCGCCTCACCCTGCACCTGCCCGAACGCTGGCCCTGGAGCACGGACTTCACCCAACTCTTCAGCACCGTGCACGCGCCACCAGCCCTCTGACACTCCCCGACCGACCTGCCCGAAAGGGCCCGAGACCTGCGGAAAAGTGGAAAGGCTGGGCAGACCAGCAGCCACCCCACGCCCGAATCCGCAACTCAACCCCGACACGCCCTGCACGACCCCGAACCGATCACACCACAATCAAGCCGGTGGATCCGGGCTGAATCAACGAGCCCGATCGGCCCGCGTACCACCCGCGATTCACAAGACACCCGTACAGTCCTCTCCGGTCGGCCGCCCATATGTTGACATTCCTCGAGGTCAATTGAAATGTGGGTGCATGGATTTTCGTCAACTCGAGTACTTCAGAGCCGTCGTCGAGGCGGGGTCGGTTTCACAGGCCGCCAAAAATCTGAACATGACGCAGCCGCCGGTGAGCCACGCCATCGCCAAGTTGGAGCTGGAGCTCGGAGTGCGGCTGCTCGAGCGGACGGCGAAGGGCGTTCACCCCACCCAGGCCGGACTTCACCTGGTCTCCAGGGGTGAGCGTCTGATCGCCGACCGGAATCGAGTCGTGGAGACGCTGAAGCTGATGGGCGAGGGCGCGGTCGGAGACCTGCGCGTCGGCGTGGAACCCATGGTCATCAACGAGATCATCGCCGATGTACTGGCGGAGTTCCTCGAACAGGCCCCGAGCGCGCGCGTCAGCCTGGCCGATGTCACTCCCGATGTCATCGTGCAGAAGATCCGGAGCGGCGAATTGGATATGGGCTGCGTCCCGTTCGGCCCCGCGCAATTCGCTGGATTCGTCGCAGACATCTGCGATTGGTATCCCATTATGGACATCGGCATCAAGCTCGCCGTGCCCCGGTATCGTGCGCAGGAGTCACATCCTGACGGAAAAGGGTGGGGGCGCTGGATTCTGCCGTCCCGGATTCATGCCTTCTCGGGTATGCCTGACGCCGCGGAGGAAGCCCTGGCGGACGATGAATCCTTCGAAGTCCTCGAAGTCTCCACGCCACAGACGGCATTCGCTTTCGTGGCTGCCGGACTCGGGGTTGCCCCCAATGGCCATGAGTTAACGATCTACATGTGATGATCTTCGGGTGGAGCGAGCTGAGGGTGGGGCCGCGAGGCGGCTGACGGATGACGTGTCG